>NZ_JBEXVF010000001.1:0-344284 GCF_040629235.1 Amycolatopsis sp. NPDC005961 | reverse complement strand
TATCCGCGCGTGCACCGCAAGAACACCGCGTACTACCGCCGCTACCCGCAGGACGCAGCCTCGGTCCCCCCGAACGGCCGCGGCCCGCCACCCCGGCGCCCGGGACCTGGCGGACCGCTCCGCCGTCCTCGCGCTGGCCGGCCGCGGCAGCGAGGTCGCCGCGGCCTGCGCCCGCGCCGTCGTCCGGCTGCCGGTGGCGGCCGCGTCGAGCGACGACCTGCTCGCCGCCGCGCGGACCCTGCGGCTGGTCGACGACGCGCCGAACGCCTTGCGAGCGCTCGACCGCGCGGTGGCCGAGGCCGCGGTGCGCGGCGACCGGGCCGGGCTCGGCCGGGCGCTGGCCGCCCGCTACCGCGCGCTGCGGGAGAGCGGCGACCGCGACGGCGCGCTCGCCGACATCCGCGTCGCGGCGCTGGCGAGCGCGGGACAGCGCCTGGGGCTCGAGGTCCGCACCGCGCTGGCGACCGCCCTGTGCGACGACGGCGAACCGGCCGCCGCGGAAGCGCTGCTGCGCGCGGCCCGCCCGGACGAGCTGGCCGCCGCGCCGGCGGAGCACCACCTCTGGCTGCTCGGCCTGGCCGGGGCCCGGGCACTGCGCTCCGATGTGGACGGTGCGCTGGAGCTGCTGCTCGAATCCGGCCGGCGGCAGGACGAGGCCGGCGTCGGCAACCCGGTGTTCGCGCCGTGGTGGTACGCCGCCACGCTGCTGCTCGCCCGGCAGGGCCGGCACCGCGAAGCGGCTGCGTACGCCGAACGCGGGCAGGAGCTCGCCGAGGGGTGGCCGACGGCGACGGCCCGCGGCCTGGTGCTGGCCGCCCGCGGCGTGGTCGCGTCCGGGACGCGGGCGGTGGAGCTGCTGGCGGAGGCGGGCCGGGTACTGGCGGCCTCGCCGTGCCGGGTCGAGTACGCGCGGACGGAGTACTTGCTGGGCAAGGCTTTGACGTGCACCGGCGACCGCAAGGCCGCGCGCCAGCACCTGCGTCAGGCCGCGATGCTGTCCGCCTGCTCGGGGTGGTGCTCGATCGGCGAGCTCGCCCGGGAGCTGCTCGAGGAGTCGGGCGGACGGCTGCGGAAGCCCCGCGCCGACGTGCTGACCCAGCGCGAACGCGAAGTGGCCGAGCTGGTCGCCGGCGGGGCGAGCAACCGCGACGTCGCCGGCACCCTGTTCGTCTCGCCGCGGACCGTCGAGCTGCACCTGACCAACGTCTACCGGAAGCTGGCCGTCGACAGCCGGGCCGAACTGGCCGACGCGCTGCGGGCGAGCGCGGGCTCGGCCGCCGCCGGGGCACCGAAGAGGACCCATGGGCTCGCCGGGTAGCGAAGACGCTCCGGCGCGCACCGGGCGGACGCCCCCCGAGGCGGCCGGTGTGCCACCGCAGCGCGGCGTGCCCGGGCCACGGCTGGTCGAGCGGGACGAGGAGTCCGCGCTGCTGGCCGCGCTGGTCCACGACGTGCGCGAAGGACGTCCGGCGGTCGTGACGGTCACCGGCGCGCCCGGGGCCGGCCGCAGCGCGCTGCTGGCGTCCGTCGCGGCGACCGCCCGTCAGGCGCGGCTGCGCGTCGCCCACGTGCCGTGCTGCCCGTCCGACGGCACCCGGCCCTTCACCGTGCTGCACCAGGTCTTCACCGCGCTCGGCAGCCCGCTCCCCGCGGCCGCGGCGGGGGACGGCGGCGGTGCGCGCGTCCTCGCCGGGCTGTGCCGCGAGCTGGCCGCCGCGGTCGACGGACGGCCGCTCGTGCTCGCCGTCGACGACCTGCACTGGGCCGACGCCGCGTCCCGGGCGTGGCTGCACGCGCTTTCCGGGCTCCCGCGCGAGGTTCCCGTGCTGCTGGTCGTCGGCCAGACCGGCGGGCTGGACACCTGGCGGCCCCGCGCGGCCGCCGCGCACGCGATCCGGCTGCGCCCGCTCGGCGACGCCGCGGTGGCCGGCCTGGTGCGCGAACGGCTGGGCGCGGCGGCCGACGAGCGGCTGGTCGAGCACGCCGTGCGCGGCAGCGGCGGGAACCCGGCGGTGCTCGCCGAAGGACTGAACCGGCTGCGCATGGAACCCGGCTTCGCGCGGGAACGGGCGGCGCTGTTCACCCGGATCGCCGGGGAACGCCTGCTGCGCCTGGTCGACGTCCTGCCCGCCGAGCTCACCGCGGTGCTGCGCGCGGTCGCGGTGTGCCAGGACGGCTTCGGCCCGCGGCTGCTGGCCGAGCTCGCCGGATGCCCGCCGGAGCGGCTGGGCGGCGAACTCGCGCGGCTGCGCGCGCTCGGCCTGGTCACCGCGGACGGTGGGCTGACCGAACCGGACGCCGGCCAGCGGGTGCTGGGCCGGATGACCGGGAGCGAGCGCGACGCTTTCTTCACCCGCGCGGCGAAGCTGGGCTACGAACACGGCGTCGCGAACGCGGCCGTCGCGGCGATCCTGCGCCGGACCCGGGTGATCGGCGAACCCTGGGTGGTGGAGGTGCTGTGCGCGGCCGCCCGGCTGGGCCAGGGCGACGGCCCCGACGGGCAGACGACGGCGTCGCTTAAGCGCGCCCTGCGGGAACCCCTCGCACCGGCGCGGCGCGCGGCCGTGCTCCTCGACCTCGGTGCCGCGGAACTGCTGCTGGACCAGGACGCGGGCGACCGCCACCTGGCCCAGGTACTGTCCGAAGTGGACGGTTCCGGGCTCGGCGGCCATCGGCTGCTGGCCGCGGACCTGCTCAACGCGCGGGGCGGGCTGAACGAGCGCACGCTCATCGCCGCGTTCCGCCGCCCGGACGTCTCGGCGGCCGAACGCGCCACCCTCCTCGCCCTGTACTGGCTGGCCGACGGCGACCCGCAGGACCGGTCGACCGTCGGCGGCTACGGCATGCCGCCGCTGCCCGAACGGCCTTCGGACCCGGCGCAGGCGGCTGTGGCCGCGGTGCTGCTCGCCCGGCGTGGCGTGCGTCCCGCCCGGGTGCGCGGGCTCGCGCGCGCCGCGCTGGCTCAGCCGATGGCGGAGGTGACGTCGCTGACCGCGCGCGCCGCCGCGGTCCGCGCGCTGGTGCTCACCGGGGACCTCACCGAAGCGGAGACCCACGGCGAAGACGTGCTCGCGCGGGCGCGCCGGCGGCGTTCCCGGACGCTGATCGCCCGCGCACTGGCCGAGCGGGCCGAACGGCACCTCGCGGTGGGGACCCTCGACGCGGCGGCGGCAGACCTGGCCGCCGCGCACGAGCTGGTGCCGCCGCGGCACTGGCACTCGATGCTGCGCAGCCGGGTGATCGCGACCGAAGCGCGGGTGCACCTCGAAGCCGGCCGCGCCGACCTCGCGCGGCAGGCGCTCGAACGCGACGCCGTCGAGCCGGGACCCGGGCTCGGCAGCGCGTTCCTGTTGTACGCCCAGGGCGCGGTGCTGCTCGGCGAGGACCGGCCCGGCGAGGCACTCGCCCCGCTGCGCGAGTGCGGCCGCCGCCTGTCCGCCCGGGGCTGGGAAAACCCCGAAGTCCTGCCCTGGCGATCGGCCGCGGCGAAGTGCCTGGTGGCCGCCGGCGAGCGGGAAGCCGCCCGGCTGCTGCTCGCCGAAGAGCTGGCCGCCGCGACGGCATGGGGAACACCGGCCGCGGTCGGCGGCGCGCACCTGGCCGCCGCGCTCACCCTCGGCCCCGGCGACCCCGGCCACGCCGGGCACCTCGGGCAGGCCGTGGAGTTGCTGCGCGGCAGCGGCAGCCACCTGCGCCACGCGACGGCACTGGTCGAGCTGGCGGCGGCCGGCGGCGCCGCGGACCACCTCGCGGAGGCGAGCACGCTGGCGGCGCGCTACCGCTGGCGGCCCATCGTCGGACGGCTGCGGGAGCTGACCGGCCGGCCGGTGGCGGAGGGTGGGCTTTCCGAGGCCCAGCGCCGGGTGGCGAAGCTGGCCGCGGCGGGAACGTCGAACGCCGGGATCGCGGTGGAGCTGGCGGTGACCCGCCGAACGGTCGAGCTGCACTTGACGAACGTCTACCGCAAGCTGGGCATCGACGGCCGGGGGCAGCTCGCCGAGGCGCTCGCGGGCAGCGGCGAGGAGGGGTAGCCGTGGCGTTGCGGGGACGTGGGAGTGATGTGGCCGGCGGGCGGGCACGGTATCTGAGCAGCGCCGACCGAGCCCGGGGCATCGACGGCAGGCGGCAGCTCGCCGAAGCGCTCGCGAGCGGCGGCGAGGCCGACGTCGACCGCAAGTCCGGCATCATCGGTCGGCGGCAGTTCGCCACCACCGGCGAGGAGGGGTAGCCGTGGCGTTGCGGGACCGTGGGAGGGATGTGGCCGGCGGCCGGGTGCGGCACCTGAGCAGCGCCGACCGAGCCCGGGGCATCGACGGCAGGCGGCAGCTCGCCGAAGCGCTCGCGGGCAGCGGCCAGGCCGACGTCGACCGCAAGTCCGGCGTCGACCGTCGGCGGCAGCTCGCCACCACCGGCGAGGAGGGCTGACCGTGGCGCTGGCGGAACGTGAGCCCGAACTGCGTCGGCTGCTCGACGCGATCGCCGCCGCCGGGGCGGGGGATGGCTCGGTCACGGTGGTCACCGGCCAGCTCGGCGTGGGAAAAACCGCCCTGCTCAAGGAAATCCTCCGGTCGGCGGAAGCGGACCCCGGTGGCCCGCGGGTGCTCACCGCGGCGGCGAGCCGGACCGAACAGGACTTCGACTTCGGGATCGCCTGTCAGGTGCTCGAGCCGCTGGTCGCCGAGGCGGACGCGGGTGCTGCCGACCGCTGGTTCGCCGGGACCGCCGGCGCGGCGCGGTGGCTGTTCCCCGGTGCCCCGGGGTGGCCGGGGTGGGAACCGGGTGAGCACAACGATGTGCTGACCGCGCACGGGCTGGTCGGCCTGCTCGCCGCGATCAGCGCCGACCGGCCGCTCGCCGTGCTCGTCGACGACCTGCACGTCGCCGACCGGCAGTCGCTGACCTGGCTGCGGCAGTGCGCCCGGCGGATCCACGACCTGCCCTGCGCGCTCGTCGTCACGGTCCGCGAGGGCGACCCGGGCGCCGACCGGCCCGCGATCCGCGAGCTGTGGGAGCTGGCGAAAACCCGGATCCGGCCCGGAAACCTGTCGGAGGACGGCGTCGCGGAGGTGCTGCGCACGATGTCCGACGGCCGGGCCGGCGACCCGCGCGTCGTCGCCGCCTGCCACGCGGCGAGTGCCGGAAATCCCTTGTACCTCACCGAAGTCGTGCGCCGCGCCGGGCCGTCGGTGCTCGGGGAACGGCTGTCCGCCCAGCTCGCCGTGCTGCCCGCGCAGGTGGGCGACTGCGCCCGGGCGATCGCCGTGCTCGGCGAGCACGCCCAACCATGGCTGGTCGAACACCTCACCGGCGCCGACTCGGTCGCCGTCGCGGAGGCCGTGCGGTCCTTGGAACGCCTGGGGGTCCTCGCTCCGGCGTGCCCGCCGCGGTTCGCCGCGCCCGTGCTGCGGACCGCGATCGAGACGTCGATGACCGCGCAGGAGGACCTGCGGCTGCGGGTGCGCGCGGCGACCGTGTTCCACGAAGCCGGGTTCGCCGCCGAGACGGTCGCGGCCCAGCTGCTCGAGGTGCCCGCGCCGTCGCCGGCGCCGTGGATGCCGGAGGAACTGCGCACGGCCGCCGACGCCGCGACCCGGCGCGGGGAGCCCGAGACGGCGGCGCGGTACCTGCGCCGCGCCCTGCTCGACCTGCCGCCCGACGGCCCGGAGCGCGGCTGGCGGCTGGTGGACCTGGCTCTCACCGAAGCCGCTTTCGACGTCTCCGCCGCGATCCGGCACCTCACGCAGGCGATCGGGCTGCTGCCGACGCCGCGCGAACGGGCCGAGGCCGTCACCCTGCTGCCGCTCTCGGCGTTCCTCCGCCCGGAGGCCGCCGTCCTCGTCGCCCGCGTCACCCCGGAGGACGCCGGTGCCCAGGCGGGACTGCGCCTGGAGGCGCGGATCCGGCTCACCCGCTGCGAAGACCCCACGCTGCTCGCCGGGGCGGTCGACCGCCTTCGCGAGCTGGGCCCGGAGCCGCCGATCGCCACCCTCGCCGAACGCGAGCTGCTCGCGGTCCTGCTGCACGCGGCCACGCTGAGCGCCGGGATGCCCGCGGCGACCGTGGCGGAGCTGACCGACCGGCTGCTGCGCTGCGCCCCCGCGTCGTCCGCGGAGTTCGCGGGCACCGCGCCGCTGCTGATCATCTCCGCGCTCACCGCGGGCGCGCTCGGCCCGACGTCGGCGTGGCTGGAGAGCGCGGTGGGCGAACCGGTCCGCGGCCGCCCGGCGCGGCCCGCGTCGTTGATCGCCGCCCGCGGGGCCGTGCTGGCCCAGACCGGGCAGCTCACCCGCGCGCGGGCCACGGCCTGGGAGGCCTACGAGCTGATCGGCGGGAACCTGGGCGAAGCACCCGAGTCGCTGGTGATGGCCCTGGTGGCGATCGCGGTGGTCACCCGGGACGAGCGGCTCGCCACGACGCTGGTCGAGCACTACGACGAGCACGCGCTCGGGCGCGCCGGCCTGCACATCCGGGCCGCGCTGCTGATGCTGCGCGGCGCGGCGACGGCGGTCGAGGACCCCCGGGGCGCCCTGGCGCGGTTCCTCGACTGCGGCGCGGCCCTGCACCGGGCGGGCTGGCGGAACCCGGCGCTGTTCCCGTGGCGGACGTGGAGCGCCTGGCTCCAACGCCGGCTCGGCGACCCGGTCTCGGCCGGCGAGCTGATCGACGACGAGGTCCGGTGGGCGCGGAGCTGGGGCGCGCCGGCACCGCTCGGCCGCGCGCTGCGGATCAAGGCGTCGCTGTCCTCGGGGGCCGGGGACACCGACGGCTTGCTGGCGGAGTCGATCGCGACGTCCCGGGCGTCGGGGGACCGGCTGGAGCTGGTCCGCGCGCTGCTGGCGGAGGGCGCGCTGCTGCGCGACGCCGGGAAAGCGGGGGCGGCGGACCGGTTCCGCGAGGCCTACCGCCTCGCCGAGGGCTGCGGCGCGCCGTGGCTCACCTGCCGCACGGCCGAGGAGACGACCGGGCCGGGCACGCCGGCCGGGCCGTCGGCGGCGCTCAGCGAGGCGGAGGGCCGGGTGGTCGGGTTCGCCCTCGACGGCCTGACCAACGGCGAGATCGCGGCCGAGATCAACGTGACCCGGCGCGCGGTCGAGAAGCACCTGACGAACTGCTACCGGAAGCTGGGTATTTCGGGACGCGCGGAGCTGGCGGAGGTCTTCGGCGCCTGGGGCTTCGGAGCGCGCAGCAGCGTCTAGTCAGCCGGCGTGCAGTCAGCCGGCGAGACCGGCTTCGTGGGCCAGCAGGCCGGCCTGGGTGCGGTTGGCGCAGCCGAGCTTGGTCAGCATCCGCGAGACGTAGCTCTTCACCGTGGCCTCGGACAGGTGCAGCTTCGCCGCGATGGCCGCGTTCGACATGCCCTCGCCGAGGCAGACCAGCATGTCCAGCTCCCGGTCGGTGAGGTCGGCAGTGCGCTCCCGCGCCTCCTGCGAACGCTCGTGCTCCCCGGCCGACGCGGTGACCATCCGGCGCGCGGCTTCCTTGGACAGCACCGTGTGGCCGTCGGCGGCCACCCGTACCAGCCCGATCAGGTCCTCCGGCGGCGTCGACTTCAGCAGGAAGCCCGAGGCGCCGGCCCGCAGCGCCTTGAGGACGTAGCTGTCGGTGTCGAACGTCGTGAGCGCCACGACCGACGGCGGGTTCGGGAGCTTGACGATGCGCTCGATCGCGGTCAGCCCGTCCACCCCGGGCATCCGCAGGTCCATCAGCATGACGTCGGGCCGGAAGCGTCCC
This sequence comes from Amycolatopsis sp. NPDC005961, assembly GCF_040629235.1. NCBI lineage: Bacteria > Bacillati > Actinomycetota > Actinomycetes > Pseudonocardiales > Pseudonocardiaceae > Amycolatopsis > Amycolatopsis sp. NPDC005961. Next base: position 336,553 of record NZ_JBEXVF010000001.1, on the reverse strand, counting down.
GCGGCCTCGACGGCTTCGGCGCCGTCCTGCGCCTGCCCGACGATGTCGATGTCCCCGGCGGAGGTCAGCACCGTACGCAGGTGCGCGAGCACCATCGGCTCGTCGTCGACGATCACCAGGCGGATCACCTTGTCGTCTTTCCCTTTTGTGCGCACACCCCGCAGTATCGCACTGTCCGGGCCACCACCGCCCGGACAGTGCGACGCGGTGCCGATCAGCCCTTGGCGACCAGGTCCAGCAGCTTGCCGGTGAGGTCGAGGTGCTCGTCCACGCTGCTCGTCAGGTAGGCGATGTCGACGAAGGTGTGGTCCGGCTCGAGGGCCGCGACGATCTTCGTCACCGACTCGGCGATCAGCTCCGGTTCCGTGCCCGGGGCGGCGTTCACGCGCAGCGCCGCGCCGATGGCCTTCGGGTCGCGCCCGGCGCGTTCGGCGTCGGCCCGGATCTTGGCCAGGGTCGAGGTGAGCACGTCCGCGGGGAACTGCTCGGGGACCGACCAGACGGGCAGCCAGCCGTCGGCTCGCTCGGCGACGCGGCGCAGCGACTTCTCGCCGAACCCGGCCAGGTGCACCGGCGGCTTGCGCACCGGCTTGAGGTCGACGTGGGACTCGGCGATGGCGTACCCGACCCCGTCGTGCGCGACCACGTCGCGAGTCCACCAGGTCTCGAGCAGGTCGAGCAGGTCGTCCAGCCGCTTCCCGCGTTCGCTCATCGGGATCCCGATGGCGGTGTACTCGTCGGGCGACCAGCCGATGCCGAGGCCGGGCAGCAGCCGTCCGTTGCTGGCGACGTCGATGCTGGTGAGCATCCGCGCGAAGTTCGCGGGCTGGTACTGGGTGGCGTTGATGGTGCTGGAGCCGAGGATCGCGGTCTCGGTCACGGCGGCGGCGACGGCCAGCGCGGTGAACGGGTCCTGGGCGGTGTGGAACTCCTCGGGCATGGTGTCGTACCCGGGATAGGAGACGACGGGCGCGACCGGCGAAAGCAGCCGGTCACCGACCCACAGACTGGCTGCCCCGGCCCGTTCGGCTTCGCGTGCGTACCGGGCGATCCCGCCCGGCGTGGCGGCGGCCTTGCCGAAGACGGGAAGGCTGAACCCCAACTGCATGAAATTCTCCCCTGGAGAGCGAACGGATCTTGCTGACCCTGAAGCCAGTAGTACTCGCGTTTAGTTGCTCGTTCAAGTAGGTCGATGGGCCCAAGGCCTACCAGTCGATCTTCGCGAACAGGAACGGCTCGTTCTCCGGCGCTTGCTTGCGCGCCCGCAAGGCTTTCTCGGCGGGCGCCCCGGCCGGCACGCGCAGCGGAGGCGACGGCTGCTCGATGGTCGTGGCCACCGTGACGGCCACTTCTTCGGGCGTCACCGCTTCGCCGCGAAGGGCGGAAAGCCGGTCGTGGAGCGGGGTGTAGGGGTCGTCGTCGGTGAAGAAGACCTTCGCGCGTTCGCCGCCCCCGGAGGAAACAGCGCCGGGCTGGACGATGCTGACGTCGACGCCGAAGTGGCCCGCTTCGATGGCGAGCGTCTCGGCGATCGCCTCCAGGGCCCACTTGCTGGCCGCGTACGGGCCGATGATCGGCAGCACCAGCCGTCCCTGGATGCTCGAGACGAAGACGAGGTGGCCCGATCCGCGTTCGCGCATCGCCGGGAGCACGGCCTGGGCGACCCGCAGCGCGCCCACCGTGTTGAGCCGGAAGAGCCGTTCGACCTCCTCGAGCGGAACGGTTTCCAGTGGTGCGCGCACGGTCTCGCCGGCGTTGCTGACCAGGACGTCGATCTCGCCGGCGTCCCGGACGGCCGCGTCGACGCTGTCCTGGTCGGTGACGTCGAGGCGCAGCTTCCGGTCGACGGGGAGGTCGGCGAGCGCGCCGGGCCGGCGCGCGGTCGCGATCACCCGGTGGCCGCGCCGGGCCAGCTCGAGCGCGATCGCGCGGCCGATGCCGCGGGACGCGCCGGTGACGAGTACGGACGACATGGTGGTGCTCCTCAGGGAACGAAGTACGGGCCGTTGGTGGTGAACGTGTCCTTCTGCGCCAGCACGAACTGCTCGACCGATTGCGGGGCCCGGCCGCCGACCTTCTCGACGACGTCGTTGGTGCCGGCGAAGACGCCGTTGCGGTAGTCGATCGCGACGTTGCCGAGGTGCTGGACGAGGTGCGCGGGCAGCCCGCGCGCGGTCGTCGTCGAGGAGAACTCCTCGACGCTGATCGGTTCGTAGCGCACCGGGATGCCGAGCGTCGCGGCCATGATCCCGGCGATTTCGTGGTGGTTCAGCTCGACCGGGCCGTGCAGGGTGTAGGCGGCGCCGTCGTGCGGCTCGGGGTCGGTCAGGACCGCGGCGATCACGTGCGCCTGGTCGGCCGACGCGATCGGCGCGTGCCGTCCTTCGCCGAAGGGGAGGCGCAGCAGGCCTTCGCCGTCGCGCAGCTCCCACCACGTGGTGAGCCACTCGGCGAAGAACGTCGGCCGCAGGTGCGTGGTGAGCAGGCCGGTCCGCTCCAGCACGCGTTCGGCGAGCCAGTGCTGCCGCGCGGCGTTGCTGCGCGCTTCGCGGCGGGCGGAGATCTGCGACATGTCGACGAGGGAGCGGACGCCGGTTTCCGTTGCCGCCTGGGCGAAGTTGACCGTCGCCTCGAGCAGGCCTTCGCGGACCGGATAGCAGAAGTAGGCGCCGGTGACGTCGCGCAACGCGGCGGTGACGCCGTCGAGGTCGAGGAAGTCCGCCCGGACCACCTCGGCACCCGCCGCGGCGAGCGCGCGCGAGCGGTCGTCCTCCCGGCGCACCATGGCGCGGACGCGGTGGCCGCGGGCCAGCAGCAGGGCGATCGTGGCGCTGCCGGTCTTGCCGGTCGCGCCGGTGACGAGGAAGAGCCGGTCGTCGTGGGACATCTCAGGCCACCCGGTCGCCGACGGGGGTGCTGCGGGAGCCGGGCTCGTTCGCGAGGGAGTCGCGCGCGGCCAGGCGGGCGAAGTCGCAAACCGTGAAGGAGACGAGGAACTGGTACACGGGACCCTCCTGAAGGCAGTTCATTCACTGAACTACGTCACCGTAGCACGAGTCGGTTCAATGAACGAACTACTCCGTGTACGCTGGGGACATGGCTCTCCCCAGCACCTACGCGGACCGCAACTGCTCCTTGGCGCGCTCCCTGGAGGTCGTCGGCGAGCGGTGGACGCTGATGATCGTCCGCGACGCCTTCTTCGGCGTCCGGCGGTTCGGCGACTTCGCCACGCAGCTCGGGATCCCGCGCGCGGTCCTGACCACGCGGCTGAAGTCCCTGGTGCAGGAGGACGTCCTGGTCCGCGACGACGACGGCGGGTACCGGCTGACGGAGAAGGGCGTCGCGCTCTGGCCGATCGTGCGGGCGCTGATGGGCTGGGGCGACGCGTACTACTCCCCGGCCGGCGAGAAGCGCACCACCCGCCACGACGAGGATGGCGGCCGCCTCGACCAGGACGGCCGCTGCGAGGAGTGCGGTGCGCTGGTGCCGGTCCCGGAGATCCGCATCGAGCCGGGTCCCGGCTACGAGCACCGGCCCGGCACCCCCGACCCGGTCTCGGTCGCGATCAACACCCCGCGCCGCCTGCTGGAACCGGTCACCCGGCCGGTGTGACCCGCGTCATGCCCTGTCACAGCCACGGCGAACGAGGTGTCTTGAGGCCGACTGAAGGAGACCTCATGGAAATCGCACTCTGGATCGCCGCCGGGCTGCTCGCCGCCGTCGCCCTGACCGGGGGCGTGAGCAAGACGTTCGTGCCGCAGGCGAAACTCGCCGCGGCCCCCGGCGGGCAGTGGACCGGCGAACGCAGCGCCGGTTTCGTCAAGACGCTCGGCGTTCTCGAACTGCTGGCCGCCGCCGGCCTGATCCTGCCCGCCGCGCTCGGCATCGCGCCCGTCCTGGTCCCGGTGACCGCCGCCTGCTGGGTGCTGCTCATGATCGGGGCCATGGTCACCCACCTGCGGCACGGCGAAGCCAAGTTCGTCGCGCTGAACCTGACGTACCTCGCCATCGCCGCTTTCGTCGCCTGGGGTCGTTCATGACCGCGACCGAAGCCTTCGTCGCCCACCGCAACCTGCTCTTCACCGTCGCCTACGAGATGCTCGGCTCGGCGGCCGACGCGGAGGACGTCCTGCAGGAGACCTGGCTGCGCTGGGCCGACATCGACCTCGGGCAGGTGCGCGACCAGCGCGCCTACCTGGTCCGCATCACGACGCGCCTGTCGCTCAACCGGCTGCGCACGGTGAAGCGCCGCCGGGAAGCGTATGTCGGGCCCTGGCTGCCCGAGCCGCTGCTCACCGCGCCCGACGTCGCCGAGGACGTCGAACTCGCCGAGAGCGTCTCGATGGCGCTCATGCTCGTTCTCGAGACGCTGACGCCGACCGAGCGCGCGGTGTTCGTGCTGCGGGAGGTCTTCGACTTCGGCTACGACGAGATCGCCAACGCCGTCGGCAAGACCCCGGCCGCCGTCCGCCAGATCGCGCACCGCGCCCGCAAGCACGTCGACGCCCGCCGCCCGCGCGAGACGGTCTCGGCGCGCGACACCCGCGCCGCGCTGGAGTCGTTCCGCCGGGCGCTGGAAACCCGGGACCTGCAGGGCCTGCTCGACGTCCTCGCCCCGGACGTGGTCCTGATGAGCGACGGGGGCGGCGTCAAGCAGGCGGCCCTGCGCCCGGTCGTCGGCGCCGACAAGATCGTCCGTTTCGTCCTCGGCGGCATCGCCCGCACCGAAGCGAAGCTCACCAGCGTGCCCACGGTCGTCAACGGCAACCCGGGCCTGCTCCTGCACCTGGACGGCGAGCTGGACGGCATCATGGCGGCCCGCGTCGAGGGCGGCCGGATCACCGGCCTGTACTACGTGCGCAACCCGGAGAAGCTGACCCACGTCGAGTCGGAAACCCCGCTGACCCTGCGGTGACCCGCGCCCGGTGACGGCGGACAGTAGTCCTCCGGGCGCGGCACGTGAGGGCGGACAGGTATGGAGTCAGGTACTTGTACGGGTGTGGCGGCGCGTGCCCCGGCGCAAGCTGGTGCGGCCCCCGATGACCGCAGGAGGTCGGAAAACCCATGGTGCACGGCCGGTCGCGTCCCCTCCTCCGGGTCGTCGATGCCCCCGCGAGCGTCCCGGAGCCGCGACCGGCCACCTCGGGTTCGCGAGAGCGCTACGCCGACCTCGACGACCGGCGGCTCGCCGCCATCCTGGCCGCCGAGGACTCCGCGGAAGAGCACGGCCTCAACCCGCACACCCGCAGCACCTGCTACGTCCACCGGTGCTGGGCGCACCAGTGCGTGGGCAACCCGCTGCACGTCCTCGTGGTCACCGGCCACCGGTGGTGCCGCCGCTGCGAGTGCCCGGTGGACGTCGCCGTCGACGAGACGCCACCCGGTGCCGTCCACCTGTACTGCCCGCGCTGCGGCCAGGCCGGCTCGGCGGCCAACCGGGAGGTCCGCCAGGCCTGCCGCACCAGCCTCTCCGCCATGCACGGCGGCGACGCGCCGACGCTGTACGGCCTCCCCGACGCTTGAGCGCGGTTGCTTCCTCCGAGGGGTCCGCATTGACCGTTCCGCGCGGTCGTATTTACGGTGCACGGGTGGGGAAGACCGGCGTGACGGGGAGGGGCAACCTGCCCGCGGAGACCACGAGCTTCGTGGGACGCAGGTCGGAGGTGGCCGAGGTCAAGCACCTGCTGACGCGGGCCCGGCTGGTCACGCTGACCGGCGTGGGCGGTGTCGGCAAGACGCGGCTGGCCGTGCAGACCGCCGCCGGGTTGGCCCGCGCGTTCCCCGACGGTGTCTGGCTGGTCGAGCTCGCCGGGCTGCAGGACCCCGCGCTCGTCGCGCACACCGTGCTCGAAGCACTCGGCGTCCACGACGAAACCGGCCGGGCGCCGGCGCGGGTGCTGGCCGAGCACCTGCGGGACCGGCGGCTGCTGGTGATCCTGGACAACTGCGAGCACGTCCTCGCACCCTGCGCCGCGCTGGCGCACGACCTGCTGCGGGCCGCGCCCGGCCTGCGCCTGCTCGCGACCAGCCGGGAGCGGCTCGCGCTGGCCGCCGAGCACCTCTGGCCGGTGTCCCCGCTGCCGCTGCCGGAACCCGGCCGCCGGCTGCCCGGCGGGGCCTGGCTGCGTTACCCGGCGCTGACGCTGTTCGCCGAGCGCGCGGCCGCCGTCGACCCGGGGTTCGCCGTCACTGCGGAGAACCAGGAGCAGGTGGCGCGGGTGTGCCGGCTGCTGGCCGGCATCCCGCTGGCGATCGAGCTGGCGGCCGTGCGGCTGCGGGTGCTGACGCTGGCGGAGCTGGAGTCCGGGCTGAGCGACTGCTTCCGGCTGCCGGGCACGGTGAAGCGGGGCGGTGAAGCCCGGCACCAGACGCTCCTGGCCGCCGTCGACTGGAGCTTCCGGCTGTGCAGCCCGGCCGAGCGGCGCCTGTGGGCCCGGGTGTCGGTGTTCGCCGGCGGCTTCGACCTGCCGGCGGCCGAGCGCGTCTGCGCGGGTGACGACGTCGGGGCCGGGCTCGCCGGGCTCGTCGAGAAGTCGGTGCTGATCCGCGAAGCCGGGCGGTTCCGCCTGCTGGAGCCGCTGCGGCAGTTCGGCCGGGACAAGCTGACCGCGTCCGGGGAAGCGGACGCCGTCCGGCGGTCCATGCGCGACCACTACCTCGACCTCGCGGTGCGCAGCGAACGGGAGTGGTTCGGCCCGGAGCAGGCGGACACCTTCCGCCGGACCCGGCTGGAGCACGCGAACCTGCGGGCCGCGCTGGACTACAGCCTGACGGTGGCGGGCGAGCTCGAAACCGGTCTCCGGCTCGCCGCGACGCTCTGGTTCTACTGGGCGGGCTGCGGGGTGTTCGGCGAAGGCCGCCACTGGCTCGACCGCGCGCTCGCGCTTTCGCCCGAGCCGAGCGGGGAACGCGCGAAGGCGTTGTGGGTCAACGGGTACGTCGCGACGTTGCAGGGCGACAACGCCGGCGCGGTCGCGATGCTGGAGGAGTGCCGCTCCTACGCCCGGCAGACCGGCGACGACGTGGCGCTGGCGTACGCGACGCACCGGCTCGGCTGCAACCTGCTGGTCGGTGACGACGTCGGCGACGCGAAGGCGCTCTTCGAGGAGGCCCAGGCCCGCTACCGGCAGCTCGGCGAGCTCAACAGCAACGTGATGCTGGCCGGCATCGAGCTGGCGGTCGCGTCGATCTTCCTGGGCGACCTCGACCGCGCGGGCGAGCTGTGCGAGGAGGCGTGCGCGACCGGCGTCGCCCACGGCGAGCAGTGGGCGCAGGCTTACGCGATCTTCGTGCAGGCCTTGGTCGCCATGGCCCGCGGCGACTTCGCGCGGGCGGCCGAGCACGGGCGGCACTGCCTGCGCGTCAAGCGGAAGTTCCACGACCTGCTGGGCATCGTGCTGGCGATCGAGGTGCTGGCCTGGAACGAAGCCGCCCGCGGCCGCTGGGAACCGGCGGCGACGATGCTCGGGTCCGCCCAGCCGATCTGGCAGGCGGTCGGGTTCCCGATGTTCGGTTCGCGGTATTTCGGCGCCCCGCACGGAGAGTGTGAGACGCAGGCCCGCCGGGGGCTGGGGGAGGGCCCGTTCGACGCGGCCTTCCGCCGGGGGCGCGAATTCGGCCTGGAGGAAGCGATCGCCTACGCGCTGGGGGACGCGACGCCGTCACCGGCGCCCGGCCCGTCACGGTCGACGCCGCTGACGGACCGGGAGCACGAGGTGGCGCTGCTCATCGCGGACGGCTTCTCCAACCAGGAGATCGCCGACAAGCTGGTGATCTCCCGCCGGACGGCCGAGGGACACGTGAACCGGATCCTGCGGAAGCTGGAGTTCGGCTCGCGGAGCCAGGTGGCCGCCTGGGCCTCGCGGTTCTAGCCGAGCCGCTCGTCCCAGTCGGCGAACGCCGCCACCAGGTCGGCGGGCGCGTCGACCTCCTTCAGCTGCCGCAGCTGGTCCTCGATGTAGTACCGGTACAGCGGAACGAGCCCCGCCGCCAGCTCCGGGCGCAGCTCGTCCGCGTCCAGCGGATGCCCCTCGCGGACCCGCAAAGCCAGCTGTACCAGCGACTTCGCCGGGGCGTCCGGCCGGGACAGGTACCACTCGATCGCTTCGTCGTTGTTCGCCGCGCGACCGGAGGCGAGCGTTCCCGAGTACAGGAAGCGGACCGGGAACAGCACCGCCTTCGTGAACCACACCGTGTCCACCAGCAGCCGGCGCGGCTCGCGGAACTCCGCGGTCACCTCGGGCGTGGCCAGGACTGCGATGGCGAAGGAAGCGCTCTCCAGCAGCAGCTCCGACGCGGCCGGGCGGGCGATCTCCGCGAGGACGTCCGAGCCGAGCAGGACGACGCCGTGGTCGGCCAGCTGCAGGCGGTCCAGCGCCGGGAAGCGGCCGTCGTCGCGGCCTTCACGCAACGCCGGCAGCGACGCCCAGAACACCGACAGCTTGCGGTGCAACGGACTCCGCTCCTGCAGCGCCGCGGTCGTGTCCGCGATCGACGAGCCGTCGGCGTCCGTCAGCACCAGCGCCAGGTCGATGTCGCTCGCCGCCGGGGCGTAGCCGCCGTAGGACAGGCTGCCGAGCAGGTACGCGCCGATCAGGCGCTCTCCCAACGCTTCCTGGTACGCGCGGGCGGCTTCGGCGGCGATTTCGCGGGCGGCCGAAGCCGGATCGGTGGTGGTCATGCCGCCACCGTAGCGCGGCGGGCGCACTCGGCGATGCGGTCGGAGACGACACCGATCACCTGCCACGCCCGGTCCAGCACCTCGACGACGGCCTCGACCGTCCAGTCCTTGCGGCGGCGCAGCAGTTCGTAGCCCATCTCGAGGTGCTCGACGTCGGCTTCGTCGTGCAGGTCGAAGTATTCGTCGGACGGGAACGCCCGCGTGCCCGCCTGGCTGAACACCAGGCTGCCCGCTTCGAGGGCCAGGTGCGCGAGCACCGCACGCTGCACGCCGGGCAGGATCCCGAACTGGTCGACGAACCACGACGCGCCCGCTTCGATCACCGGGTCCCAGACCAGCTGCCGGTCGTCCGCGCGGCTGCGGGCCAGGATCTTGTCGTGCCCGATCTCCTCCTCCTGGTGCTCCAGGGCCAGCGCCCGCAGTTCCGGGTCGCTTTCGAAGGTGACGCGCGCGCTGATCATCCGCTGGAAGGCGTTGGACCACGGCTGCAAGTACGTGAGCACCGCCTTCTTCGTGTCGTCGGTGGTGTTCGCGTCGGTCAGCAGCCGGATCAGGTCCGACGCTGCGTACTCCTGTTGCCGCTGCTCGTTGTGGCGGGCCACGCGCTCGACGTCCTGCTGGGTCACGATCGGCTCCTTACCGTGGTGCTGCGGGAGATCATCTTTCCTGGCGCATCAAGCAAGATCAACAGGCGTGAGAGAGCGGTCGTACACGGGGAACCGGAAGTACGTGGTGACGTCGCCGCGCCGGCCCGCTGTGCGATAGCTCACCAGCTCGAGGACGTGCGTCGTGGACAGCGGTCCCGGGGCCAGCGCGGCGGTGAGGAGGCGGAAGCGTCCCGGGTCGACGCCTTCGCGGTGCAGCAGTGCCGCGGTGCGCTCGACGGCTTCTTCGTCACTGGCCGCGAGATCGGGCAGGCGCAGGTAGGTCGTGGACTCGGCGGCCCGGTCCCGGCCGGACCGGAAAGCGAAGCAGCTCAGAGCCGCTTCACCGGCGTCTTCCCGGTCGCCGGCCAGGGTCCGGTAGGCGGCGCGCGCGTCGTCGGCGTCGTGGCGCAGCGCCACCGAGGCGACGCGGTTCACCTCGGCGAGGCCGGCGCCGTGGTTGCGGTAGTAGACCTTCACCCGGGCCTCGTCCTCGTCGGCCAGGTCCACCGCGAAGAATTCGATTTCCCGCGTGCCCTCGATGGTTTCGACCGCACGCCGGGTGGCGTCCCACGCGTCCGCCATGCCGAGCCGGGCCATCGCTTCGGCGACGGCCGCTTCGCGCTGGGCGTGCGGCCACGGGTAGAGCCCGAAGTAGGTCTTGTGGAAGATCCGTGACGGCGGGCGCCAGGCGATGGAGTGCCACAGGGGAGCGGGCGACGGACGGCCCCCGCGCGGGGTGAAGATCTCGTGCACCCCTTGCAGCCTGCGGAAACCGCTCTCCGCGGGAGGGCCCGTGTCGTGGCCGAGGCTGTCGAACAGCACACGCAGCTCCGGGTGCCGCCCGGACCAGTTCACCGACATCTCGGCCGGGAACCCGTCGTCCGCCACATAGGACGGCTCGGCGGGCACGGTCCCGATCCGCTCGTGCGACCACGGCGGCAGCAGCGCGCGCAGCATCCGCGTGGTCCGGACGGACTGCGCCACCGGGATCTCGAGCGCCTCACACGCGGTAGCCCAGAGCCCGCACAGGAAGTCACCGAAGAGACGACCCTGTGCCGGGTAGTTTTCCCTTATATATTCAGGAAACTTTGGCACGTGAATCGTCACGTGCGGATGCTATCAGTTTGATGCTTGCTCAACTAAAAAGCTGCACCCGGGTGGTCCAACCAATTGGGCCATGTGGGTTTGCCGGTGTCCGAGGTGGACACGCTCGGACACATCGGACACCGGCGCTGTCCGGACCGGACAGGGAGCGGACAAAGCGCAGGTCTCAGACCCGCACCGGCACCACCGTCATCGCGTGCTTGACGAGCCGGATCAGCGCGAGCTTGCTGGAATCCCTGTCACGCGCGTCACACATGACGATCGGCACCCGATCCGGGACGACGAGGGCCTCGCGGATCTCGTCGGCGGTGTAGCGCGGTGCGGCGTCGAAGCAGTTCACCGCGACGACGAACGGGATCTTCCGGCGCTCGAAGAAGTCGATGGCCGCGAAGCTGGTCTCGAGGCGCCGCGTGTCGACGAGCACGATCGTCCCGATCGCCCCGCGCGCGAGGTCGTCCCACATGAACCAGAAGCGCGCCTGGCCCGGCGTCCCGAACAGGTACAGCACGTGCCGCGGCGAGATCGTGATCCGGCCGAAGTCGAGCGCGACCGTCGTGGTGGTCTTGCGCTCCACGCCGGACAGGTCGTCCACCCCGGCGCTCGCCTCGGTGAGCACCTCCTCGGTGGTCAGCGGCGGGATCTCGCTGACCGAGCCGACCATGGTCGTCTTGCCCGCGCCGAAGCCGCCCGCGACGATGATCTTGACCGGCGTGGGGACCAGGTCGGCCCCGGTCCCGTCAGTACTTGATGAGGCCATCGAGAACCGCCTGCAGAGTTTCGAGGTCCGGCGACTGCGCCGGATTGTGGGTGGGGGAGCGCGTGATCACGAGGCCGCGTTCGATCAGGTCGCCGACGAGCACGCGCACGACCCCGAGCGGGATCTTCACGTAGACGGCGATCTCGGCGACCGAGACCGGGTGGCGGCACAGCTGCACGATCGCCACGTGCTCCGGGCCCAGCCCGACCGGCTCCTGCTCCGTGCGCAGGGTCATCACCTGCGTCGACAGGTCGAGCCGCGCCGCGTCCGATGGCGTCCGGCCGCTGGTGATCGTGTACGGCCGCACGAGCGGCCCGGCGGCCTCGTCGTACCAGCCTTCGTCGGTGCTCATGTGGCCTCCCGCAGGATCTGCGCCGCCTCGCGCGGCGCCGACACCATGTAGTCCCCGACCCGCTTGACCAGCCGGCTCATCTCGTAGGCGATCATCTCGACGTCGACGTTGTCCGCCGCCAGCACGGCGAGGCAAGCGCCCGCGCCGGCGGCCGAGACGAACAGGTAGCCGCGCTCCATCTCGATCATGTTCTGCAGGACCGGTCCGCGGTTGAACTGCTTGCTCACCCCCTTGGCCAGGCTCTGCAGGCTGGAGGCGATGGCCGACAGCTGGTCGGAGTCGTCCTTGCCCATGCCGGCCGACTTGCCGATCAGCAGCCCGTCGGCGGACAGCACGATGGCGTTCTGCGCGCCGACCACGCGGCTGACCACGTCGTCGAGCAGCCAGTTGAGATCGGGTTTGGGGTTCCCGTACTCGTTCATGCGTCAGAGACCTTGACTTTCCTCTAAGGACTTTCCTGTGTGCTGTCGCGGACTAGGCATCGTCGTCCGGCCCGCCCCGGCCCCGGCGCGTGCCCTTGTGGAACGCCGCGAGCGTGCGCGCGGTCCCCTCTCCGGGCGCGACGACGTCGTCGCTTTCGTCGGGTTCGGTTTCGAGCTGGGCGACGAGGTTCTGCTGGGGTTCGCGCCGGGGCAGCCGCGGCCGGTCGTCGCCCGTCGGTCCGGCGGAGGGCGACGGCGGCTCCGGAGCCGCCGGTGGCGCGGCGGCCGGCACGGCGGGCAGCGGGTCGGGCGCCGGGTCGGGCGAGGTGAGCGCGCGTGCCGGGTACGGCCTCGGCTTGGCTTCTCGCTTCATCGGGATCTGGCCGGTGAACGAGCTGGGCGAGTCCAGGGAGCTGTCCGCCGCCTGCGCGGCGGGTGCGCCGACCGGGGCGAGGACCGCGGTGGTCTCCGCCGGCGAGGTGCCGGGCTCGGGGAGGTTCTCCTGCTGGCCGGCCAGGTGCTGGGACGGGATGAGCACGGTGGCCCGGAGACCGCCGTAGCGGGACGGGTCGAACGTGACGGTCATGCCGAGCTTCGCCGCCAGCCGCGCGACCACGAACAGGCCGAGGCTGGAGTCGGCCCGCAGGGCCATCGCGTCGAACTCGGGTGCCTCGGCCATCATCGCGTTGGCCCACTCGCGGACGCCGTCCTTCATGCCGAGACCCTGGTCCGACACGTCGACGACGATCCCGCGCGCGACCGCGCGGCTGGTGACCTCGACCGGGGACCCGGGCGGCGAGAACGACGTGGCGTTGTCGACCAGCTCGGCGACGAGGTGGATGGTGTCGGCCACCGCGGCGCCGACGATCGCGACGTCGGGTACCTGCTCGACCTGGACCCGCGCGTACTGCTCGGTTTCCGAGACGGCCGCGCGCAGGACCTCCATCAGCGCCACCGGCTTGCGCCAGCGGCGGCCCGGCTGCTTGCCGCCGAGGATGATCAGGTTCTCGGTGGTGCGGCGGGCGCGGGCGGCGAGGTGGTCGAGCTGGAACAGCGAGGCCAGCTGCGTCGAGTTGTCTTCGCGGGCTTCCATCTCGTCGAGGATCTGCAGCTGCTGGTGGACCAGGACCTGGTTGCGGTGCGCGATGCCGAGGAACACGTTGTGCACGCCGCTGCGCGCTTTCGCTTCGCTCGCGGCGGCGTTGACGGCGGTCAGCTGGGCGGTGTTGAACGCCTCGGCCACCTGGCCGATCTCGTCGCGGCCGTGGTCGAGCTGCGGGAGCTCTTCCTTGAGGTCGACGGCTTCGCCGTTCTTCAGCCGCGCCACGATGTCCGGCAGGCGGTTGCGGGCGAGGTCGAGCGAGTCGTTGCGCAGCCGCGCGAGGCGCGTCATCAGGGCGCGGTCGACGAGCGAGCGGGACACCCGCACCGCGACGATGATCGCCGCCAGCGACGCGAGCAGCGCCAGGATGCTGCCGATGATCACGTTGCGCAGCTGGGCGTCCCCGGAGTCGATCGCGGCCGCGGAAACCTTGTCCGCCTGGGTGATGGCGAGGTCGTTGAGGCCCTGGGCGACCTGGGTGGTCGCGTTCTGCCAGTCCGTTTCGGACACGGGGACGGAGTTCTGCTCGCTCGGCGACCACGGGCCGTGCTTGACGATCGCCACCTCGGCGGTGGCCAGCTGCTGCCAGGCGGTGCTCTTGGTCAGCGCCTGGTACCGGGTGCGGACACCGGGATCGAGGAACGGCTCGATCTGCGCGAGCTGGGTCCGGTAGGTCCCGGACAGCTGCGCGAACTGGGCGAAGTCGTCGGGTGCGAAGGTGCCGGCGGAGAAGGCCGTCGACACGAGCGACGTCTCGCGCGACATGGCGTCACCGGCGCGGAACACCGAGGTCGCGGTGATGCCGCCGGTGGCGGCTTCGGAGTCGGGGACGACGCGGGCCTGGGTGTCGAAGAGGTTCGACGCCGTGTCCATCACGCCGTTGTAGTAGTTGTTGACCTGCGCGCGGTCGATGCTGCGGAAGCTGATCTGCGAGCGCAGCACGGGCAGCTGGTCGAACTGGGACTTCAGGGCGTTGACCTTGGCCGCGATCTCGTCCGGCGCGTTGGAGATGGTCGCGGCGAACGCGCTCTGCAGCGCGCCGAGCTTTTCGTCGGTCGCCCGCTGCTGCACCTGGAGCCGGCCCGGGCCGAGCGCCGGGTCGTCGAGGTACTGCAGCGCGGTCTGGCGTTCCTTCTGGAACTCGGCCAGCGCGGTGGCGGCGGGGATCGACACCTCGCGCACGGACGCCGCGACCAGCCGGACGTAGACGCCGTTGAAGAGGAAGTAGGAGGAGACCGCGATCCACAGCACCAGCAGGGTCACGCTGGGAATGAGAACGGTCCTGGTCAGCCTTTTGCGGATCGACTTGTCGTACGGCTTGTCCGACTCGTCCTGAGCGTCTTTGTTCTGCACGGCGGTTCACGAACTCCTGAGTGACGGTCGGCGAAAAACGGGGACCCGGACGAGGAAGCGGACACGACGATGGGACACAGCTGCCGCCGTCACCCGTCTTCGCCTCACCCTCCGTGTTGCCGCGGAATCGATCAGGGTCCGTTTTTTACCACGAACCACTGAGGAGCGGTGGTCCTGGCCTGGTCTCCGGACGGTTGTCCGCCGGCTGTTGAACAGTGTTTACCGAGTGCGTCCGGGCGGTTACTCCCATTTCCTCTGGTAACGGGGCCGAGTGGTATTTCCGGTCCTTGCGCGCTGGGCCGAACGGGTGAAAGTGAATTGGCCCGGTTCGCCGCGCCGAGGTGTTCGGGGGACGAGAAAAAACGGGCAGGGCAGCTGCCTGGGAGTGCCTCCGTGACACGGTCGCGGGCGACGCTGCGTGATGGCCGGAACGGAGATGATCTTCGTCACGAATGCGGTGCCGTCGGCGTGGAATCCTTGCCATTCGCGGAAAAGCGGTCGGGCCGGTGGCCGCGTGCCGTGTCACCGGAGCGGAAAGCACGCCTGGGACGCTGCCGGGCACCGGTGTCGCGAGCCGTGCGGTTGCGGCCGTGAGCCGGAGTTCCGGCCGCGCACGTCGGCGCAGGTGTGAGCCCGGCGGCGGGTCGCGGGGCGGACGGGAAGTGTCGTTCGCCCGCACGCCCGGTGAGCTTTACATCGAACTAGCTATTGTCAATCGAGCTGTACACCCTCTATGGTTCTGTAAACCAGCCAACGGAGGAGGGTGCGATGACCGGAGCAACGATCCCCGCGGGGTCGACCGAGCAGTGGCGCGACCGAAAGCGCTACCTGTGGCTGATCGGCCTGGTCGTGCCGTCCCTGGCGTTCCTCGCCATCGGCCTGCACGCCGCGACCGGGTGGGGCGTCTGGTTCTGGATCGGCCCGATCGTCATCCTCGTCGTGGTCCCGCTCGTCGACCTGCTCGCCGGCCTCGACCGGACGAACCCGCCCGACGACGTCCTCGAGCGGCTCGAGAAGGACCGCTACTACCGCTGGATCACCTTCGCGTTCCTGCCGATCCAGTACCTCGGCTTCGTCGCGGCCCTCTGGCTCTGCGCCCGGGGCGACCTGTCCGTCGTGGACAAGGTCGGGCTGGCGATCTCCATCGGCTGCATCGGCGGGATCGGCATCAACACCGCGCACGAGCTGGGGCACAAGAAGGAAAGCCACGAGCGCTGGCTGTCGAAGATCGCGCTGGCGCAGAGCTTCTACGGCCACTTCTACATCGAGCACAACCGCGGCCACCACGTCCGCGTGGCGACGCCGGAGGACCCGGCGAGCAGCCGCGTCGGCGAAAGCTTCTACCGCTTCTGGCCGCGCACGGTCTTCGGCTCGCTGAAGTCGGCCTGGCGCCTGGAGCGCAAGCGCTACGCCCGCCGCGGCAAGCACCCGTACCGCCTCGGCAACGACGTCGTCAACGCCTGGCTGATGTCGACGGTCCTCTGGGGCGCGCTGATCGCGTGGCTCGGCGTGGGCATCCTGCCGTACCTGGTGATCCAGGCCGTCGTCGGTTTCTCGCTGCTGGAGGTCGTCAACTACATGGAGCACTACGGCATGCTGCGGCAGCGCGTCGGCGCGCCCGGGAAGCGCCGCTACGAGCGCGTGGATCCCAGCCACAGCTGGAACTCCAACAACATCGCCACCAACGTCCTGCTCTACCACCTGCAGCGGCACAGCGACCACCACGCCAACCCGACGCGGCGCTACCAGACCCTGCGCGACTTCGCCGAGTCGCCGGTGCTGCCCACCGGGTACGCCGGGATGATCGTGCTGGCGCTGGTCCCGCCGGTGTGGCGCCGCGTGATGGACCCGCGCGTGGTCGCCCACTTCGACGGCGACCTCTCCCGGGCCAACCTCCAGCCGAGCAAGCGGGACAAGCTCCTCGCGCGCTACGGGACCCGCGTCACGAGGGATGTCCGCGAGACGGCCGACCTCCACGGCGACGCCACCGAGGGCGGCATGTGCCCGGGCTGCGGGTACGTCTACGACGAGAAGCTCGGCGACCCGCGCGAGGGCTTCCCGGCCGGCACGCCGTGGTCGGCGATCCCGGACTCCTGGTGCTGCCCGGACTGCGGCGTGCGCGAGAAGGTCGACTTCGTCGCGCCGGGCCGGGTGGGTGCGTGATGCGGATCGAAGCGGACCGCGGCAAGTGCGACGGCCTGGGCATGTGCGAGGCGATGGCGCCGGACTTCTTCGAGGTGGGCGACGACGGCACGGTCGTCGTGCTCGACGAGCGTCCCGCCGAGGAACACCGGACCGACGTGGCCGCGGCCGTCGACTCCTGTCCCGTTCACGCCTTGAAGCTGCGGTGACCCTCGTCGTCGCCGGCGCGTCGCTCGCGGGGCTGCGCGCGGTGGAGTCCGCGCGCCGCACCGGGTACCGCGGCCGGATCGTGCTGGTCGGTGCCGAGGAGCACCTGCCCTACGACCGGCCGCCGCTGTCGAAGGCGTTCCTCGACGCCGGCGGTTCCGGTGAGGTGACGCCGTTCCACCCGGAAACCGTGCTGCGGGACGAACTCGGCGTCGAGCTGAGGCTGGGTGCCCCGGCGGAAAGTCTCGACACCGAAGCGCGCGAAGTGACTGTCGCGGGCGCGGCCGTGCGTTACGACGCTCTCGTCATCGCCACCGGCGCGACCGCGCGCAGCCTCCCCGGGGCGCGCACGCTGCGGACGGCCGAAGACGCCGTCGCGGTGCGCGCGGCGCTGGACGACGGCGCGCGCACGGTCGTGATCGGCGCCGGGTTCATCGGCTCGGAAGTCGCGTCGGCGGCCCGCAAGCGCGACCTGCCGGTGACGATCGTCGAGGCGTCGGCCGTCCCGCTCGCCCGCGCCGTCGGGGCGGTGGCCGGCGCGGAACTGACCTCGCTCCACCGCGAAGCGGGGACCGAGCTGCGCCTCGCCGCCGAGGTCTCCGGGGTCACCGCCGACGGCGTCCGGCTGGCCACCGGCGAAGTCCTGCCCGCGGACCTCGTGGTCGCCGGGATCGGTGCGGCGCCCGCCACCGGCTGGCTCGAAGGCAGCGGGCTGACGCTGCACGAGCGTGACCGCGGCGTGGTGTGCGACGCAACGCTGTCCGCCGGACCGCCGGGCGTCTACGCCGCGGGCGACGTCGCGCACGTGGCGAACCCGCTGTTCGACGGCGAGCCGATGCGGCCGGAGCACTGGACGAACGCGGCCGAGCAGGGTGCGGCCGCCGCTCGCCACGCGCTCGACCCGGCGTCGGCGCGGCCCCTCGAAGCCGTACCGTACTTCTGGTCCGACTGGTACGGCCACCGGATCCAGTTCGTCGGCACCCCGCGCGCCGACGAAGTGGTGTCCGCCGGCGGCGTGACGCTGTACCGCCGCGGCGACCGGATCGTCGGCGCGCTGACCGTCGACCGCCCGCGCGAGATCATGAAGTACCGTCGGCGCGTCGCGGCCCGGGCCGCTTGGGCGGAGGCGCTGGCCTTCGCGGGCGCGGCCTAGGATGGCGACCATGAGCGCCGCACTCCCGGCCCCCCTCGAAGGGGGTCAGCACCGGCGGCCGATCATCACCGCGGCGATCGAGCTGACCGCGCGGTCGGGCTGGCCGTCGGTCACGATGGCGCGGCTGGCCGAGGTCGTCGGCGTGAGCCGCCAGACCGTCTACAACGAGATCGGGTCCAAGGCCGCGCTGGCCGAGGCGATGGTCGCGCACGAGCTCGACCGGTTCCTCACCGTCGTCGGCGCCGCGTTCGACCGGCACGAGGACGACCTGGTCGAGGCGATCTACGACGCCGTCCGCGCGGTCCTCGAGCTGGCCGACGACAACCTCCTGCTGCGCGCGATCGCCTCCGCCTCGCACGGCACCGCCCCCGAGTTGCTCCCGCTGCTGACCACCGACGCGGGCCTGCTGCTCACCCAGGCGAAGGCGATGCTGACCGAGCGTGTCGCGGCGTATCGGCCGCCGTTCTCGGGCGAGCGGCTCGGCGTGCTGATCGACCTGGTCGTCCGCACGGTCCTCAGCCACGTCATGCAGCCGTCGGACACCCCGGCCCGCACCGCGGACGCGCTGGCGTGGGTCGCGGCCCGCGTTCTCGGCGTGGACGCGACCCCGCCGCTGCGGCACCGCTGACTCAGCGGAGGCCGTGCCGGTCCAGCCAGGCCGAGATCTCCGCGGCGATCTCCTTCGGCCGGTCCTCCTGGGCGTGGTGCCCGGCTTCGCCGCAGGCGACGACGTCGAGCGCGGCGATGTTCTCCCGGCACCACCGCACCAGCTTTTCGCCGCTGAGCAGCGTGGGGGAGCCTTCGAAGGTCATGAGCAGCTTCGGTGTGCCGTCGCTGGTCTTCAGCCACTCGCCGTAGGCCTCCATGCGGGGGAGCAGCTCGGCCGGCTCGCCGCCGATCGGCAGCTGGCGCGCCCACGCGAGGATCGGTCGCCGGCTCTCCGGCGTCGGGAACGGCGCGAGGTACGGCTCGAGATCGGCCACCGGTGTGCGCACCCCGCCGGTGAACGCCTGCCGCACGAACAGGTTCTGCTCCAGGACCAGTTCTTCGCCGACGCCGGGCGTGCGGATCTTCCGCGTGCGCTCGGCCGCCTGGGGCGAAAGCTCGTCCCAGGCCATCGGCCTGAGGATCGTCTCGAAGAAGGCCACCCCGCGGACGCGGCCCGGGTGCCGCGCGGCGTGGTCGAAGGCGAGCGCGCCACCCCAGTCGTGCCCGACGAGGACGACGTCGTCCAGGCCGAGCGCGTCGAACCAGGCGTCGAGGTAGCCGGCGTGGTCGGCGAAGGAGTAGGCGATGTCGGGCTTGGCGGAGCGGCCCATCCCGATGAGGTCGGGCGCGAGCAGCCGCCCGCCGCCGACGTGAGGGAGGATGTTCCGCCAGCCGTGCGACGAGCCGGGGTTGCCGTGCAGGAAGACGATCGGGGTGCCGGTGCCGGACTCTTCGTAGTGGAGGTCCATGTCTTGTCCCTTCAGGGATCCAGGGGAGTGTCGAGGAGGAGGGTGAGCTCGCGGGCCAGGGCCGCGGTGCGGTCGCCCCGCCGGCCGCCGAGGGGTGCGAGGAGCCGGTCGAGCAGCTCGGCCACGGTCGCGATCGCCGGCTCGACGACTTCATGGCCGCGGTCGGTGAGCCGCAGCCGGATGGTGCGGGTGTCGGCGGCGTCCCGGGTGCGCTCGACGAGACCGTCGGCGTCGAGGGTGCGGGCGAGCTTCGAGACGTAGAGCGCTTCCAGGCCCGTGTGGTCGGCCAGTTCCCGCTGGCTCGGGGTCGTTCCGGCGCGCTCCAGGCCGAAGAGCGAGGAGAGGAAGACGTACTGGGCGTGCGTCAGCCCCACCGGGGCGAGGGCACGGTCGACGGCCACCCGCCACTTCATGGAGAGTCGCCAGACCAGGTGCCCCGGAGTGCTCATGCCAGATACAGTACATGGCTACTAAGTACATGGCTACTATTTGGTTCGACGCCGGGCCGGCCCCGGTTCGGCGCGGGTCAGGCGGCGAGTTCCCGGATGCGGTCCATGGCCGCCCGGACCTCGGTGAACCCCGTGGTGAGCGGGCTCAGCCCGACGCGGATGCCGTCCGGACGGCGGAAGTCGATCAGCACGCCGTGCTCGATCAGCACCCGGGAAAGCCGTTCGGCGTCCGGGTGCCGGAGGGTGACGTGCCCGCCGCGGCGGGCGTCTTCGCGCGGCGAAGCCACCGTGAAGCCGAGCGGAGCGAGCCATTCGTCGGCGAGGGCGAGCACCCACCGTCCCAGCGCGACGGCCTTGGCCCGCACGCGCTCGATCCCGGCCTCGGCCAGCAGCGCGACGCCTTCCTGGACGCCCACCATGCCCAGCACCGGCGGCGTGCCGGACAGCGCGCGGCGGATGCCGGGCGCGGGCACGTAGTGCTCGGCCATGCCGAACGTGTCGGCCGCGCCCATCCACCCGGTGATCGGCTGCCCGAACTCCGCGTGGTGGCGCGCGTTCACGTAGAGGAAGGCGGGCGCGCCGGGCCCGGCGTTGAGGAACTTGTACGTGCAGCCGACGGCGAAGTCGGCGCCACCGGCGTCCAGCTCGACCGGGATCGAGCCGACGCTGTGGCAGAGGTCCCAGACGGTGAGGGCGCCGCGGTCGTGCACCAGCCGCGTGATTCCCGCGAGGTCGGCGATCGCGGCGGAGCGGTAGTCCACATGGGACAGCACGATGGCGGCGGTCCGCGGCCCGGCGACGGCGGCGACGTCTTCGGGGCGGACGTCACCACCCTCGATCCACCGGACCGTGTGGCCGAGTTCGGCGGCGACGCTCTCGACGAGGAACCGGTCGGTGGGGAAGTTGGCGGAGTCGGTGACGATC
Source organism: Amycolatopsis sp. NPDC005961 (assembly GCF_040629235.1). Classification (NCBI taxonomy): domain Bacteria; kingdom Bacillati; phylum Actinomycetota; class Actinomycetes; order Pseudonocardiales; family Pseudonocardiaceae; genus Amycolatopsis; species Amycolatopsis sp. NPDC005961. Next base: position 315,804 of record NZ_JBEXVF010000001.1, on the reverse strand, counting down.
TCGTCGCGTCCCGGCCGGAGCGCGGCCGCCGCCCGCAGCGTCTTGTAGAGGCACACGGACGTCGAGTCGGCGACGATGGTCTGGCCGGGCGCGGCGCCGAGCGCGACGCGGCCCAGCTCGTCGCCGATCCGCTCGGGGAGGGCGAGCCAGCGCTCCTCCCAGGAGCGGATCAGCCGGGCGCCCCACTGGTCGGCGACGAGCTCCTGCAGCCGCTCGGCCGTCGCGCGCAGGGGACGGCCCAGCGAGTTCCCGTCGAGGTAGGCGACGACGCCGGGATCGGTGATCGGGACGAAGCGGTCGCGGAACGCGGCCAGCTCGTCCGCGGCGTCGAGGCGCGCGGCCTCCTCGAGCGTCGTCAGTGCTCCTTCTCCTTGACCCGAACGGTTTCCTTGCGCACCTCGGCCTGCGTGGCGCGTTCCCGCACCAGCCAGTCGGGGTTCTCCGTCTTCAGCGCCTCGATCTGCTCGGTGGTGAGCGCCTCGGTGATCCCGCCGCGGCTGAGACCGCCGATGGAGATGCCCAGCTTCGCGGCGACGACCGGCCGCGGGTGCGGGCCCGTGCGGCGCAGTTCGCGCAGCCACTCGGGCGGGTCGGTCTGCAGCGCGTTCAGCTCGTCGCGCGAGACGACGCCCTCCTGGAACTGCGGGGGCGTGGCTTCGAGGTACACGCCCAGCTTCTTCGCCGCCGTCGCGGGCTTCATCGTCTGGGCGGTCTTGTGCGACGTCATGCCGTCCAGGGTAGCCAGCGCCCCGCCCGGTAGCCTGACCCGGTGACCTCGTTCCGTCTCGCGTACGTCCCGGGCGCGACGCCCGCCAAGTGGGTGCGGACGTGGGCCGAGCGCCGGCCGGGCGTGCCGCTCGAGCTGGTTCCCGTGGCGGCGGCCGACGCGACGGAGCTGATCCGGGCGCGCGGCGCGGACGCGGCGCTGCTGCGGTCCCCGATCGACCGCGACGGCCTGCACGCGATCCCGCTCTACACCGAGACGACGGTCGTGGTGGTCGCCAAGGACCACCTGATCGCGGCGGCGGACGAAGTGTCCACAGCGGACTTGGCGGACGAGGTCGTGCTGCAGCCTCTGGATGACACGATCGAGTGGACTTCGCTCCCGGGACGGCCCGCGGTCTCGCGGCCGGACTCCACGGCGGACGCGGTCGAGCTGGTGGCCGCGGGGGTCGGGGTGCTGGTGGTCCCGCAGTCCCTGGCCCGCCTGCACCACCGCCGAGACCTGACGTACCGGACGGTCGCGGACGCGCCGCAGTCGAGCGTGGCGCTGTCGTGGCTCGAGGACGAGACGTCGGACCTGATGGAGACGTTCATCGGGATCGTGCGCGGCCGCACGGTCAACAGCACGCGCGGGCGGCAGGCCGCGCCGGCGGCGGCTCCGGCGGAGAAGAAGCGTCCGGAGCGCAAGCCGGCGGCGAAGTCCGCCGGGAAGCCGGCGCGGCGAGGCGGCGGGGCCCCGAAGCGCGGGAAGCCGCGCCGCAAGTCCTGAGCACGCCTGCCCCGCCGGGCCGGGTGTGCGTCAGTTCGTCGAGTAGACGCAGTTGCCGTCCACCCGGTCGGTCAGGTCGGGGTCGTCGAACCACAGGCCGTCCTCGCCGAGGTACCGGAACTGGAGCACGGTTCCCGGCGGCACGTCCACCGACGCCGACCGGCGGCCGTTGGAGCGGGTGGTGAGGTGGTGGCGGCCGGGCGTCCAGTCGTTGAACGACCCGACGACGCTCACCCGCCCGGGCGGTGCCCCGGCCGGGAGGCTGAACGTCACTCGCTGGGTGCCGGCCCGGCTCTTGCTGGTCTTGATCACGCGGCGACGGCCTTTCGGAGAGGGGAACAAAGGGGGCGTGCTCGGCACTGAGCGCCGACATGATGGCACACCCGTAACGGTCTGGTCACCCGCAGTGCCCGAAGGAATTACCCAGCCGCTCAACGGTTCGCCACCGACCGGGTGGTCCTGCCGCGAACCATGATCATCTTGCTGCCGGACGTGCTTTCCGGTGCGAGACTGAGTGCCGTGACCGTCGCCGCCGATCGTCAAGTCAAGGACCCGTGTGCCTGGCTCAGCGCCGTCACCCTCGAACTCGCCGGCGTCCACCCCGCCGACACTCGCGGGGTGCTCATGACGGTGTGGGACGGGCTGGTCGCCGCCCGGCTGGCCGGGCTGCACGCCGCCGGGGCTTCGCCCCGCTGGCGGGCCCGGCAGCCCCACGCCGAAGCGGTCGAGTTCGATCTCGCGCTCCAGCTGGCCCGCACGTGCACCACCGGCCCCGGCCTGGCCATGCCCGCCCGCCTCTCCGGAGCCGCGGTCGCTTGGCCCGGCGAACGGGCGGACGCCGCCGTCGCCGCCATCGTCTCCTTCTGCGCCACCGCCGAAACCATGCTGCGCCGGGCCGGCGAGCTGACCCCGGTGTGGGAGGACAGCCTGCTCGGGCCGGTCCTGCTGACCCGCTGGCTCGCCGACTCCTGGGCCGGCCGCCACACCGGCGTGCCGCTCCGGCTGCCGGTGCCCCCGCCGGCCTGGTGGCGCTGACCGCCGTCCGTCAGGGGAAGGCTGGGCCGGCCGAACCCGGCGCCGGGCGAAAGGAGGCCGGGGTGGCCGCATCAGCTGTCCCGCCCACGAGACTCCCGCAGGCGACCCGCGTGGCGATCCGCGAGGTACTGCTGGCCGAGCTGCTCTCGGCCCGTACCCGGGCGCGCGCGGCCGGGTGCCCGCCGGAGGTCCTGTTCGACGCCTTGGACGCACGGTTGCGCTCGGCGGCGACCGAGGATTGCGGCGTGTCCATCGCCGGTTTGCGTTCGGCACGCGCCGAGGAAGACTTGCCGGGCGCGCGGTTGTGTTCAGCGGCCGAAGACCTCCAGGACGGTCGCCACGATCCGCTCGAGCCTGGCCTCGTCGGCGAGAGCGGTGGCTAGCCAGTCTTCGCGCGTGGATCCGTGGTGCGGCAAGCGATCCAACGCGTCCCCGGTCGAGCCGAACACGCGCCGGACGACCGCGGTGACCGCCGTCGCGGGGTCCTGGCCGCGGTCCAGCCTGGCCTCGATCGCGCGCAACGCCTCCTCGGCCCGGCCCACCAGCCTCGCGTCGTCCGCTTCGTCCGGGCCGACCAGGCGCAGCGGGGTGGGCTCGGCCGCGCCGTCCGCCGGCATCGGGGCGACGGGCGCCCGCTTGTGCCCGAGGGGGCGCTCGACGTGCTCGGCGTGCCACTTGGGCCGGCTGCGCATGGCGGCCAGGACCGTGCGCACCTCGAGATCGAGCGTGTCGCGGCCGGCCGGCGGCGCCCCGGTGACTTCGGCGCGCCGCGCGGCCCAGCCGTCCAGCGGCCACAGCTCGGCGCCCGCGGTCGTCGGGACCCCGGCCCACACCAGGATCTGGACGGCGAGGTCGCACAGCCACGGGTCGCCACCGAGGGCTTCGCTCAGCCAGGCCGGCAGGCGGGGCCGTTGCAGGGCCCCGATCTCGCCGCGCCGCCGCCGGTGCGCGTCGACCGTCGCCGGGCTCAGCCGGGTCGCCAGCCAGCCGTCGAGGTTCTCGATCGGGTCGGTCGCGCGCCGCAGCGCGTGCTCCACGACGGCTTCGACGTCGTCGTGGAAGCCGTCCAGGCAGTCGGGCCGCAGCCATTCGAGTCCGCGGGCGCAGTCCGGGTGCCGCCGCTGCCGTTCCAGCGGCTTGGTGATCCGGGTGAAGACCAGCGGCCAGGCGACGGAGTACACCGCGCCGCGCAAGCGGGCGAGGGCGTCGGGCGGGGCGGTCGAAGCCGAGCCGGCGAGGCGGCCGTCGCGGGCCAGCCGGCGGACACCGGCGACGTCCGCCGGCCCGATGGGCGCGTGCGTGGTGTCGAGCAACTCGTCCTCCCCGATGTCGTCGACGGGGAAATGGTCGGTCAGCCGGGGAACGGGAAAAGGCCGCGGACTGGCCGAATCACGCCGGAACTGGCCGATGACTGGCCACCGGCGGAATCACCTGATCGGCGCAGCCCGCACCCCCGATCGCGCGGAAGTCCGCGTGCCACAATCGAAAACCCATGGCACACGAGGACGGGTTGCTCCGCGAGCTCACGACTTTGCGCCGCGGCTGGGGATTGGAAACCGAACGGCTGCGGGGCCGTCTCGGCCCGCTCGTTTCCGGCTGGTGCGAAATCCACCGGACGGCGAACGACCGCGAAGCGCGTCGGGTGCTGCGTGACGCCATTTCCGCCGCGATCGCCGAGTTCCCGGCGGACGACCGGCTCGCGGTCAACGTCGCGCTGGGCATCGCCCCCGGCGCGCAGCACGCGTTGCTCAGTGACCGCGTCGGGGTCCTCGCGGACCGGTTGCGGGTGTCGGAACGCACGGCCCGGCGCCGGATCGACCGGTCGTTCGCGCGCCTGGCCGCCGAGATCGAGGCCGGCCTGCGGCCCGGCGACGGCGTGCCCGACGACCCGGACCGGGGCTGGTTCGTCAAGCGGCTCCGCGCCATCGTGCGGCTGGACACCGCCGAGCCGGAGCTGATCGAAGAGCGGCAGATCGTGGCGACGCGCGACGGGCTGAACCGGATCTCCGCGCAGTTCACCGTGCCCCGCGTCGAGGACGGCGGCGACGGCGAACGGCGGGTGGCCGCCGACGCCCAGCACGGCGTCCGGATCACCGACGCCCAGCGCGTGGGCCAGCGGCACTTCCGCTGGCTGCTCGACCTCCCGCGGCCGCTGGCGCGCGGGGACACCCACACCTACGCGCTGGTGATCCGGGTCCGGGACGGCCTGCCCATCCGGCCGTCGTACGTGTTCGTGCCCCTGGTGACGTGCGAGTCGTTCACCGTGCGGGTCCGGTTCGACCCCCAGCGGCTGCCGTGGACGGTGTGGCGGCTGGACCGGGTCCCGCCCTCGGTGCTCGCCGACCCGGCCAAGCCGGGCCCGGCGCTGACCCTCGACGGTGCGTGCGAGGTGGCGCAGGAGTTCGCCGCTCCGCAGCTGGGCTACGCGTACGGGTTGCGCTGGGTACCCCACGACGTCGCGGAGCGAAATATTCCTTGACCTGAATATTCTGATAGGTGAATACTCACGTTCGTGAGCACTCCACCCCCGGACGGGATCGCCGCGGCGCTGGGCGACGCGGCGCGCTGGCACATCGTCGAGCTGCTCGCGGAGCGTCCCCGGTCGGTCGGCGAACTGGCCGAGCTGACCGGCCTGCGGCAGCCGCAGGCCACCAAGCACCTGCAGACGCTCGCCCGCGCCGGGCTCGTCACCGTGTTCCCGCTGGGGCAGCGTCGCGTCTACGCCCTCGAAGCCGAGCCGCTGCGGGCGTTCGCGGGCCGGCTGGCGGATCTGGCGAAGGCGACCGAAGCGCACGAAGGCGAGCGGGACGTCGTCGCGCGGTACCGCGCGGCGATCGAAGAGGACATCGTGGCCGCGGACCGCGATCAGTGGGCGGACGGGCGGGAGTTCGCGTTCGAGCGCCTGCTGGCCGTGCCGCGGGACGACGTCTGGCGGCACTGGACGGATCCGGAGCTGCTGGCGTCGTGGTGGGTTCCGCCGTCGATGACGGTCACCGCCTGCGTTCTCGAGCCGCGGCCCGGCGGCCGCGCGGTCCTCGCTTACCGCGACGCCGACGGCGAGTACCACGCCGAAGGGTGGGTGCGCCTCGCGACGGAGCCGGGGCGGCTCGCCTTCGACCTCGCGGTGACCGGCGAGGCGTCCTTCACCGGCCACTACGACCTCGAGCTGGTGTCGGTGCCGGGCGGCACCCGGTTGCGGCTCGGCCTGCGCATCACCGCGACGACGGTCGGGGCGGTGTCCGCGATCGCCGGCATCGAGACCGGCTGGGATCAGGTGCTGGACCACCTCACCGACGTACTCCTCGAAGGAAAGGGCGGACGGCCATGACCGGTCGCAGGATCACCGCGAACTTGAGCGTGACGCTCGACGGCCGCTACCACGGTCCCGGCGGGCCCGCCGACCTGGGCGCGATAGTGGCGTACGCGACGACCGAGGTCGCGCGACGGCACCTGGACCGGATCCACGAGGGCGCGACGACAGCGGTCCTGGGTCGCCGCAACGCGGAAGGTTTCCTGGGGTTCTGGCCATCGGTGGCGGCGGACGAGAACGCCGACCCGCGTGACCGCGGCTACGCGAAGTGGCTGGTGGACGCGGAAAAAGTTGTCTTCTCGACTACATTGGCCGAAGCGCCGTGGGAGCGCACCCGCCTGGTGAACGCCCCGGCCGCGGACGTGATCACGGATCTGAAAGCCACCGGATCGGGTGACATCCTGATCAACAGCAGCGCAAGCATCATCAAGCCACTATTGGCGGCAAACTTGATCGACCGCCTCTACTTGATGACGTGCCCGGAGATAGCGGGAGGAGGTCCCCGCCTGTTCGACGACGGCCTGCCACCCTCGAAGTGGCACCTGTCCCACCACGAAACAGGCGACCAGGGCGAAACAGCGGCAGTCTACGACCGCATCCCCTGAGTCCTTTGTAGACACAAACGAAGCCCGGCACGCAGACCCGACCACGGCCCGGGGGCGAACAACGAGACGGGACCACCACGTGCCGGGGGTCCGGGGGTTGTCCCCCGGGTGGATACTGCGGGCACCGGGAGCAATCCCAGCGGGATTGCGAACAGCAATCCCCGCCTCGGGTGGGGCGGGCGGGGCTCGAACCCGCGGCCAAGGGATTATGAGTCCCCTGCTCTAACCAACTGAGCTACCGCCCCCTGGCCCCGGCGCGCAGGCGGCACGGGGATTTGCATTCGCACAGAAGACTCAGTTCGCTTCAAGTTATCACAGCGGCCATCCGGGGAGATCCGGTAGGCCAAACAGGTTGAAGTGGCCACCGACCGGCGCAGCCTCGTCTAGGTTGCAAGGGCGTCGCCGCTGAACGGAACGGCGGGAGGGTGAGCGATGGTCACGGCACCGCAAGCCACTCCGCACGATCCGTACGCGCTGCGGTTGGCGCTGCTGGACGCACTCATCGCCGGGGCGGGCCTGGGCTACCTGGCGCACCAGTACCGGGAGGCGCTCGTGGCGAACCTCGCGGCCATCGGCCTGGCCCTGCTGTTCACGTTCGCACTGGGCTACGTGCTCCGCGCGGCGGCCCGCGTCCTCCGCCGAGCGAACCGGCGCGTGGACGCCATTTTCGCCGAGGAACTGCGGAAGCCGTCGCCCCGCCCGCGCTGAGTCACGGATTCCGCTCAGGTTCCGCCGCCGCCGGTCGTCGTTGTGGTTGTCGGATCCGGCTGGGTGGTCGGAGCCGGAGGTGTGGTGGTCGCCGGCGGCGTTGTCGTTGTGGGTGGCGGCGTTGAAGTGGTGGGCGGTGGCGTCGCCGAACCGTAAGCCGCGTAGGTGAACCAGATCTGGCCGAACGTCTTCGGCGCCGTCTGCGTGAACATCGCCCGCACCTGGAACGTGGTCGCGGTGTACGAGCCCAGCACCGTGTTGAGCACGAACGCGTTGAACGGGCTCGGCGTGTTCGGCGACACCACGATCGCTTCCGGCAGCTTGCCGAGGCTGTGCGTAACGGTGCAGAAGCCGTTGCCGTCGGTCACGCAGGTGGCCTGCGCCGCCTGGACGATCGGCGCCGGCGACGGCCCGACGGCGGCCGAAGCGCCGGCGAAGGCCACCGCGCCCGCGGCCACCACCAGGGTGCCGGCCAAAGCTGCGAATGCTTTTCGCGTCATGATGATCCCTCCCTCGGGCCCCTGGAGTCGCCCGGCCGCGCTCCGCCGTTACGCCGTCCACAGTGGACTGCTCACGCCACCCGGTACCAGCAGGTGCCGATCGACCCGGAGCTGCTCAGCTCCATCGGCTCGAGCCGCACCAGCGTCCCCCCGGGGTGGTCGAACAGCCGCACCCCGTCGCCGAGCAGGACCGGGGCCACGTGCACCAGCACCTCGTCCAGCAGACCCGCTTCCAGGCACCGCCGCGCCGTCGTCGCACCCAGTACCGCCACGTACCCGTCCCCGGCCGCCGAACACGCCGCCGCCACGGCCTTGCCCAGGTCGTCGACCAAGGTGAACCCCGGTGCCGGCTCGGCGGAGCGGGTCACCACGAAGATCGGGCCCTCCCAGCGGCCGCCGTACACCCGGCCCTCCGCCGTTGTCGCCGGTGCGTACGTGTGGTGGCCCATCACCACCGCCCCGAGCTCGCCGAGAAGTCGCGAAACGGCCGGGTTCGGGCCGGTGTGCAGGCCGGCGAGCCACGTCATGTCGTCGGCGGGCCCGGCGACGAAGCCGTCGAGGGACATCGTGATGTGGTAGAGGACCTTGGCCATGGTGGCGCCTTCCGTAGGGGGTACCGGTACTGACCGGCCCCACCCGGAAAGCTCATCGGTCAGGCGGGCACGAGTTCCGGCGAAGCCGAGCGCGCGTACCGGCGGGCCAGCGTCGCGCACACGATCAGCTGAATCTGGTGGAACAGCATCAACGGCAGCACGATCAGCCCCACCTGCGCGTGCCCGAACAGCACCGTCGCCATCGGCAGGCCGCTGGCCAGGCTCTTCTTCGACCCGCAGAACACGATCGTGATGCGGTCGGCGCGGGCGAAGCCCAGCACGCGAGCGCCCCAGCCGGTCGCGCCCAGCACCGCCGCGAGCAGCACGCAGCACACGCCCACGAGCACCAGCAGGTGGCCGGCGTCGAGCCGGTGCCAGATGCCTTCGACCATGCCCGCGCTGAACGCCGTGTAGACCACCAGCAGGATCGAGCCGCGGTCGAACAGCTTGAGCGGCGCCGAATTCCGCGTGATCCAGTCGCCGATCCAGCGCCGCGCCAGCTGGCCCGCGACGAACGGCGCGAGCAGCTGCAGCACAATGCCGAGCACGGCCGAACCGTCGACGCCGGCGCCGTCCCCCGACAGCAGCAGCGCGACCAGCAGCGGCGTGAGCACGATCCCGGCCAGGTTGGACAGCGACGCGCTGCAGATCGCCGCCGCGACGTTGCCGCGGGCGATCGACGTGAACGCGATCGACGACTGCACGGTCGAGGGCAGCACGGCCAAGAACAGCACACCGGCGGCGAGCTGGGCCGGCAGCACCGACGACGGCAGCAGGAACAGCGCCAGGCCGAGCAGCGGGAACAGCACGAACGTCGCGGCCAGCACGACCGCGTGCAGCCGCCAGTGCCGCAGCCCGTCGAGGGCCTCCTGCGTGGACAACCGGGCGCCGTACAGGAAGAACAGCAGCCCGACGGCGATCGTGGTGGCGGTGCTGAAGCCGTCCGCTACGCCGCCCGAAGCGGGCAGCAGCGTGGCGACCCCGACGGTGGCGAGGATGGCGAGGACGAACGGGTCGAGTCTGAGGCCTGTTCTGGCCGGCCCGCCGCGTCCCCCGCGCGAACGGCCAACCGGCGCAGAAGTCATGCGGCGGGCGACGGCTGAACAGGTCTCACTGAACCGGGACATGGATCTCCTTCCGGAGCCATTTTCGGCGACGCCGCGTTCATTGTGAACCCCGATGACCGGACTGACTGTCATCGCGGATCGCGATAAAGTGACCCGGTGCTGGACCCGCGCCTGTGCCGTTCGTTCCTCGCCGTCGCCGAGACGCGCAGCTTCACCGCGGCCGCGCGGCGGCTGGGGGTCGGCCAGCCGACGGTCAGCCAGCACGTCCGGCGCCTGGAGCGCGACTCGGGCGGCCTGCTCTTCGCCCGCGACACCCACACCGTCGAGCTCACCGCGCGCGGGCAGGCGATGCTGGGGTTCGCGCAGACGATCGTCGACACCGAAGAGCGTGCCGAGCGGCACTTCCGCGGCGCCGAGCTGCGCGGCCGCGTGCGCTTCGGCGTCTCGGAGGACTTCGCGCTCGGCGAGCTGCCGGAGATCCTGCACCGGTTGCGCCGCAGCCATCCGCTGGTGGACGTCGAGCTGACCGTCGAGCTGTCGGACGTCCTCGCGCAGCGGCTGCGCGCCGGTCAGCTGGACCTGGTGCTGGGCAAGCGCCGCCCGGGCACCCACCACGGCCGGCTGCTCTGGCGCGAGCCGCTGGTCTGGATCGGCTCGGCGGCGACGGTGCTGGAGCCCGGCCAGCCGGTGCCGCTGGTGCAGTACCCGATGCCGTCGATCACGCGACAGCTCGCGGTGGAGTGCCTCGAACGCGCGGGCCTGGAGTGGCGGGCCGCGTGCCAGACGTCGAGCCTCACCGGTCTGCGTGCCGCGGCGGCGGCCGGGCTCGGCGTCACCCTGCACGCGCGCAGCCTGGTGCCCGCCGACCTCATCGAGCTCGACGGCCTGCCCGAGCCTGGCGAGATCGAGTTCATGCTGCTGGCCCGCGAGTCGACCGAAGGGCCGGCCGCGGCCCTGGAGGAGTTCGTCCTGGACCGCGTGCGGCGCTAGTCCTCTTCTCCCGTCAGGAGTCTTCGGAGCCGGGCCAGCGCGCGGTGCTGGGCGACGCGGACGGCGCCGGGCGTCGAGCCCACCGCCGAGGCCGTCTCCTCCGCGGACAGCCCGACGACCACCCGCAGCACGACGATCTCCCGCTGCTTCGCGGGCAGCACGTCCAGCAGCCGCGCCAGCCGTTCGTTCAGCTCGAACCGGAGGGCGTGCTGCTCCGGACCGTCCGCTTCGGACACTCCGTCGGGGACCTCCGGGACCGGGTCGGAGCGGTTGCGGGCCGCCGCGCGGTGGGCGTCGGCGACCTTGTGCTGGGCGATGCCGTAGACGAACGCGAGGAACGGGCGCCCCTGGTCGCGGTAGGACGGCAGCGCGGTCAGCACGGCCACGCACACCTCCTGGGCGACGTCGTCGGCCGAGGCGAACGAGCGCTCCTGCCGTCCGACGCGGGCCCGGCAGTAGCGGACCACCAGCGGCCGGATGGTGGCGAGCAGGCGGGCGGTCGCGGCGTGGTCGCCGGCGATGGCGTCGGCGACCGGCTCGTCGTGCCGCCGCCAGTGCGCGGGGAACGCCTCGGGGGGCTGCGCCGCGGCTATCTCGCGGACGAGGGCGCGGCTGCGCACCCGGAGCAGGGTGCCCTCCACGTCGAGGCCGGACCGCAGCGAGTCGTGCAGCGCGGCGTTGGACTCCCGCAGCAGCTCGGTGATCGCGGGGTTCCCGTACTCGGTTGCCGGCATGGTGCTCACCCTTCCCTGTCCCGCTGATCGCCGGGCGGTGCGGCCCGGTGGCGCCTGAGGCGTTCCCGCACGTGGCGGAGGTTGGAGCGGACGGTCGCGGGCGCGATGCGCAGCGCCTTCGCGATCTGCGTCGGCGTGAAGCCGTCGAGTGACCAGGCGAGGACCAAGCGCTGCTGCCCGGGCAGGGAGGCGAGCAGGTCGATGAGCCCCGCGTGCTGGTCGACCAGGGCGGCCAGCTTCTCGTCGTCCTGTGGATCGCCCGCCGCGGTCCAGTCGGTGCGCGCGTCGTCCACCGCGTCGAGCAGCCGCCCGGCGACGCGGCGGACCCAGGCTCGCGGGTCTTCGAGGGTCGGCCACGCCTCCAGCGCGTGCAGCATCGCCTCGGCGGCGATGTCGCGGGCCAGCTCGGCCTCGAACCCGGCTTTGCACAGGAACGCCACGAGCGGGGGGAAGTCGGCGCGGAAGAACGCGTCGAAATCGTCGTCAGCCCACACGGACCCCTCACCACCCCTCGCCTCCACTGGAACAAGTGCGCTGAGGTGACCGCTACGTGTAACGATTCGATCAAGACTGCTCGGTAGGAGTAATGAACTGCTCCGGATCGGTGACGACCGGTGACGAATGGGTGCGGGCATCTCGGGTACCCAAACTCGATGACTCCACGGGACACGACCCATCGCCCGCCGCTCCCGGTCCGGATCGAGGCGGCTGTCGCCGGCGGCCGGAGACGCGCGCGCCGAGCCGCGAACGGCGGATTCCGGACACCGGCCCGCTGACGGCGGCCCGGCACACCCCGATCGGGAAAGCCGTGCGGGTGCCGGGAAAAGCGCCGGTTGCCGGCGACCGCCGCGCGGCCGCGCCGGAGTCCGCTCTCGCCGATCGGGTGACGTGATCGACATCGAGATCCCGGGAAGGAAGGCGTACTCTCATGTGTTGCAGTCTTGGTTGCCCGGAGGGTGAGCCGGGGACCGAAGCCAAAACCCCCTTGACCGACGCGGTTAAGCTCGCGCGTCCGCAGCGGTCAAGTCGGTTGACGCGCCACGACAATGGGAAACAGTAGAAGCAGAGGGAGGTGAACGAAGGAAATGGAAGCCACGATGACGGGCTGGGCGGAACTCGCGGCCTGCAAGGACGAGGACCCGGAACTGTTCTTCCCGATCTCCGCCATGGGCCCCGGCGCCCGGCAGACGGCGCAGGCCAAGGCCGTGTGCGCACGCTGCCCGGTGCGCGCCGAATGCCTCGGCTACGCGCTCGACAACGGCCTGGACCACGGTGTTTTCGGCGGGACCACCGCCGAGGACCGACGCCGGCTGACGCGTACCGCGCCGCAGCGGCACCGAGCTGCTTGATCCGCTGCCCGGTGACCTCTTCCCGGCGGCCAGGAAGCCGAACACCGAAATCGGAAGAATTTCTTTCCGGATGGTGTGCGCCCGGGCGGGTGATTCCCCGTGAATCATCCGCCCGGGCTTTTTCACGCCTTCACGGGTGAGCGATGCACTACCGAATGCACGCGCCGGTCATCGGTGCGATACCGGTCGCGGGCACCCGAGGTCATCGTGCTCACTCGTCGCGCCAGGTTTCCGGCAGTCCCCACACCGCCGCCGGGACGGACTCGAAGGCGGCCAGTTCCGTGATCAGCCCGTCCTCGACCGTCAGCAGGGACACCCCGAACCAGCGGTACTCGTCCTCGCCCGGGCGCCGGAGCCAGGTCGCGACCGCGGGCTGGCGGTTGGCGCGCGTCGGCCGCATCCGGAAGCGGCCGACGCAGTGCGGTGACGCGGGGTCGAGCGACAGTGACAGCGCCCGCACGATCGACGCGCCGCTGTCGAACCACAGCGCGTACGGCGGCATGACGGCGCGGGCCTCTTCGTGCAGCAGCCGGGCGACCGCTTGGGGATCGCCCGCTTCGTAGGCCGCGATGAACCGCTTGAGCAGCGCGGTTTCCCCGGCCGTCGCGGTGCCGGCCGTCCATTCGGCACGGTGCGCGGGCAGCCGCTCACGCAGGGTCGCCCGGGCGCGCTGCAGCGCGCTGTTCGCCGACGCGACGCTCGTCTCCAGCAGGTCCGCCGTCTCCTTCGCCGACCAGCCCAGGACGTCCCGCAGGACGAGCACTGCCCGCTGCCGCGGCGGCAGGTACTGGACGGCCGCGAGGTAGGCCAGCTCGATCGTCTCCCGCTCGACGACGACGGCGTCCGGCCCGGCCTCGTCCAGCAGCCGGTCCGGGACGGGTTCGAGCCACGGCAGGTCCAGTGCGGCGAGGGGACCCTCGGGTTCGCCGGCGGGCCCGAGCTGGTCGGGCAGCACCCGCCGCGGCCGCCGCGCGAGGACGTCGAGGCAGGCGTTCGTCGCGATCCGGTACAGCCAGGTCCGCACGCCGGACCGGCCTTCGAACCGGTCACGGGCCTTCCACGCGCGCAGGAAGGTCTCCTGGGCGAGGTCTTCGGCGTCGCTCAGCGAGCCGAGCATCCGGTAGCAGTGCACCTGGATCTCCCGCCGATGCCGTGCGACGACCGTCTCGAAGTCCGGAACGTGGCCCACCCGCGCACGCTAGCGCACACGGGCGGCGGGAGTCAGGTTTCGCGACGGCGGATCCGGCCGCTCGCGCGGCCGTTCCCGGGAGCTGGGAGAATGCCCCCGTGAGCGGAACGGTGCTGGTACTGGGCGGACGCAGCGAAATCGGACGGGCGGTGGCGGAACGCCTGGCCGGCGACCACCGGCGGTTCGTCCTGGCCGCCCGGCCGGGCGCGGACCTGACCGCCGCCACGGCCGCCCTCCGCGGAGTCGGGGCCGAGACCGTCGAGACGGCCGAGTTCGACGCCGACGACCTCGCCGCCCACGGCCCCTTCCTCGAGAAGGTCGCCGCCGAGCACGGGCCTGTGGACGTCGTCGTGCTCGCCTTCGGCATCCTCGGCGACCAGGCGCGCGCCGAAGAAGACGCCGCCCACGCCGCCGCGATCGTCCACACCGACTACGTCGCCCAGGTCGGCGTGCTGACCCACGCCGCGAACCTGCTGCGCGCCCAGGGTCACGGCAGCCTCGTCGTGTTCTCCTCCGTCGCCGGGGTGCGCGTGCGGCGCGCGAACTACGTCTACGGCTCGGCGAAGGCCGGCCTCGACGGCTTCGCGAGCGGCCTCGCCGACGCCCTCCACGGCTCCGGCGTCCACCTCCTGCTCGTCCGGCCCGGGTTCGTGATCGGGCGGATGACCGAGGGCATGAGCCCGGCGCCGTTCTCGAGCACGCCGGCGCAGGTGGCCGACGCGACCGTCGCGGCTCTGCGCAAGCGCCGCAGGGTCGTCTGGGTGCCCGGCGTACTCCGTCCGGTCTTCTTCGGAATGCGCTTGCTGCCGCGCGCGATCTGGCGCCGGATGCGGCGCTAGCCGCGCGGTTGTGGCCACGCCCACAGCACGTTTTCGTGTGCGCGCCGGTACTTTCCGTCGCGATATCGGCCGATCGGCTGGGATCAGCTCGGCCGATCGGGCAGCGTCACAGCATTTCGACAACTTTCTCAGCTGATTCCCAGCTAACCCGGTGATCCTCGAAGGTGGGGTCGGAGGTTCACCACAGGGAAGCAAGGGGAAGTGTAGTGCTGCTGTCGTCCCGGGGGCGTCGCCTCGGCGTGCGGGTCGCGCTCGGCGTCGTGTCGGCGCTGGTGCTCGGCGCCACCGGGTACGCCTGGGCGCAGCTGAGCAAGCTCGACCACGGCCTCGTCACGGCCAACGTCATTTCGCCCTCCGGGCAGGTCGAGGACGAAGACACCATGCCCGGCGAACCGCTCAAGGTCGCCCAGAACGTCCTGCTCGTCGGGATCGACGCGCGCACCGACGCGTACGGCAACCCGTTGCCGCAGAACGTGCTCGATGCCCTTCACGCCGGCAGCGGCGACGACGGCGGCGACACCACCGACACGATGATCGTGGTCCACATCCCGGCGGGCGGCGCCGCGGCGACGGCGATCTCGATCCCGCGTGACTCCTATGTGGACATCGCGGGCGGGTACGGCAAGCACAAGATCAACTCGGCCTACAGCCGTGGCAAGAACGCCGCGATGTCCGGGTTGCGCGCCCAGGGCCTGTCCGGCGCGCGGCTGGAGGTGGCGGCGAACGAGGCCGGCGCGAAGACCGCGATCCAGACGATCGAGAAGTTCACCGGGCTGACGATCAACCACTACGCGGCCATCAACCTCGCCGGCTTCGACGCGCTGTCGCAGGCCGTCGGCGGCGTCGAGGTCTGCCTCAAGGCCCCGGTGCACGACAGCTACTCCGGCGCGGACTTCGCGGCCGGCCCGCAGACGCTGTCCGGGGCGCAGGCGCTCGCCTTCGTCCGGCAACGCCACGGCCTGACCAACGGTGACCTCGACCGGATCGCGCGGCAGCAGGCGTTCCTCTCCGGGATGGCCAAGAAGGTGCTGAGCGCGGGCACGTTCACCGACCCGTCGAAGCTCTCCGCGCTGGTCGGCGCGGTGCAGGGCTCGGTCGTGCTGGACCAGGGCTGGGACGTGCTCAGCTTCGCCCAGCAGCTGCGGGGGATGAGCTCCGGGGCGATCGCGTTCGCCACGATCCCGGTGCAGAGCCTCTCGCTGGCGACGCCGTCCGACGGCGACGCGGTGAAGGTCGACCCGGCGCAGGTCCAGCAGTTCGTGCGCACGGCGATCAGCACGCCGGCGGTCCAGGCTTCGGGCGACGACATCACCGGCGGCGTCAAGCCGGTCGCGGCGACCGCCACGCAGACGTCCTCGAACGCGAAGCAGCCGGCGACCAGTACGGCCGCCGGCTGCGTGAACTGACTTCTTACACGAACGCGCTCTGCCCGGTGATCGCCTTCCCGACGATCAGCGTGTTCATCTCGCGCGTGCCTTCGAACGAGTAGATCGCCTCGGCGTCGGCGAAGAACCGCGCGACGTCGTAGCCGAGCACGATCCCGTTGCCGCCGAAGATCTCCCGGCTCCAGGCGACGACCTCACGCATCCGCGAGGTGACGAACGCCTTGGCGAGCGACGAGTGCTCGTCCTTGAAGATGCCCGCGTCCTGCAGCCGGGCGAGCTGCACGAGCATGCCCCACGACGCGGTGATGTTGCCGAGGCTCTTCACGAGCAGGTCCTGCACCAGCTGGAACCGCGCGATCGGCCGGCCGAACTGCTGCCGCTCCTGGGCGTAGGCGAGCGCGGCTTCGTAGGCGCCGATCGCCACCCCGAGGGCCTGCCACGCGACGCCGCCGCGGGTGGCGCGCAGGATCTCGGCGACGTCGCGGAAGCCGTTGATGCCCTGCAGGCGGTTCGCCTCCGGCACGCGGACGTCGGTGAGGGTGATCTCGGCGTTCTCGACGATCCGGAACGCGATCTTGCCCTCGATCTTCTCCGGCACGAAGCCCGGCATGTCCTTCTCGACGACGAAACCCTTGACGTGGTTGTCGTCGACGTCGCGCGCCCAGACGACGATGTAGTCGGCGAAGGTCGCGTTGCCGATCCACTTCTTGGCGCCGTTGAGGATCCAGGTGTCGCCGTCGCGCTTGACTGTGGTGCGCATGCCACCGGCCACATCGGACCCGCCGAGCGGCTCGGTCATCGCGAACGCGCCGATCTTGTCCATCGCGGCCATCTCGGGAAGCCAGCGGTCGCGCTGCTCCTGGCTGCCTCCACTGTAGATCGAGTACATCGCGAGTCCGTTGTGGACACCGAAGAACGTCGCGACCGACGCGTCCGTGCGGCTCATCTCCATCGCCATCATGCCGGTGAGCAGGTGGCTGACCGCGGGCTTGTGCTCGCCGTAGCCCTCGTAGGGCAGGCCGGCGAGGCCGCTCTCGCGGAACATCCCGATCAGTTCCTTCGGGAAGGTGCCGGCTTCCCAGTTCTCGTTCACCAGCGGCTTGACGTCGTTGGTCATGAACTCGCGGGCCTGGACGAGCAGCTTGCGCTCGTCGTCCGGGAGCAGCGCCTCGAAGTCGTAGAAGTCGGCGGTCAGCTTGTCCTTGAGCGGTTCCATGTCAGTTCTCCTCCACTGCGTGTAGCACTGCGAGCTGCTTGCGGTCGCGCGTCTCGGCGAGTTCCGAGTACGTGGAGGAGCCGTAAGCCTGTTCGACGGCTTCGATGAGCCGTTCCTGCTCTTCCGGGCTCTGGCTGGGGGTGCCCAGGCCGGCCCACATCTTCTTCATGGACTTGCCGATGTGCTCGGCCATGTGCCGGTAGCCGCCGGGGCCGCCACCGAGGTGCGAGCCGAGGAACGGCCCGACGGTCGCCCAGCGGATCCCGAGTGAGTTCGTGATGACCTTGTCCAGGTCCTCCGGCGTCACCACGCCCTGCTCGACGAGGTAGATGGCCTCGCGGCTCAACGCGTTCTGCAGCCGGTTGCCGACGAACCCGGGGATCTCCTTGCGCTCCACGACCGGCGTCCGGCGGAGGGAGGTGTAGAACTCGACGGCCTTGTCCACCGACTCCTCGCTGGTGTGCTCGCCGGGGACGACCTCGACCAGGGGGATCAGGTGCGGCGGGTTGAACGGGTGTCCGATGAGGACCCGCGTTCCGTCGATCTCTTCGGTGAAGGCCGTGGACGGGATGGCGCTCGACGAACTCAGCAACAGTGCGTGGGCCGGGGCTTCCTGCTCCAGCTTGGCGAACAGGTCCTTTTTGAACTCGACGCTCTCGGGTCCGTTCTCCTGCACGACATCCGCGTCCCGCACGGCTTCGGTGACGTCGGCGGCGATCCGGACCCGGCTCGCCAAGTCGGCGGCGGTCGTGCCGAGGTGCGGAGCGAACTGGGCCAGCGCCTCTTCGACGGCTTCGGCGAGGTCGGGACGGGGATCGGTGACCCGGACGGTCAGGCCGTGGTGGGCGAACAGTGCCGTCCAGGACAGGCCGATGGTGCCGGCGCCGATGACTGCGGCGTTCTTCACGACTGTGTCATTCATGCAAGCGCTCCCTTCAGGTGAGGTAGTCGAAGACCGGCTTGACCGGGGCGAGCGTCAGGTCGGTGAGGATGTGGCTCGCGGAGACGACCTCCAGCACCGGCAGGTCGGCCAGCGGGGCCAGGACGTGCTGGAACAGCTGCAGCCGCGCGGGGCCGGTGTAGGCCTCCTTGACCACGACGTCGGTGATCTCGGTGCGGACCAGCTCCTGCACGCGGGGCGCGCCGTCGTAGCCGGGGATCGTCTTGAGCATGAACGTCGGGACCGTGATCTGCTGGTCGGCCGCGCGGGCGTCCAGTTCGTGGTGCTTGTAGCCCATGGTCGCGGTCGCCACCCGGAGCGTCCCGTAGTCCAGCGTGCCCACGAGAACGCCGTTGTCGACATAGAGGTTCGGCGACCCGACGGTCTTCGGGTACGCGCTGACCTCGCGGCCGGACGCCGTCGCCGGGAAGTTGTCGAGGTACATCGCGTGCAGGTACTCGCCGCGCTCGCCGTCGAAGCTGACCTCGATCGCCTGGCCGGACTCGGTGTACGGGCCGTAGCCGGAGACGTCGCCCATCTTCATGACCTCGAAGCGCACCAACGGTTCTTCGACCGTCAGCGGCTCCGGGACGACGGCGCGCAGGGCGTCGGCGTCGGTCCGGTAGACGATGTTCAGGTACTCGCGGTTCGTGAACCTCGGGACCACCGGCGCGAACGCCGGGGCGGTCAGGGGAGTGGTCACGTGCTGCCGGACTTCTTCGATCTTCATTCGCCTGTCCACTTCGGAGCGCGGCGCTCGGCGAAGGCGGTCATGCCCTCGCGGACGTCTCGGGACTGCATCAGCTTCTTGATTTCTTCGCGCTGCACGGCTTTCGGATCCGCCGCGCGCACGATCTTCTTGACGGCGGCGAGCGCCAGAGGTGCGTTCTCCGCCAGCTTCTCGGCCAGCTGGAGCGCGACGGCGGCGGCGTCACCGGCCGGCGTCACGCGGTTGACCAGGCCCAGCTCGCCGGCGCGACGGCCGGTGACCGGCTCGCCGGTCAGCAGGAACTCCATCGCCAGGTGGTGCGGGATCCGCTTCGGCAGCCGGAGCACGCCACCACCGGCGGCGATCAGGCCGCGCTTCACTTCCGGGAGGCCGAACTTGGCGTCATCGGCGGCGACGATGAGGTCGCAGCCCAGCGCCAGTTCGAACCCGCCACCCATCGCGAACCCTTCGACGGCGGCGATCAGCGGCTTGGCCAGCTCGGCTTCGGTCAGGCCCCCGAACCCGCGTCCCGGGATCTCCGGGGACTCGCCCTTGAGGGCGGCCTTGAGGTCCATCCCGGCGCTGAAGGTGTTCTCGGCGCCGGTGAGGACACTCGCCCGGAGCGTGGGGTCGCTCTCGAGGTCGTCGAGGGCGGCGGCCAGCTGGGTCGCGACGGCGGCGTTGACCGCGTTGCGGGCCTGCGGCCGGTCGATAGTGATCAGCAGGGTGCTGCCGATCCGTTCGGTGCGTACTTCACTCATGGTCTTGCTTCTCTCAGTTCAGCTCGGCGAGGACTTCGGCGGTGTCCTGGCCGGCCAGCGGGGCCAGGCGGCGGATCGAGCCGGGCGTCGCGGAGAACTTCACCGGGATGCCGACCGTGCGGATGGCGCCCTCGCTCGGGTGCTCGACGGTGTCGAGCAGGTGGCCGTCGCGGACGTACGGGTCCTCGTGCGCGCGGTCCAGTTCGAGCACCGGCGCCATCGGGATGCTGTGCTTCGCGCAGACCTCGGCCCACTCTTCGGTGGTCAGCGCCGGGGCGCACGCGGCGATCTGCTCGGTCAGCCACTCGTTGTCGACGCGGTCGATGGCCTCGCCGTTCACGCGCGGGTCCTGCGCGAGGTCGGGGCGCTCGGCCGCGGCGAAGAAGTCGCGGAAGTTCTTCGGGTTGTAGGGGATGACGCAGGCGAGGCCGTCCTTGGTGCGGACCGCGGCGTGGCCCTTCGTCATCGACAGCGCGAACCCGGTGGGACCTTCGGCCGGCTCGTAGGTGTGCCCGGCGAGGTGCTCGACCAGGTTGAACGCGAGCAGCGTGTCCGTCATCGGGATCTCGATCTGCTGGCCCTGGCCGGTCTTGTCGCGGTGCACCAGCGCGGCGAGCACGCAGTAGGCGATGGTCAGCGACGACACCTTGTCGCCGATGATCGTCGGCAGGTAGACCGGCTCGCCCAGCGCCCGGTTGGTGACGTCGACCAGGCCGGAGGAGGCCTGCACGGTCTCGTCGTAGGCGGCGTTGCCGGCGCGGTCGGAGTCGCCGCGGAAGCCCTGCGCGTGGGCGTAGACCAGGCGCGGGTTGCGCTCGGCGACGTCGGCGTAGTTCAGCCCGAGGCGGCTCAGCGCGCCGGGGCGCATGTTGGTGATCAGCACGTCGGCGGTGTCGATCAGCTTGAGCGCCTGCTCGCGCTCGGTTTCGTCCTTGAGGTTGAGGGCCACGCTGCGCTTGTTGCGGTTGACGTTCAGGTTCAGCGGCGTCATGCCCGGCGTGGTGCGGTACTGGCCCACCCGCACGGTGTCCGCGGGGGACTCGATCTTGATCACGTCGGCGCCCAGGTCGCCGAGGATCTGGGCCGCGTACGGGCCCATCACCACGGTGGAGAGGTCGATCACACGCACGCCGTCGAGCGGGCCGGTGCTGTTCGTCATCTTTTCGTCCTTTCGCGCCTTGCTGTTTCGCTCTACTTACGAACGTAGGCGCGGGCGGCGCGAAAGGGAATGATCATGATGCGAACAATGGTATGACCGCGGTGGTCATACCATTTGTCTAGGTGGTGATCGGG
Source organism: Amycolatopsis sp. NPDC005961 (assembly GCF_040629235.1). NCBI lineage: Bacteria > Bacillati > Actinomycetota > Actinomycetes > Pseudonocardiales > Pseudonocardiaceae > Amycolatopsis > Amycolatopsis sp. NPDC005961. The sequence continues at coordinate 295,089 of NZ_JBEXVF010000001.1, read as the reverse complement.
TTTTTGAAGACGTCTTTCGCGGCTTCGACGAGCTCACGCAGGTCGCCGTCGGTGCGGTCGCGGCGCCAGAGCAGGCCGGTGTCCAGCTGGGGGCGGAAGTCGGTGAAGGGGAGGACGATGACGTTGTCGAGCCGGTAACCGTGCATCGGGCTCTTGTCGTCGAGCATGGAAATGGAAAAGGCTTCGCCGCTGGAAATTATTTCCGACGTCCCGCCGTAGCCGGTATTGGTCAGGCGAATGCGTTTCTTGATGCCGAGCTCGTTCAATTGGTGGTCGAGCTGGTCGAAGTACGCCGGCGTGATTTCCCCAGGTGAGGCCACGTACGGGAATTCGGTCAGCTCGGCGAGGCTCACCGAGTCCCGGCCGGCGAAGAGATCGGCCGGGACGACCGCGCCGAGCCGTTCCGACATCACCGGCACCTGGTCGAGCGCGGGATCGGTGACCGGCAGCCGGGCCAGCGTGAGGGCGAGCTTGCCCTCGTGCACGCCCTGGACGAGGTCGGCGGTGGTGCCGGGCCAGCGCTTCAGCTCGTACCGTTCGCGAACGCGCCCGGCGAGGGTGTTGACGCGGTCCCGCAGGTCGGGGTGCACCCCGGCGGGCATGCCGAGGAAAACGGTGCTGCGCTGCGGCTCGGTCGCCTCCTTGAGCCGCCAAGGAATGGCGTTGACCTGCTCGAGGACGTCCCGGGCGAGCGGCAGCAGCGCGGCCCCGGCGGCGGTGAGCGTGACGTGGTGGGTGCTGCGCTCGAACAGCTGCTGCCCCAGCTCGTGCTCGAGGTCCTTGATCCGCTGGCTGAGCGGGGAGGCGGCCATGTGCAGCTTCCGCGCGGCCGCGGAGAAGTTCAGTTCCTCGGCGACCGCGACGAAGTAGCGCAGGTGCAGCATCTCCATGACCTCGACCCTACGGCCCGCACCGTGTCGTCCTCCCAGGTACGCGTGTCGTCCACTCCGGTACGCGTGTCGTTCCTCCAGACACGCGAGTTGACCCTCCAGACACGCGAGTTGACCCTCCGATCACGCCAGTTCCGTCTCCGATCACGCGAGTTCCGTGTGCCGGAACGGACGACGCGCGTGCCGGAACGGACGACACGTGTGTCTGGACGGACGACACGTGTGCCTGGACGGACGACACGGGTGTTCAGGGGGGCGACGCGCCTCGGCGGACCATCCCCAGGAGGTGGGGCGTGCGGGGTCCGGCGCCGGACAACGCGATGCCCGTGGCGAGCAGGAGGAGGTCCAGCTCGGTGACGTCGACGGCCACCGCCCCGGCGGTCCGCGCGCGGTCGAGCAGGGCGGCGGCGGTCGTGTTCATCGCCGCGTGCCAGCCGGCGAACAGGCTCTCGTGGTCCCCCGCCGGATCGGTCAGCGAAAGCGCGAGGGCGCGCTTCGTCCGCACGTGCTCGACGAACAGCCCGAGCCAGGCGAAGAGCGCTTCGCCGGGGTAGTCGGCGTCGAGGTCCGCGCGGCTTCTCAGCTCCGCGACTTCGTCGGCGTACACCGCGACGACCAGCTCGCGCCGGTTCGGGAAGTGCCGGTACAGGGTGGCGTTGCCGACGCCGGCGCGACGGGCGATGCGGTCGAGCGGCGCGTCCGGGCCGTCTTCGGCGAAGACCTCCTTCGCCGCGGCGAGCACGAGCGCCTGGTTGTCCCGGGCGTCCGATCGGCGGGCCCGTGCGGTCATGCTGCTCCTTGCCAAGTGGGGATGTCCCCGGTTAGCGTAGCGGAACACTAACCGGGGAACTCCCCACTTGAGGAGTAAGCATGGACGCCGCCGAGGTCCACCGCCGCTTGGTCGCGTTGACGCCGTTCACCGCACAGAGCGTCGCCGAAGGCCTGCGCTACATCGACCCGCAGGTGGTCGACCACCGCGGCGGCGCGGGCGGCGACCACCACGGCATCGACGCCTGGCGCGCGAAGTGGGAGGCCATGCTCGGCGGCGAGTTCTTCGCGGACTTTCGCGACGTCGGCGTGCGGGTCGAGCAGAACGTCGCCGACGGCGAGTTTTCGGTCAACCGCTACACGAGCACGGGAACGCAGCGCTCGACCGGCCGCAGCTACGCCGTGACCAGCATGGACATGATCCGCGTCCGCGACGGCCGGGTCGTCGAGCACTGGGCCCTGATGGACGTGACGGACCGCGCGGCCCAGCTGGCCCCGCCGGTCAGCCCAGGTGCAGGGGAACCGTCGCGTCCGACGCCGCTAGGGGGAACGTGATCGTGAACGCCGCGCCGCCCTCCGGGGCCGGGCCCGCGGTCAGGGTTCCGCCCATGCGCGTGACCAGGCCGTGGACCAGGGCCAGCCCGATGCCCGACCCGACCGGACGGCGGTCGCGGTAGCGGGCGTTCAGCACGCCGCGCTCGAACGCCACCGCGTAGTCCTCCGGCGCCAGGCCGGGGCCGCCGTCGCGGATCGAAACGTGAGCGGAAGCACCGGACACCGACAGCGAAAACACCATGGGCGCGCCGGCCGGGGTCACCCGCAATGCGTTCTCCGCCAGCCCGTCGACCACCTGACGCAGCCGCCGCGCGTCCGCCAGGACCGGGACCGGCGAAGACGGCACCGAAACGGACAACCGCACGTCCTCCCGCGCGCACCGCAGCTGCCAGACGTCGGCGCAGTCGCGCACCAGCGCACCCAGGTCCAGCGACGCGACGTCCAGCCGGAACTCGTCGGCCCCCAGCCGGGCCAGCTCCAGCAGGTCCGTCACCAGCCGCTCCAGCCGCACAGCCTCGCGTTGGATCGTCTGACCGGCCCGGACCGCGTCGGGACCGGTCGCGACGCCGTCCGCGATCGCCTCGGCGAACCCCGTCACGGCGGTCAGCGGCGTTCGCAGCTCGTGCGACACCGACAGCAGGAAGTCCCGCTGCCGCGCTTCGCTCACGGCCAGCGCGTCGGCCAGCGAGTTCAGCGACCCGGCGACCTCCGCCACCTCGCGCGGCCCCTCCACCGGCACCCGGACGTCGCGCCGGCCCGCCCGCAGCGATCCCGCGGCCAGTGCGGCCCGCCGCAGCGGACGGCCGAGCAGCCGGCCCGAGAACCAGCCCGCGAGCGCGGCCACCAGCAGCCCGATGCCCAGCGCCAGCGCGATGCTGCGCACCAGCGCGCGTTGCGTCGCTTCCGCACTGCGAGCCGGCTGCACCAGCGCGAACGCCGCCCCGCGCGTGCCGACCACCCGCGTCTCGACGAGGTACTGCGCGCCGCCGGCCGTGACGCGCCCGGAGTGGTCCGCGCCGAGCCCGAGCTTGCCCGCGGCCTGCACGGCGACCGCGTCGCCGGCCGCCGGCCCGCCCGCGCGCCGGACCACCACTGAGATGCCCTGCCCGCGCACGACGTCGGCCACCTTGCCGACGCCGAGCCGGTTCCCGATGCCGGTCTCGTCGAGCTGCGACGCGACGACGTCGGCCTGCGCGGCCAGCGACGACTGCAGCACGTTGTCCGCCGTCGTCCGGATCAGCCGGGCCGCGACGAGCCCCGCGACGATCACCGCCACGCCCGCGACGGCGAGGCAGACCAGCGTGATCCGCCCGGCCAGGGTGCCGCGGTACCTCATGCCTGGTCCGCCGCGTAGCCGATGCCGCGGACCGTCCGGATCGGACTCGACGCACCCAGTTTCGCCCGCAGCTGCGCCACGTGGACGTCCACCGTCCGCGTGCCGGCCGCGGCGGCGTAGCCCCAGACGGCGCTCAGCAGCTGGTCGCGCGAAAGCACCTGCCCCGGGTGCCGGAGCAGGTGCGTGAGGAGGTCGAACTCGGTGGACGTCAGGGAAACCTCGGCGTCTCCGGCCCAGGCGCGGCGGCTGGTGAGGTCGACGCGCGCGCCGCCCACGGCGAACGTCTCGGCAGCCGGTGCCGCCCCCGACGCGCGCCGCAGCACCGTCCGGACCCGGGCGGCCAGCTCGCGCGGGCTGAACGGCTTCGTCAGGTAGTCGTCGGCGCCGATCTCCAGGCCCAGCAGGCGGTCCAGCTCGTCGTCGCGGGCGGTGACGAACAGCACCGGCGTCCAGTCCCCGCCCGCGCGCAGCGTCTTGCAGATCTCGATACCGTCCATTCCGGACAGTCCGATGTCGAGCACGATGGCCACCGGCTTGAGCCGCCGGACGGCGTCGAGCGCCCGGCCGCCGTCCGGCTCGACGTGCACGCCGAAGCCGTCGCGCTTGAGGTAGAGCGCCGCCAGTTCGGCGATCGCGGCCTCGTCCTCGACCACGAGGACGAGGCCGCGCCCCGGTGACCCCATACCCGCTCCCGTCTCCGCCGTCACAGACGAGGAGACGCTAGCCGGTCAGGGCGAGCCATCGCTGTTCATGTCGGATTCGATGCCGTTCAGCGTCGACTCGACCCCGCTCAGCTCGGACGACGCCGGGGAGGTGCCGGAGTCCGGCGAGCCCATCAGGTTGTCGCGGCAGGCCGAGCAGCCGAGCGCGATGAGCGCGGCGGCCCCGACCGCCGCCGCGACCCTCGCGCCCCTCACTTGGCCGGCTTGCAGTGCGCGGACGCGAAGGCGTCGAGCTTCTGCTTCGCCGTGGTCAGCTCACCGATCTTGCCCTGACGCTTGGTGACGCGGTCGTCGAGCTTCTTGGCGCGGTCCTCGTGCCCGGCGGTGCGCTGGTCCTGGGCGCGGGCCTTGAGGTTGGCGACCGAGCCGGCCACCTCCGGACCGCCGTTGATGCGCTTCTGCAGGTTGTCGGCCTTCTTCTGCAGCTTCGGCACCCAGTCGCCGCAGACCTGCTGCGACTCCTCGGGGCTGAGCGTGATCGGCGCGACCGGCGCCGGCGACGTCGTCTGGGCCGAGGCCAGCGGCGCCGCCACCAGCAGGCAGGCCGCGCTCCCGCAGCCCGCCAGCGCCAGCCGCGTCCAGGTGGTTCCTCGCATCGTGTCTCCCTTGGGTGAGGTGCTTACGGGGAGAACTTTCGCGGGGCGGTGTTCGGAGGGCGTCCGCTCAGTGTTCGGGGTTTGTAAGGCCGGGCCGGCACCCCGAAGCTTGATTGTGACTACGGCCGGCCGCACCGCGTCAAGGCGGGAAAGATGCCTTGACCCGGCGCCGCCGGCCGTGTTCTGGCTTCGGATCGGGGTGCGGGGGAGGTCTGGGTTCTCGCTCGTCCTCGTTCTTCGTGACCCTTGCGTGTCAGTAGCGTGCTGCGAACTGCTCCATCGCCGCGTTCACGGCGTCCAGGTCGCCCGTCGTCACGAGGTCCAGCAGCAGCCCGCGCGTCACGGCCAGGCCGAGGCGCGCCTGCGCTGGCCGGTCGGCTTCGGGAACTCCGCGCTCGGCCAGCAGTGCCTCGATCGGGGCCAGCCAGTCCTCGATGACGCCGTCGAGGAACTCGGCCGTTCCCGGGGTGCCGCCCAGGGCCTGGCCGTAGAGCTGGAAGAAGAGCTTTTCGTTGGCGCGCAGGTCGTCCGCCGTCAGCCGGCGCCAGAACTCCGCCGGGTCCAGGCCGGCCAGCGCCGCTCGCTGGCGGGCTTCGACCTCGCGCGCCACGGCCGTGAGCAGGCCTTCCTTGGAGCCGAAGTGGTAGATCAGCATGCGGTGGCTGGTGCCGAGGTCGGTGGCCAGCGCCCGCAGGCTCTTACTCGCGCCGCCGTGGTGGGCGATGCGGTCGATCGCCGCGTCGAGGAGCTTCGCGCGCGGGCTTGCGTCGATCATGTACCAAATGGTACACGTACCAAATGGTACAGAGAATCTCGGTCCGCGGGGTCGCGGCCGCGGACGCCGACACCGTGTACGCGCTGCTGCGGGACGGCGCGAGCTGGCCCCGCTGGTCGCCCCTGGGGTCGTTCGAGCTGGTCAGCGAGGGTGCGGACGAACCGGAGGGCCTCGGCGCCGTCCGGCTGTTCCGGACCGGCGGCATCCGCTCGTACGAGAAGATCGTCGCGCTCGAACCCGGCCGCCGGTTCGGCTACGCACTGGACCACGGCCTGCCGCTGCGGGACTACGTCGCCTACGTCGACCTGACCCCGGTGGACGGCGGCACGGAGATCCACTGGCACTCGACGTTCACGGCGAAGATCCCCGGCACCGGCTGGTTCTACCGCCGGTTCCTCGGCCGCTTCATCGGACGCGTGGTCGCCGGGCTGGTCGACGCGGCCGGGGTGCGCGCGGCCCCATAAAGTGGGCGCATGTCAGCGCCACGACGGGGATCGACCGGCCGCACCCAGGAGGAACGCAGCGCGGCGATGCGCGTCCGGCTGCTCGACGCGACGATCGACTGCCTCGTCGAGTACGGCTACGCGGGCACGACGACCACGCGGGTGGCCGACCGCGCCGGCGTCACGCGCGGCGCGCAGGTGCACCACTTCCCGACGAAGGCCGACCTGGTGACCTCGGCGATCCGGCACCTGGCCGAGAAGCGCACCGAGGTCGCGATGGCCGAGCTCGACCGGCTGCGCGCGTCCAGCGACCCGGTCGGCGACGCGCTGCAGCTGATGTGGGAGATGCACCAGGGGCCGGTGTTCTCGGCGACGGTCGAGCTGTGGGTCGCCTCCCGCACGGACGCCGACCTGCGGCGCCAGATGGCGGTGGTCGAGCCGATCGCGACGTCCAGCCTGGTCGAGTTCGGCAAGGCGCTGCTGCCGGAGCACGCGGCGCACCACGAGTTCCTGCACGCGGTGTACACGGCGATGGACGTCGTGCGCGGCATCCTCATCGCGAGCTGGGCGACGCGGGACCAGGACGAGCTGGAGGCCCGCTGGGAGCGCGGCCGCCGGCACCTGCGCCTGCTGTTCACGACCTTGATGGCCGCTACCGCCTGAATGGCGTGTTACTCTCCCTGGGAAAGTAAGGAGACGCGCTGTGCTGTCGAACCCGTACGACCGCAACTGCCCGACCCGCCAGCTGCTCGACCGCATCGGCGACCAGTGGACGGTGCTGATCGTCGGCGCACTGAGGGACGGGCCGCTGCGGTTCACCGAGATCGGGCACCGGGTCGACGGGATCTCGCAGAAGGTCCTGACCCAGACGCTGCGCAGCCTGGTCCGCGACGGGATCCTGACCCGCACGGCGTACGCGGTGATCCCGCCGAAGGTGGAGTACGAGCTGACGACGCTGGGCCGCAACCTGTCCGAGCCGCTGGAGGTGCTGGACCAGTGGGCGAGGCAGCACATGACGGCGGTCCAGGAAGCCCGGGACGCCTACGACGCGGAGCACACCCCCGCGTCGGCCTGAGGTTCGGCGTTCGCCGAAGCGTCGCGCACCTAGATTCGAAGCCATGGACGAATTCCGTGCCCTGCACGTGCCCGGTGCCCCGCTGCTGCTGCCGAACGCGTGGGAGTTCGGCGTCGGCGCTTTCCTTGCCGCACAGGGGTTTCGCGCCCTCGGCACGACCAGCCTCGGCGTGTCCGCGGCGGCCGGGGAGCCCGACGGCGCCCCCTCGACAAGGGACGCCACCGTCGCCCTCACCCGCCGTCTGGCCCGGCTGGACGTCCTGGTCAGCGTCGACATCGCCGACGGCTTCAGCGCCGACCCCGCCGCCGTCGCCGACCTGGCCGCCGAACTCGCCGACGCCGGTGCCGTCGGCGTCAACCTCGAAGACGGCCGTGCCGACGGCTCGCTCGCGCCGGTCGAACACCACAAAGCGCTGGTCAAGGCGGTGAAGGTCCGTGTCCCGGAGCTGTTCCTCAACGCCCGCACGGACACCCACTGGTCCGGCGACCGCTCGATCGACTCCGCCGAAGAACGCGTGAAGGCCTACGCGGAAGCCGGCGCCGACGGCGTCTTCGTGCCCGGCCTGGCCGACCCCGCGGACGTCGAGCGGATCGTCGCCGCCGGGCTCCCGGTCAACCTGCTGTTCCTGCCCGGGAAGGTCACCTTCGCCGGGCTGGCGGAGCTGGGCGTCGCGCGGGTCAGCCTGGGTTCGCTGCCCTACCGCGCCGCCCTCGCGGCGGCGGCCGGCACGGCGCTGGCGGTCCGTGACGGCGGTGACCTCCCGCTGAGCCCGCCGAGCTACGCCGACGTCGTCGCGCTACTGCCGTAAACGCCGTAAACGGGTTGCCCCGGTCTGCTTGGGTCGGGGCATGCGCGCCTTCGGAACCGACTTCGCCGTCCCGCCCGGCTACCTGAACACGCCCAGCGTGGGCATCCCGCCCGCGCCGGTGGCCGCCGCGGTGGCCGGGTCGGTCGAACGCTGGCGGACCGGCGCGACCCGGCCCGGGGAGTTCGACCAGTACGTCGACCGGTCCCGGGCCGGGTTCGCGCGGCTGCTCGGCGTCGAACCCGGGCGCGTCGCGATCGGCGCGTCGGTCTCGCAGCTGGTCGCGAACGTCGCCGCCGCGCTGCCCACCGGCACCCGCGTGCTCGCCGCCGAAGGGGACTTCACCAGCGTGACCTTCCCCTTCGCGGCCACTCCCGGTGTCACGGTGACCGAGGTGCCGCTGGACCTGCTGCCCGAGCGGGTCGAGGGCCACGACGTCGTCGCGGCGAGCGTCGTCCAGTCCGCCGACGGCCGGATCGCGGACCTCCCCGCGCTGCGGGCCGCCACCGAGGCCGCCGGGGCCGCGGTGCTGCTCGACGCCACCCAGGCCGTGGGCTGGCTGCCGCTGGAGGTCGCCTGGGCGGACTGGGTGGTCGCGGCGGGCTACAAGTGGCTGCTGTCGCCGCGCGGCTGCGCGTGGCTCGCCGTGCGGCCGGACGCGCACGAGCGCACCCGGGCGGTCGCGGCGAACTGGTACGCGGGGGACGACCCGTGGGCCACGGTCTACGGCCTGCCGCTGCGCCTGGCCGGCGACGCCCGCGCGTTCGACCTCTCGCCGGTCTGGCTCGCCCAGGTCGGCGCGGCGGCCGCGCTGGAGTACCTCGGCGGCCTCGACCTCGCGCAGGTCGAAGCGCACAACAGCGGCCTGGCCGACCAGCTGCTCGAGAAGCTCGGACTGCCCCCGCGCGGCAGCGCGATCGTCTCGCTCGACGCCGATCCGGAGCGGGTCGCGGCGGCGGGGATCGTCTCGAGCGTCCGGGGCGGCCGGGTGCGCGTCGGCTTCCACCTCTACAACACCGCTGACGACGTCGAACGCGTCTTACCCGCATTCGAGTGAACGCGGCTGAGCGGGTGAACTACCGTATGGCCCCGTGGTTGGTGCGCATTTCACCCCAGGCCCGTCCGACACGGCCCCGCTGGGCGCGGTGCCCCCGCAGCCCCGGCCGCCCGTGCCGGGACCGCCGGCGCGCGACACCCGGTCCCTGCTGCTCAGGGGCGCCGGGCTGGTCGCGATCGCCGTCGTCTCCGGGCTGCTGTGGTTCCTGATCCGGCACGACTCGACGCCCGACGAGCCGGTCGCGCAGCCGCCGGCCCAGAACACCGGGAAGTACCAGTTCACGCTGGTGGCCGGGCCGGCGAAGTCCAACGAGTGCGCCACGAAGTCGTACGGCAAGACGCACGACTTCTTCCAGGACAACGAGTGCCAGTCGCTGGTCCGCGCGCTCTACACGACGGAGTCGGGCGGCGCGAAGGCGCTGGTGTCGGTGGTGCTGGTCGGGATGCCGGACTCGACGAAGGCGAAGGCGCTCAAGACGCTGACCGAGCAGGACGGCACCGGCAACGTCACGGACCTGGTGAAGGACAAGACGTTCACCGGCGACGACGTCCCGAGCGTGAGCGGTTCGGACGCGGCGTACGCGTCGAGCGTGGACGGCACGAACACGACGATCGTGCTGGCCGACTTCTACGCGAAGCACAAGGACAAGAAGCTGATCGAGGCCATCGCGGACGACGCCGTGCGCCTCTCGGCCGACCTCAAGGGCTGACCCGCTCTCCCGAAAGCCGTGAAGGCCGGCAAGAAGGCCTTCACGGCTTTCGGCAGGGGCTCAGCTCGCCTGGCCGGGCATGGCGATCGCCACCGGCTTCTCGCCCGCCTCGGACCGCCACGGCGTGCCGCGCCGCGACGCCGCCACCAGCGCGTGCAACGCGGTCGTGCGCAGGGCCTTGTCGTCGGTGTGGTTCACCACCGCCAGCCACGCCGACGCGCAGTCGGCCTCGGCCGTCGCGACCACCAGCGACGCCGACTTCGCGTCCGTCACCGGCTTCTTCGGCACGTACGCCGCTTCGGGCGCGACAGGCGTCGCCCCGGAGGCGGCCAGCATCGTCTGCAGCAGGTCGCGGCGGACGGCGTGCTCCGCCGCGCCCGCCTTCTCGCCTTCGGCGAAGTCGTCCGGCAGGAACGCGCTGACCAGCCCGTACACCCAGACGGCGGCGTGCTCGGCGGCGAGCGCGGTCTGCAGCGGGTCCACCGCCTCCGCGGGCACGGCGGCGGCCGACCCGGCGATCGCCGGGGCGTCCTCGCCCGGGCCCAGCGCCGGGGCGGTGCGCTGGAGCGCCGCGCAGCCCGCCGCCACCGCCGCGACGATCCCGGCGCGGTAGCGCGGCAGCCCGCCGACGAGGTCTTCGGCCTGCTTGCGCGCGGTCGCCAGCCGCTCCTTGAGGTCGCCGAGGGCGGCCGGCGCCGGGGGCGCCGGGGACGGCGACGGTTTCGGCCGGTTCAGCCGGTCCACTTCGGACTTCAGCGCGGCCGCGTGCGCCGCGCGCGCGTCGGCGAGCTGGCCGGCGGCGTCGGCGTCGCCGCCCTTGGCCAGCGCTCGCGCGGCGGCGGCGTCCGCCTCGGCGGCGGCCAGCAGCGGCTGCAGCGGGTCGGGGCTTTCGTCGTAGCCGGGCCCGCACGCCGCCAAGGGGACGGCCAGCGCGGCCAGCGCCCCCGCGCGGAGGGCGGCACGACGGGTCAGGTCGGTCGGTCTTCCGGTCACGTCGGCCCATCCTGCCAGGCCCCGGGCCGCCACCGCCGCTCGCGCGTGCCGAGGGGGCGACCGGATAAGCTGGTCCACCACCGACCCGCAACCCCAGCCCGAACCAAGGAGAGCCCCACGTGCCAGGAGAACTCGCCAGCCGGCTTCAGCCGATAGTGGCCGAAGCCGTCACCGCCGCGGGTTTCGACCTCGATTCGTTCGAGGTGCAGCAGGCCGGCCGGCGGCAGCTGGTCAAGGTCGTCGTCGACGCCGACGACGGTGTCGGGCTGGACGAGGTCGCCGAGGTCAGCCGCAAGGTCTCGGCGGCACTCGACGAAAACGAGCACGTGCTCGCGAGCGCGTACACGCTGGAAGTCACCTCACCGGGGCTCGACCGCCCGCTCACCGAGCGGCGGCACTGGCGCCGCGCGCGCTTCCGCCTGGTGAAGGTCACCCCGGCGGAAGGCGCGGCTTTCATCGGCCGGGTCGGTCACGCGGGCGCGGACGCCGCCCGCGTCCTCGAAGGCGGCAAGATCCGCGACGTCCGCTACGCCGAGGTGGCGAAGGCGGTCGTGGAGATCGAGTTCAAGCAGCCGCCCGCCGAGGACCTGAAACTGCTCGAAGACGACGCGTCCGGCATGATCGCCGCCGAGACGGAGAAGGGGTCGAAGTGAACGTCGACATCGCCGCGCTGCGGGCGATCGAACGGGACAAGGACATCCCCTTCGAGACGGTGATCGAGGCCATCGAGACGGCCTTGCTCACCGCGTACAAGCACACCGAGGGGCACCAGCCGCACGCCCGCATCGACATCGACCACAAGACCGGCCTGGTGCGCGTGCTCGCGCGCACGCTGACCCACGAGGGCGAGACCGACGAGGAGTGGGACGACACTCCCGAGGGCTTCGGGCGGATCGCCGCCACCACCGCGCGCCAGGTCATCCTGCAGCGGCTGCGCGACGCGGAGCACGAGAAGACCTTCGGCGAGTTCTCCACCAAGGAGGGCGAGATCGTCGCCGGCGTGATCCAGCGCGACGCCCGCGCCAACGCCCGCGGCATGGTCGTGGTCCAGGTGGGTGACACCGAGGGCGTGCTGCCGTCGGCGGAGCAGGTGGCCGGCGAGTCGTACGAGCACGGCAGCCGGATCAAGGCGTACGTGGTCACCGTCTCGCGCGGCAACCGCGGCCCGCAGATCACGCTCTCGCGCTCGCACCCGAACCTCGTGCGCAAGCTGTTCGCGCTGGAGGTCCCGGAGATCGCCGACGGAACGGTCGAGATCGCCGCCGTCGCGCGCGAGCCGGGGCACCGCACGAAGATCGCCGTGAAGTCCACCGTGGCGGGCGTGAACGCCAAGGGCGCCTGCATCGGCCCGGTCGGCGCGCGCGTGCGCAACGTGATGAGCGAGCTGGCCGGCGAGAAGATCGACATCATCGACTACTCGGAGGACCCGGCCCGGTTCGTGGGGAATGCCCTGTCGCCGGCGAAGGTTGTCTCAGTACGAGTAGTGGACGAGCGGGCGAAGACCGCCCGCGTCGTGGTGCCGGACTTCCAGCTGTCGCTGGCGATCGGCAAGGAGGGCCAGAACGCCCGCCTGGCCGCCCGCCTGACCGGCTGGCGGATCGACATCCGCAGCGATGCCGCGCCGGTGGACGACGAGGGTGATCAAGACCACGCCGGTCCGTCGCGGCCCGCCGCGACAACCGGTTCGGCTGAGTGAAGGTCGAAGCGCTAGACTCAGGAGTGGTTCGAAGCCCGCGGCGGGTAGCCGAGCACCAGCCCCACCGAGAATCCCCGGTGCGGACTTGTGTCGGCTGCAAGCGGCGGGCCTTGATCGGTGAGCTGTCGCGCGTGGTCGCGGTGGCCGGACGGGTGGTCGTCGACGGACGTCGTCGGCTCCCCGGTAGGGGGGCCTGGTTGCACCCCGACCCGGACTGCCTGGCCAAGGCCGAACGGCGGCGAGCTTTCCCGAGGGCCCTGCGGGCTCCGGGAGCGCTCGACGTCCAGGAGGTCCGTGAGCACGTCGAGCGCACTAGGCACCACGAAGCCGGGACGTCCCCGGCTTCGGGAGAAACGAAGGAAGCAGGTCGACCCGTCATGAGTCAGCCGTGAAGCTGAAGCCATGAGCGTCAGACAATAAGGACGAGGTCAGCGGGTTTTCCGCCTGGCCTCCCCTAGATGAGGAGAGCTGTGCCAGGCAAGGCCCGCGTACACGAGCTCGCTAAGGAGCTCGGCATCACCAGCAAGGACGTTCTCGCCAAGTTGAAGGAACAGGGCGAGTTCGTGAAGTCCGCGTCGTCCACGGTCGAGGCGCCCGTCGCCCGCCGTCTCCGCGACGCGTACGCGCCCAAGGGCGCCAAGAAGCCCGCACCGACCCCCGGCCCGTCGGCGCGCCCCGGGCCCCCGGCCGCCAAGCCGGGCGCTCCCGCGCCCAAGCCCGCGTCGCCCGCTCCCCAGCAGCAGGCGCCCGCAGCGAAGGCCGCTCCGGCGGCCCCGCAGCAGCAGGCACCGGCCTCGCGGCCGGCCGCCGCACCGGGCGGCCGTCCCTCGGGTCCCGGCCCGCGGCCCGGCCCGCGTCAGCAGCCGGCCGCGCCCGCTCCCCAGGAGCAGGTCCCGGCCGCGAAAGCCGAAGCGCCCGCCGCACCCAAGCAGGAGACCCCGGCCGCGCCTTCGGGCAACACCGGTTCGGTCGTCCCGCCGAAGCCGCAGGGCCCCAAGCCCGGCGGTCCCAAGCCCGGTCCGCGCACCCCGCGGGTCGGCAACAACCCGTTCGGCGTCGGTTCCGGCGCCCCGCCGCGCCCCCAGGGCCCGCGTCCCGGTGGTGGCGGTCAGGGTGGCGACACCCGTCCGCCGCGTCCCGGTGGCGGCCAGGGCGGCGACCGTCCGGCCCCGCGGCCGGGTGGCGGCGCCGGTGGCAACCGGCCCAGCCCGGGCAACATGCCCCCGCGGCCGAACCCCGGCATGATGCCGGGCCGCACGCAGCGTCCCGCCGGTCCCGGTGGCGGCGCCCGCGGTGGTCCCGGTGGCGGCGCTCGCGGCGGCCCTGGTGGCGGCGCGCGTGGCGGCCCCGGTGGCGGCGGCGGCGGTTTCCGCGGCGGTCCCGGTGGCGGTGGCGGCGGCGGTGGCTTCCGCGGCGGTCCCGGTGGCGGTGGCGCCGGCGGTGGCGGCGGTTTCCGCCCGGGTGGCGGCACCGGTGCCCCGGCGGGCGGCGGCGGTTTCCGTGGCGGCGGCGGTGGCCGTGGCGGCCCCGGTGGCCGTGGCGGTACCGCGGGTGCCTTCGGGCGCCCGGGTGGTCCCTCGCGCAAGGGCCGCAAGTCGAAGCGGCAGAAGCGCCAGGAGTACATGGACAACATGCAGGCGCCCAGCGTCGGCGGCGTCCGCTTGCCCAAGGGGCAGGGCGAGACGATCCGGCTGCCGCGGGGTGCTTCGCTGACCGACTTCGCCGAGAAGATCGACGCCAACCCGGCTTCGCTGGTGCAGGTGCTCTTCCACCTCGGCGAGATGGTCACCGCGACGCAGTCCGTGTCGGACGACATCCTCGAGCTGCTCGGCGGCGAAATGAACTACACGGTTCAGGTCGTCTCGCCGGAGGAAGAGGACCGCGAGCTGCTGGAGACCTTCGACATCACCTACGGCGACGACGCGGGTGGCGAAGAGGATCTGCAGGTCAGGCCGCCGGTCGTGACCATCATGGGTCACGTCGACCACGGTAAGACCCGCCTGCTCGACACGATCCGGAAGACGAAGGTCCGCGAGAGCGAGGCCGGCGGCATCACGCAGCACATCGGTGCGTACCAGATCGAGACCGAGCTCGAGGGCAACCCGCGCCTGATCACCTTCATCGACACCCCGGGTCACGAGGCGTTCACCGCCATGCGTGCCCGTGGTGCGAACTCGACCGACATCGCGGTGATCGTGGTGGCGGCCGACGACGGTGTGATGCCGCAGACGGTCGAGGCGATCAACCACGCGCAGGCCGCCAAGGCCCCGATCGTGGTCGCGATCAACAAGATCGACAAGGAAGGCGCGAACCCGGACAAGATCCGGCAGCAGCTGACCGAGTACGGCCTGGTCGCCGAGGAGTACGGCGGCGACACGATGTTCGTCGAGATCTCCGCGCGGCAGAACATCAACATCGACGGCCTGCTCGAGGCGATCCTGCTGACCGCCGACGCCGCTCTGGACCTCCGGGCCAACCCGGACATGGAGGCCCAGGGTGTCGCGATCGAGGCGCACCTCGACCGCGGCCGCGGCCCGGTGGCCACCGTCCTGGTCCAGCGCGGCACGCTGCGCGTCGGTGACTCGGTCGTGGCGGGTGACGCCTACGGCCGCGTCCGCCGGATGGTCGACGAGCACAACGTCGACGTCACCGAGGCGCTGCCGTCGCGTCCCGTCCAGGTCATCGGGTTCACCTCGGTGCCGGGTGCGGGCGACACCTTCCTGGTGGTCGACGAGGACCGCGTCGCCCGGCAGATCGCCGAGCGCCGCTCCGCTCGTACTCGCAACGCGCTCAACGCGTCGCGTCGCAAGCGGGTCAGCCTCGAGGACCTCGACTCCGCCTTGAAGGAGACGAACAGCCTCAACCTGATCATCAAGGGTGACAACTCGGGTACCGTCGAGGCCCTCGAAGCCTCGCTGCTCCAGCTGGACGTCGGTGAAGAGGTCGAGCTGAACGTGGTCCACCGCGGTGTCGGTGGCGTGACCGAGTCGGACATCGACCTGGCGACCGCGTCCGACGCGATCGTCCTCGGGTTCAACGTCCGCGCCCAGGGCAAGGCGACCGAGCGGGCCACCCGCGAGGGCGTCGACGTCCGGTACTACACGGTCATCTACCAGGCGATCGACGAGATCGAGCAGGCCCTCAAGGGCATGCTCAAGCCGGAGTACGAAGAGGTCGAGCTGGGCCGCGCGGAGGTTCGCGAGGTCTTCAAGTCCTCCAAGATCGGCACGATCGCGGGTTGCCTGGTCATGTCCGGCGAGATCCGGCGCAACGCGCGGGCCCGGCTGCTGCGCGACGGCACTGTCGTCGCGGAGAACCTGCCGGTCAGCTCGCTGCGGCGGTTCAAGGACGACGTGGTCGAGGTCCGCGAGGGCTACGAGTGCGGTCTCACCCTCGGTTCGTACGGCGACCTCAAGGTCGGCGACCTGATCGAGACGTACGAGCAGCGCGAGAAGCCCCGTGCGTGAGTAAGGCGTGAGTCCCCGGGTGTGCGGTTTCGGCCGCACACCCGGGGGTTTCGCTTCCCATTCCCTACGACACCACCTCACTTGCCTATGTTCGTCGGAGCTCTTGAGCTCGACATCCTGCTCGGCGACGTCCATTCGTTGAAGCAGAAGAGATCCGTGGTCCGGCCGGTACTGGCGGAGGTGCGCAAGCGCTTCGCCGTTTCGGTGGCCGAAGCCGGGCACACCGATCTGCACCGCCGGACCCTCATCGGGGTGGCCGTGGTCGCCGAAGGTGGCGAGCACGTCCGTGACGTGCTCGACTCGTGTGAGCGGTACGTGGCGAGCCGGCCGGAGTTCGAGCTGCTCACCGCACGCCGCCGGCTGCTCGGTCCAGAAGACTAGGAGAAAGACATGGCTGATCCTGCTCGGGCTCGCAAGCTCGCCAAGCGGATCTCGCAGATCGTGGCGTCCGCGATCGAGCACGAGGTGAAGGACACCCGGCTGGACTACGTGACCATCACGGACACGAAGGTCACCGGCGACCTGCACGACGCCACGGTGTACTACACGGTGCTCGGCGAGAAGCTGGACGTCCCCCCGGACTTCGCCGGCGCCGCCGCCGCGCTCGAATCGGCGCGCGGGATGCTGCGCACGAAGGTCGGGCAGGGCACCGGAGTCCGCTACACGCCGACGCTGACGTTCGTCGCGGACACCATCCCCGAGGAGTCGAAGCGGATCGAGGACCTGCTCGCGAAGGCCCGCGAGGCCGACGCGGAGGTCGCGCGCCGCTCGGCCGGGGCGCAGCACGCGGGCGAGCCCGACCCGTACAAGGCCCCTCGCGAAACCGAGGACGAGGACGAACTCGCGGAGGAGGAGAGCCGGGGCTGACCCGTGCTTTCCCGCCGCGGCCTGCTCGCCGGCAGCGCGCTGACGCTGCTGGCGGGCTGCTCGTCTTCCGAACCATCTCCGGGACCACCGCCGGTGCCGGCGCCGACCAGTCCGTCGGCCTTGCGTGACTCGGTGACGGTTCAGCGCATGCCCTCGGCCGCCCGCGGCACGGACGTCGACCTGGTCCTGATCACTCCCGAAGGCGTTCCGTCGTCGGGATTGCCGGTGTGCCTGGCCCTGCACGGCCGCGGCGCCCGTGCGCGGACGTTCCTCGACCTGGGTGTCCCGTCCGCGTTGACGGAGGCGGTGCGCGCGGGCATCCCCCCGTTCGCGGTGGCGGCCCTCGACGGCGACCACTACTGGGTCGACGTAGGTGCCGGCGACGACCCGCAGCGCATGCTGACCGACGAAGTCCCGGCGTGGCTGGCGTCCCGCGACCTGCGTCCGCCGTCAGCGGTGTTCGGCATTTCCATGGGCGGCTTCGGCGCACTGCGTTTCGCCCGCGCCCACCCGGACCTGAAGGCGGTCGCGACGGCGAGCGCGGCGCTGTTCGTGAGCTGGCCGGACGCCCGCAGCCGCAAGGTGTTCTCGGGCGAGGACAACTGGCGCGCGGAGGAACCGTTGCTGCACACGGAAGACCTGAAGGCGGAAAGCCTGGGCCTCTGGTGCGGCGACGCGGACCCGTTCCTGGGCGCGGACCGCAAGCTGGTGCGGGCGGTGAATCCCGCGGTGGCCGCCTTTTCCCCGGGCAAGCACGAGGACGCCTACTGGCGCGCAATCCTGCCGGAGGTCCTGAAGTTTGTGGGGCGACGCCTGTCCTGACCGACTAAACCACCGGGCGCGGCCAAGCGTGCAACGCCGGACTGTCGGCAACGAAAGGACTGTGCCCCATGAAGAGAATCCTCCATGTCTGGCTCTGTCTCGCGGTGGCGCTGGGCGGCATGCTGCTGTCAGGTTCGGTCGCGTCCGCGGCTCCGGGCAGCTGCGCGACCGCGGGCTGGGTACTGCGGTCGGCCGACATCGTCAACCACACCAACCAGGCCGCGATCGGCAAGGTCTACACCTATGCCAACGCGTGCAACCAGTACTGGGCGCAGATCAAGCTCGACAAGGCGCTCGGGGCAGGCCAGTGGGCCAACGCCTTCATCGACGTGTACCTGCACGGCAGCATGGCCGGCCGCCTGACCTGCGCACGTGCCGACGGCGGCAATGCCCCGGTCTCCGAGGGGCAGACCAGTTGTTACACCGGGTACTTCGGCTCGACGGACACCGGGATCACGTACCAGTCGCACGGGTACGTCTACAACTACCCGTCCAGCATGTTCGCCTCCGGCATCACCCAGAACTGCAGCCGCTGGGAGTGCATCTGACGGCCCCGCGGTGACCGGAGGGGCTGAGGCACTCCGCGCGTGCCTCAGTCCTCACCGGCGACGCGCGCGAACAGGATCGCTTGCGACACCGTGTTTTCCGGGTTCAGCGCCCATTCCGCCTCGACGCTGAACCCGGCCGCCCGCACCCGCTTCGCCAGCCACCACGGCTGCCGGAGGTGGACGTGGACCCGCATCGGGTGCCCGCCGTACCCTTCGGTCTTCAACCGGCTCCCCACGCCCACGTGATACCCGATCACCAGCAGCCCATCCGGCCGCAGCACCCGCCGGAAGTGGCCCAGCGCCACCGGGACCTCGTCGTCCGGGACGTGGATCAGGGACCAGAACGCCAGCACCCCCGCCATCGACGCGTCCGGCAGCGGCAGGTCCGTCATCGAACCCACCTCGAACCGCTGTCCCGGGTGCTCCCGGCGGGCGAGGTCGATCATCGCCGGGGACAGGTCGATGCCGGACGCTTCGACGCCGAGCGACGCCAGAAAGGCCGTGAACTGCCCCGGCCCGCAGCCGACGTCCACCGCCGGCCCGTCGACCTCGGACGCGAACAGCGTCAGCGCCGCCTTCATGTGCGGCTGGGACGACAGCGCGTCCGAAACGAAGTCCGCGTAGCTCGAAGCCACCGTGTCGTACGACGTGCGCGTGTCCGCGAGCCAGGTCATCGGACGCGCAGCCCGTCGAGGACCAGGCCGAGCGCGCGCCGCCAGTCCGGCGTCGCCGTCGCCGCCGCGAACACGATCGCCAGGTCTTCGCCGCGGAAGTCCGGCCGCAGCGCTCCCGCCTCCTGGGCGCGCGAGATGATCCGGCCGATCCGGGAAGCGTTGGCCTGCTTGGCCTTCTCCAAGCCGGACGTCCGGTCGAACGCGCGCGTGCACACCTGGGTGAAGCCGCGGTCGCTCACCTGCATCAGGACCGACCGCTCGAGGAACAGCACGAAACCGTCCCAGGGATCGTCGAGGGCGAGGGCCTCCTCGGCCGCTGCTTGCGCTTCCTCCAGCGTCGGCAGGAACGCCGCCTCGACCAGGTCGGCCCGCGTCGGGAAGCGGTTGTAGAGCGTGCCGATCGCGACCTCGGCGCGGCGGGCGATCTCGTCGAGCGGGGCGTCGACGCCCTTGGCGCCGAACACCTCCCGCGCGGCCGCGACCAGCGCCTCCCGGTTGCGCCGGGCGTCCGCGCGCAGGGGGCGTTGCTCGACCGTCACACGCCGGAGTATAGCCAAGCGGGACGTTCCTCCCACGCGCGAGAAGCCCGCCCGGTTGCCTCCTGATCGGAACCTCACAGTGCCCGCCGACCGCGCCGGCCGGGAGCACAATGGGAGTCAGCGGGGGCTCACCCGCACCGAGGCGGCCACCGAGGGAGGTCGGCACCCGTGCACTCCGACCTTTCGCCGGCCGGCCGGACCGGAGTCCTCCTGGTCGGCACCCGCGGGCAGCGGGGTCCCGGGGAGGTGCTGATCAGGATCCGGGGCGGACTGGAAACCTTCCTGGCCTGGTCCGACACGGAGCTGCCGAAGGGGGCGACCGTCCTGGTCGTGGAATCCCGGGGCCGGCGCACGGTCGACGTCGTGGCGTGGGACGCCTCGGAACCCCCTTCCCAGTAGAAGGACAGGCCATGTTCGGATATCGCGTTCCCGCCCCCAACGAGGCGATGCTCATCTCCGGGGGCAAGCACAGCCAGGGCGCGTCGCCGTTCCGGGTCGTCACCGGCCACGGCGCGTTCGTCATGCCGGTCTTCCGGAAAGTCCGGTTCCTCACGCTTTCCATGAACGAAGCCGAAGTGACCGAAGTGTGCGTCACGAAACAGGCCATCGCGCTCACGGTGCGGGCGGTGATCGCGTTCAAGGTCGGCAACGACACCGAGAGCATCGTCAACGCCGGCCAGCGCTTCCTCTCCGACCAGGACCAGATGTCCGTGCTGACCGGCCGGATCTTCGCCGGGCACCTGCGCTCGATCATCGGGTCGATGACCGTCGAGGAGATCATCACCGAGCGGCAGAAGCTCGCGACCGAGGTGCTGGACGGCTCGGCCGTGGAGATGGCGAAGATCGGGCTCACCGTCGACGCGCTGCAGATCCAGTCCATCGACGACATGAAGCTCGGCTACATCGCCGCGATGGCCGCGCCGCACAACGCCGCGATCCAGCGGGACGCCCAGATCGCCCAGGCCGTGGCGAACCAGGCGGCGGCGGAGGCCGAGCAGAAGTCGCAGCGGACGCAGGCGGAGTACGCCCGGCAGACCTCGATCGTGCAGGCGCAGTACCGCGCCGAGGTCGAGGCGGCCCAGGCGGAAGCCGCGCAGGCCGGGCCGCTCGCGCAGGCGAAGGCGCAGCAGGAGGTCATCGACGCGCGCACCGAGCTGGCCCAGCGCGAGGCCGAGCTGCGTCAGCAGCAGCTGGTGGCCGAGGTGATCAAGCCGGCCGACGCGGAGGCCGAGCGGATTCGCATCCTGGCGCTGGCCGAAGCGGAGAAGATGCGCGTGCAGGCGGAGGCGGCCGCGTCGAACAACCGGGTCGCGCTCGACCGGATGCTGATCGACCAGCTGCCGCAGATCGTCAAGGAGGCCGGGCGCGGGCTGTCCGGCGCGAACGTCAACATCCTCAACGGCGCCGACGGCCTGGGCGAGATGGCCGCGGGCCTCGTCGGCCAGGGACTGTCCATCTTGGACTCGGTGAAGCGTGGCCTGAGCACGCCGCCGGCTCCGGCGGGAGCGCCGGAGGACAACGGACAGGCGCCGGTGAAGGGCGAACTCACCCAGTAGTGCTCAGGAAGCGGGCTTCACCGCGACGACCAGGTCACGCAGGATGGCCTGGTCGACCCGGTGGGTGAACTCCGCCCACGGCCCGCCTTCGCGGACGTCGAGCCCGGCCTTGCGCAGCACCTCGACGAGCTCTTCCCGCGGCAGCACGGTGGTGTTCCACGAGATGCCGAGCGCCCCGCCGGGCCGCAGCACCCGCGTCCACACCGGGACGGCCGCCGCGAGCAGGTCGCGCGGGCTGCGCTGCAGGCCGGCTTCGCGGTGGCTGCCGTGCTGCACGCCGTACGGCGCGTCGGTGACGATCACGTCGCAGGAGTTCGCCCGCAGCACCTCGTCGGTGGTCAGCGTGTCGGCCTGGAAGTACGTGAGCTTGCGGGTCTCGCCCGCCTTGTAGTCTTCCTTGCTCAGCGCGTACTCGATGTCGAGCCGGCGCCCGAGGCGGACCTTGTTGCGCCGCAGCTGTCCCGAGTCGGCGGTGTGCTTGACGCGCTTGTTCCGCAGCCATGTCTTGATGAACGCCTCGTAGGCTTCGAAGTCCTTGGCGTCGACGTCCAGGCCGGTGGCGTGCAGGCCGTACATGATCGCCTGGTTGAGCGTGGTGCCGCGGCCGCACAGCGGGTCGAGCAGGTACTTCGGCTTGGCCGAGAACGGGTCCGCCGTCGCCAGCAGGGTGACGTTCAGCAGCAGCTTCGTGAACGACTCGTTGGTCTTGCCCGCGTACTTCAGGATGGTCAGCAGGTCCGAGTCGGCCTTTGCCAGCGGCGTCACGGTGACCGGGCGCAGGACGCCGTCACCCAGCTCGAACAGCGCGTACAGCGACGACAGGTTCGACAGCAGCGCGAGGTCGGCCTCGCCCAGCGGCGACGAGCTGGTGAAGCGCACGTAGCCGACGCCGCCGAGCTCGACCTCCTCGATCCCGGACAGCTCGGCCGACAGTGCCGCGCCGAAGATCGCCAGCTCGGCGCGCAGCAGCGCGGGGGAGGAGGCGGCGTAGACCCGGTTGGCTGACGGGTGGACCAGGATCACGTACTCAGGCATCCCGCAGAGCGTAGCGTGACGCACCGTGACCCCTACTTTGGCGCAGGACATCCGGGACGCGGCCGCGCTGCTCGCGTCGGCCACCGACGTGACGGTGCTCGGCCACGTCCGCCCCGACGCCGACGCGCTGGGCAGCGCCCTCGCCCTCGGCCGGGCGCTGCTCCAGCGCGGTGCGAAGGTCCGCGTCTCCTTCGGCGAGCCCGACGAGGCGCCGGAGACGCTGCGGTGGCTGGACGAGGACGGGTTGCTCACCCACCCGGACGACCTGCCCGACACCGAGGCGCTGCTGGTCTGCGTCGACACGCCGGTGCCGAAGCGGCTGGGCCGGCTCGCCGGGCGCGTCGAGCTGGCCGGGTCGGTGCTGGTGATCGACCACCACGCGACCAACACGTTCTACGGCGGCTGCAACGTCGTCGACGAGTCCGCCGAAGCCAGCGCGATCCTCGTGTTCCGGATCCTGGACGCGATGGGCGTCGAGCCGGACGAGCCGATCGCGCGCGGGATCTACGCGGGCATCGTCACCGACACGAGCGGGTTCCGCCGCGCGAGCCCGGAGACGCACCGGATGGCGGCGCGGCTGCTGGAGGCGGGCGTCGACGCCGAAGCGGTGGTGCGGCGGATCGTCGACGAGCGGCCGTTCGCGTGGCTGCCGATGCTGTCGTCGGTGCTGCGCGAGGCCGAGCTGGAGCCGGAAGCCGCGCAGGGCCGGGGATTCGTGCACGCGGTGGTCCGCGTCGACGAGGCCCGGACGGTGCGCGGCGAAGAGGTCGAGTCGGTGATCGACGTCGTCCGCTCGGTGCGCGGCCGTCGCGGCGGTGCTCAAACAGGACGTGACGAACCCCGGGCAGTGGCAGATCTCGTTGCGCAGCATCGGGATCGACGTCTCGGCGGTGGCGGCGGAGTTCGGCGGTGGCGGGCACCGCCAGGCCGCGGGCTGCACGATCGCGGGCACCGCCGAAGAGGTGCTGGCCGGGCTGCGGGAGGCGCTGGAGCGGGCGCCGCTGCTGTGAGCTTCGCGGCGCTCCCACCGGCCGGAACTGTCGGTGCCGGCGGTTAGAGTCCGGTTCGTGGTGAACGTGGAGGAGACGGAGCGGATCCCGGCGAAGCGCGTGCTCGGCCTGGCCGTGCCCGCGCTGGGGGTGCTGGCGGCCGAGCCGTTGTACGTGCTGGTCGACACCGCGGTGGTCGGCCACCTGGGCGCGCTGCCGCTGGCCGGGCTCGCGCTCGGCGGCGTCGTGCTGGCCCAGGTGTCGAGCCAGCTGACGTTCCTGTCGTACGGCACGACGTCGCGCACGGCCCGGCTGCACGGGGCCGGCCGCCGGGCCGACGCGGTCCGCGAGGGCGTGCAGGCGACGTGGCTCGCGGTGTTCGTCGGGCTGTTCGTGCTGGTCGCCGGGCAGCTGCTGGCCTGGCCGATCGCGCGGGTGCTCTCGGGCAGCGACGAGGTCGCGGCCGCGGCGGTGTCGTGGATCCGGATCGCGCTGTTCGGGGCGCCGCTGATCCTGGTCACCATGGCCGGCAACGGCTGGATGCGCGGGGTCCAGGATTCCGCGAAGCCGTTGCGGTACGTCCTGGCGGGCAACGGGATCTCGGCGGTGCTCTGCCCGGTGCTCGTCTACGGGGCCGGGCTGGGGCTGGAGGGTTCGGCGATCGCGAACGTCGTCGCGCAGGTGATCTCGGCGGCGTTGTTCTTCGCCGCGCTGGTGCGCGAAAAGGTGGGCCTGCGGCCGGACTTCAAGGTGATGCGCGCGCAGCTCGGCCTCGGCCGCGACCTGGTGTTGCGCAGCCTGGCGTTCCAGGCGTGCTTCGTCTCCGCGGCGGCCGTCGCGGCCCGGACGTCGACCGAGGCGGTGGGCGCGCACCAGGTGGTGCTGCAGCTGTGGACGTTCCTGGCGCTGGTGCTGGACTCGGTGGCGATCGCGGCGCAGTCCCTGGTGGGGGCGGCGCTGGGCGCGAACGCGGCCCGGCAGGCGCGCGGGGTCGCGTCGCAGATCACCGGGTACGGGCTGCTGCTGGGGTGCTTCCTGTGCGTGCTGTTCGCGGCGCTGTCGTGGGTGCTGCCGCACGCGTTCACGTCCGACCCGGGCGTGCTGGCGGAGATCCCGCACGCGTGGTGGTTCTTCGTGGCGCTGCAGCCGATCGCGGGGGTGGTGTTCGCGCTGGACGGCGTCCTGCTGGGCGCGGGTGACGCGGCATTCCTCCGCAACGCGACCCTCGGCAGCGCGGCGCTGGGTTTCCTGCCCCTGATCTGGGCGTCACTGGGCTTCGGCTGGGGCCTGACGGGCATCTGGACCGGCCTGTCCCTCTTCATGGTCCTCCGCCTGGCCTTCGTCCTGGCCCGCTGGCGCTCCGGAAACTGGGCGATAACCGGCGCCATCCGCCCCGCCTGACGTGACTGAGCGGGCATCACGCGTGATCGAGCGGGCATCACGTGTGTCCAGACGGGCATCACGCGTGATTGGGCGGGCATCGCCGTGATGCCCCTCCAATCACGGGTGATGCCTCTCCAGACACGCGTGATGCCTCCCTGATCACGTGTGATGCCCGCTCAAGCACGGGCTCGGCGGGCGTGACGGACGCGGCGGTCCACCAGCCGGCGCAGGAACGGCGCGGCCAGCGGACCCAACGCCGCGAGCAGGGCCACCGACCGGTCCGGGTACACCGCGTACCGCTCCCGCTCCACCGCCCGGACGATCGACGACGCCACGGCCTCGGCCGCCATCGGGCGGATCGTCCCGCTGATCGCCGCCGTCTCGGCCGGCTTCCAGCGGTTCTCCTCGGCCAGCTGCGGCGTGTCGACGTCCGGCGGGTACACGCACGCGACGTGCACCCCGGCCGGGTTCAGCTCGTCGCGCAGGGCCTCCATCAGCCCCCGCACCGCGAACTTCGCCGGCGCGTACGCCGTGTACCCGTAGATCCCCAGCACCGCGGCCGCCGACGAGATCGCCACGATCGACCCGGTCCGCCGCCGGACCATCGACGGCGCCACCGCCCGGACCGCGTGCAGCGTCCCGAAGTAGTCGACCTCCACCATCCGCCGGAAGACCTCGTCGTCCAGCTCCAGGAACTCGCCCGGACGCGCCTGGCCCGCGCACGTCACCAGCACGTCGCACGGCCCGGCCGCCTCGACGAGCGACGAGAAGGCCGCGGTCACGTCCTCCTGCACCGAGACGTCGGCGACGGCGGTCCGCACCGAGGCACCGCGTGACTTCAGCGACACCGCGGCCTTCCGCAGTCGCGACTCGTCTCGCGCCACCAGAGACACGGTCGCGCCACGCGAAGCCAGCGCCGCCGCCGTCGCCAGCCCGATCCCGCTGGACCCGCCGGTGATCACCGCGTGCGCCCCGTGCAGGCCGGTCACGAAACCACCCCCGAACGCGAATGAGATTCACATACAACCATGTGGTGAACACCACCGGGATAACAGCTATGTTTCGTCGTTGCTTAGGCGCTACAAGTAGTAGGGACGGCAGCGCAGGCGTCCGCACGAAGAGCACGC
The DNA here is from genome assembly GCF_040629235.1 of Amycolatopsis sp. NPDC005961. Taxonomy (NCBI): domain Bacteria; kingdom Bacillati; phylum Actinomycetota; class Actinomycetes; order Pseudonocardiales; family Pseudonocardiaceae; genus Amycolatopsis; species Amycolatopsis sp. NPDC005961. The sequence continues at coordinate 269,662 of NZ_JBEXVF010000001.1, read as the reverse complement.
CGAACAGCCGAATCCCTGGAGGTCCCTGTGCCGCCCGCCACCGGCCGCGCCACCGCCCGGTCCTGGCTCATCTGGCTCGCCGCCGTCACCGTCTACCTCCTCGCGGTCTTCCACCGCACCTCCTTCGGCGTCGCCGGGCTGCAGGCGGCCGAGCGCTTCGGCGTCGGCGCGGCCGCGCTCGGGACGTTCACCGTGCTGCAGGTCGGCGTGTACGCCGCGATGCAGATCCCGACCGGCGTCCTGGTCGACCGCTACGGCCCCCGCCGCGTCCTCACCGTCGCGGTGCTGGTCCTCGGCGCCGGCCAGCTCCTCCTCGGCGTCGCCCACTCCTACGGCCTCGGCCTGGTCGCCCGCGGCGTGCTCGGCCTCGGCGACGCGCTCACCTTCGTCAGCGTGCTGCGCCTGGTCGCCGCCCACTTCCCGGGCCGCCAGTACGCGCTGCTGACGTCGTTCACCGCGGCCGTCGGCTACATCGGCAACCTCGCCGCCACCGTCCCGCTCTCGCTGGTGCTCGACAGCGCCGGCTGGACCCCGACCTTCCTCGCGGTCGGCGCGATCACCGTCCTGTACACCGTGGTCGTGACGCTCCGGGTCCGCGACGTCCCGGCCGGCGTCACCCAGCCCGCGCGCGAAGCCGTCCGCCCGCGCCAGCTCGCCCACCAGGTCGCCGAGGCGTGGCGGACGCCGGGGACGCGCCTGGGCTTCTGGGTCCACTTCAGCACGATGTTCGCCCCCAACGCCCTGACGCTGCTGTGGGGCGTGCCCTGGCTGGTGCAGGGCCAGGGCCAGTCGATGGCCACCGCGAGCGCGCTGCTCACCGTGTTCGTCTTCGGTTCGATGGCCGGCGGGCCGCTGCTCGGCGGCGTGATCGGCCGGCGCCCGTCGCTGCGGATGCCGCTGGTCGGCGGGTACATCGGCGGGGCCGCGCTGATCTGGGCGGTGCTGCTGAGCTGGCCCGGGCAAGTGCCGGTCGGGCTGCTGGTGCCCGCGTTCGCCTTCCTCGCCCTCGGCGGCCCGGCGTCGATGATCGGCTTCGCGCTCGCCCGCGACTACAACCCGCTCAGCCGGGTCGGCACGGCGACCGGCGTGGTCAACGTCGGCGGTTTCGTGGCGACGACCATCGCCGCGCTGCTCGTCGGCGTGCTCCTGCAGTGGACCGGCGGGAGCTTCCGGATCTCGCTGCTGGCGATCGTGGCGATCCTGGCGCTGGGCACGTCCCGGATGCTCGTGTGGTGGCGCCGGACGCGCGCCCACCTGTTCCTCGCCGAAGCCCGCGGCGAGGAGCTGCCGGTGCGCATCACCCGCCGCCGCTGGGACGCCGCCTTGCCCGAGACGCCGATCGTGGCCGCCTGACCAGCGCCTGCAGGAGGTGCGGGGCCACGGCGAACCCGCGCCGCTCGTAGGCCGGCACGGCCCGCGGCGACGAGTGCACGGTGACCCGCTCCAGCCCGAGTTCCCCGGCCAGCCGCAGGACGGCCTCGATCAGCCGGCCGCCGAGGCCGCCGTCGCGGGCTTCCGGCACGACGTACACGCATTGCACGTCGCCGGCGGCCCGCGCGAACGCAGCCGGGGTTGGCACGCGCGGGGTGATCACCAGGAAGGCCATCCCGAGCACGGTTTCCCCGCGCACCAGGACGAGGCAGCGGTGCGTCGCCGCGTTTTCCGCCGCCCACGCGGCGAACTCGCGCACGAACACCGCCCGTCGCTCGTCGGGCAGGCCGTCCCGCTCGGCCACCCAGCGCCACCGGAGCCCGGCGACGGCTTCGAGCTCGGCGGGCCGGGCGGCCCGGACTTCGATCTCCGTCACGCCCCTATGGTGGCCCCGCCGAGCGGCCTGATCGAACCACGACCGGCGGCCGCTAGGGTTTGCCGCGTGTCGAGCCCCAAACCGCCCCGCCGTCCCGCCCCGCCGCCCGGTCTCGTGATCGTCGACAAGCCCGCCGGCATGACGTCGCACGACGTCGTCGCCCGCGCCCGCCGCATCATGGGCACCCGCAAGGTCGGGCACGCCGGCACGCTCGACCCGATGGCGACCGGCGTGCTGGTGCTCGGCATCGAGCGCGCCACCAAGCTGCTCGGCCACCTGGCGCTGGACCGCAAGACCTACCTGGCCACGCTCAGCCTCGGCAGCAGCACGACGACCGACGACGCCGAGGGAGAGATCCTCGGCACGGCCGAAACGAAGGACGTCACCGACGACGCCATCGCGAACGGCGTCGAGAAGCTGACCGGCGCCATCCAGCAGGTGCCCAGCGCGGTGAGCGCGGTCAAGATCGACGGCAAGCGCGCGTACGCCCGTGTCCGCGCCGGCGAGGACGTCGTCCTCCCGCCGCGCCCGGTCACCGTCTACCGCTTCGACGTCCTCGGCGTCCGCCACGAGGAGGACCACGTCGAGGTCGACGCCGTCGTCGAGTGCTCGTCGGGCACCTACGTCCGCGCGCTGGCCCGCGACCTCGGCGCGGACCTCGGCGTCGGCGGCCACCTGAAGGCGCTGAGGCGCACCACGGTCGGCCCCTTCACCCTGGCGAAGGCGAAGACCCTCGACCGGCTCGAAGAGACGCCCGAGCTGAGCCTGGACCTCGACGCCGCGGTCGCCGCCGCCTTCCCGCGCCGCGATCTGGACGCGGCGTCGGCGAAGGCGGTCCGCCACGGCCAGCGCATCCCGGCCGTCGGCGTCGAGGGCACCTACGGGCTCTTCGGGCCCGACGGCCGGGTGCTCGCCCTGGCCGCCGACGAAGAAGGCGTGTCCCGGGCAGTGGTCGTGTTGCTGCCCGCCTAGGGTGGCGGGTGAGAGACGGGAGTTCGACGTGCTGCGGTGGCGTGGGCTGGGGGATCTCCCCGGCGGCTGGGGCCGGTGCGTGGTCACCATCGGCGTGTTCGACGGTGTCCACCGCGGGCACCAGGAGCTGGTCGGCCGGACCGTGGCCGCGGCGGCCGAACGCGGGCTGCCGAGCGTCATGCTGACGTTCGACCCGCACCCGTCGGAGGTGCTGCGCCCCGGGAGCCACCCCGCGCAGCTGACCACGTTGCGGCGCAAGGCGGAGATCGTCGAAGGCCTCGGCATCGACGTCTTCTGCGTGCTGCCCTTCACCCTGGAGCTGTCCCGGCTGCAGCCGGAGGAGTTCGTGCACGAGGTGCTCGTCGACCGGCTGCACGCGGCCGCGGTGATCGTCGGCGACAACTTCACCTTCGGCGCCAAGGCCGCGGGCGACGTCGCGCTGCTGCGCACCCTCGGCCGCCGGTTCGGCTTCGCCGCGTACGGCGCCGAACTGCAGGGCAAGGAACTGTCCGAAGAGGACCAATCGGCGATCACGTTCTCGAGCACCTACGTCCGGTCGTGCATCGACGCGGGCGACGTCGTCGCCGCGGCCGAGGCGCTGGGCCGCCCGCACCGCCTGGAGGGCATCGTCGTCCGCGGTGACGGCCGGGGCCACGAGCTCGGCTACCCGACGGCGAACCTGTCGACGCCGCGCTTCGCCGCCGTCCCCGCCGACGGTGTCTACAGCGCCTGGTTCACCCGCTCGGCCGACCCCTCGCGCCGGTTGCGCGCCGCGGTCTCGGTGGGCACGAACCCGACGTTCTCCGGCCGCGAGCGGACCGTCGAGGCGTTCGTCCTCGACGTCGACGAGGACTTCTACGGCCAGCACGTGGCGATCGACTTCGTGACGCGGCTGCGCGACCAGGTCCGGTTCGCCGACTCGGCCGGGCTGGTCACCCAGATCGACGACGACGTGATCGAGACGAGAAAGGCACTGGAGCTGCCCTCGGACGCCCCGACCGGGGGCGAATAGGGCGGTTTCGCGTTCACGCGCGTGACAGCGGTGGCAAGATGCTCACGGACGGTGTGCGCAGGTAGCGGGCCGAGTGGTTTAGGGGAGCGGAACTGGTGGAGGACCACAAGATCGTCCAGCGGAACATCGCGCTGCAGCGAGAGTGGTACGGCGAACCTCTGGGCGACCGGGTCCGCCGGCTCGTCGTGGCGTTCGACGTTTCGCAGGCGTTCCTGGCCGAGGTCCTCGGGATCAGCGCCCCCATGCTCAGCCAGGTGATGAGCGGGCGGCGGGCGAAGATCGGCAACCCGGTCGTGCTGGCCAGGATGATCATGCTCGAGCGCAAGATCCTGGTGCCCGAGGTCGCCGCGGGCAACCGCGACGCGATGCTGGCCGCGATGGAGGACGTCCGCGACTCCCGGCCCACCGTCGGCCGCGACAACATCCCGGTGGTCAACGAAGACCAGAAGGTCCTCACCTACCTGCGCGACCTGGCCGAGGACGAGGACCTGAGCGAGGCCGCCAAGCGGCTCGACGAAGAGTTCCCGGCCATCGCCGACCTGCTGCGCCGGGCGGGCCACGGCGCCTGATGCCGGCCCTGTTCAGCGCGCTCGTCCCGCCGGACGACGTCGTCGAAGCCGTCGCCGAAGCGCTCGGTGACCCCGGGGAGGGCCTGCGCTGGGAGCCGCCGGAGCGCTGGCACGTCACCCTCGCCTACTACGGGCCGGACGATGTGGGCACCCGCGCCGCCTGGCTGGCGGATCGGCTGGCCGGGCGGCCCGCCGTCGACGTGCGGCTGGAAAAGGCCGCGACGTTCCCCGGGGTGCTGTGGTTGACTGTCGCCGGCCCGGACCTGACGCCGCTCGCGCTCGCCGCGGGGGCCGGTGCCGAGGCGAGGCCGTACGTGCCCCACCTCACGCTGGCGCGGTTCCCCCGGGAAGAACCGGGGCTCGCCGGGCGTTGGGAAGAAGGTCTGTCGACTTTCACCAGCCGGAGCTGGAAAGCCACCGAAGCGGTGCTGATGACCAGCGAGCGCGAACCGGGCGGAACCCGCTACCGGGTCGCCCGCGCGTTCGGGCTCTCCGGCTGAAGGCCCTGCTCAGAAGGCCTGCCGGGGTGACTGGTAACCTCACGAGCGGGTCCGGCTGCAGTCCGTGGCGGCCGTGACCGACTTCCCGGCGTGCATCCGCGTCCGGGGCCGCACGGCACTGATTATTTCGAGGAGCAACACAAGTGGCGCTGTCCACCGAAGACAAGAAGTCGATCCTGGCCGAGTACGGCGTGCACGACTCGGACACGGGATCCCCCGAGGCCCAGGTCGCGCTGCTGACCAAGCGGATCGTCGGCCTCACCGAGCACCTCAAGGCTCACAAGCACGACCACCACTCGCGTCGCGGGCTCCTGCTGCTGGTCGGCCGTCGCCGCCGGCTGCTGAACTACGTGATGAAGGTGGACATCGAGCGTTACCGTGCGCTGATCCAGCGCCTCGGCCTGCGCCGATAGCTTCAAGCCGAGGGGGAGTGGCCGATGGCCGCTCCCCCTCGGTGCAGCAAGACCGAACGGCGCGAGCGCGCACGGGGAACCCGTCCGCCGGTCCTCGGTAGTGGCTTCCGGGAAGAGTCCCGGGGGCTTCGATCGAAGACCGGCATCACTCCTCGAGCGTCCTCAAGCGAAACGGGTCCCAGGGTGGGAGACTCGCGCCGACTGAAGGAACCAAAGAGGAGAAACATCTATGACCGACTCCACCGGAGTCACCGTGCACGAGACCGAAGCCGTGATCGACAACGGCAAGTTCGGCACTCGCACCGTTCGTTTCGAGACGGGCCGCCTGGCCAAGCAGGCCGCCGGCGCCGTCGTCGCGTACCTCGACGAAGAGACCATGCTGCTCTCGGCGACGACCGCGTCGAAGCACCCGAAGGACCACTTCGACTTCTTCCCCCTGACGGTGGACGTCGAGGAGCGCATGTACGCGGCCGGCCGCATCCCCGGCGCGTTCTTCCGTCGCGAGGGCCGTCCCTCGACCGATGCGATCCTGACCTGCCGCCTGATCGACCGGCCGCTGCGCCCGTCGTTCACCGACGGTCTCCGCAACGAGATCCAGGTCGTCATCACCGTCCAGAGCCTCAACCCGGACGACCCGTACGACGTGCTGGCCATCAACGCCGCGTCGGCGTCGACCCAGATCGCGGGCCTGCCGTTCTCGGGCCCGGTCGGCGGCGTGCGCGTCGCCCTGATCGAGGACCAGTGGGTCGCGTTCCCGACCTGGTCGCAGCTGGAGAAGGCGACCTTCAACATGGTCGTCGCCGGCCGCATCGTGGGCGATGACGTCGCCATCATGATGGTCGAGGCCGAGGGCACCGAGCACACGCTCGACCTGATCGCCGACGGCGGCAAGGCGCCGGACGAGGTCTCGGTCGCCGAGGGCCTCGAAGCCGCCAAGCCGTTCATCAAGGTGCTGTGCGAGGCCCAGCAGAAGCTGGCCGACGTCGCCGCCAAGCCGACCGGCGAGTTCCCGGTCTTCCTGCCCTACCAGCAGGACGCCTTCGACGCCGTCGCCGCGATCGCGACCGACGACCTGGCGAACGCGCTGCAGATCCCCGGCAAGCAGGCCCGTGACGCCGCGACCGACGAGGTCAAGGCCGCCGTCCTGGAGAAGGTCGGCGTCGGCGAGGGCGAAGCCTTCGAAGGCCGCGAGAAGGAGATCGGCGCCGCGTTCAAGGCGCTGTCCAAGAAGGTCATGCGCAAGCGCGTCCTCACGGACAAGATCCGCATGGACGGCCGTGGCCTCACCGACATCCGGTCGCTCGCGGCCGAGGTCGCCGTGATCCCGCGGGCGCACGGTTCGGCGCTGTTCGAGCGCGGCGAAACCCAGATCCTGGGCGTCACCACGCTGAACATGCTTCGCCTGGAGCAGCAGATCGACTCGCTGTCCCCGGAGACGCACAAGCGCTACATGCACCACTACAACTTCCCGCCGTTCTCCACCGGCGAGACCGGCCGCGTCGGTTCGCCGAAGCGCCGCGAAATCGGCCACGGCATGCTCGCCGAGCGCGCCCTCGTGCCGGTGCTGCCGAAGCGTGACGAGTTCCCGTACGCGATCCGCCAGGTCTCCGAGGCGCTGGGCTCCAACGGCTCGACCTCGATGGGCTCGGTCTGCGCGTCCACGATGGGCCTGTACAACGCCGGCGTGCCGCTGAAGGCGCCGGTCGCGGGCATCGCGATGGGCCTCATCTCCGATGAAGTGGATGGGGAGACGCGTTATGTCGCGCTGACCGACATCCTCGGTGCCGAAGACGCCATGGGCGACATGGACTTCAAGGTCGCCGGCACCAAGGACATCATCACCGCCCTGCAGCTGGACACGAAGCTCGACGGCATCCCCTCCGAGGTGCTCGCCGCCGCGCTGAAGCAGGCGAAGGACGCTCGCCTCACCATCCTGGAGGTCATCGCCGAGGCGATCGACGGCCCGGACGAGATGAGCCCGTACTCGCCGCGCGTCACCAGCGTGAAGATCCCGGTGGACAAGATCGGCGAGGTCATCGGCCCGAAGGGCAAGATGATCAACTCGATCACCGAGCAGACCGGTGCCGACATCTCCATCGAGGACGACGGCACGATCTACGTGGGCGCGGCCGACGGCCCGTCGGCGGAGGCGGCGATCGACCTGATCAACGCCATCGCCAACCCGCAGCTGCCCAAGGTCGGCGAGCGCTTCCTCGGCACCGTGGTGAAGACGGCCGCGTTCGGCGCGTTCGTCTCGCTGCTGCCGGGCAAGGACGGCCTGGTGCACATCTCCAAGCTGGGCAACGGCAAGCGGATCGCCAAGGTCGAGGACGTCGTCAACGTGGGCGACAAGCTCCGCGTCGAGATCGCCGACATCGACAACCGCGGCAAGATCAGCCTGATCGTCGTTCAGGAAGACGACGCTGCCGCGGCCCCGGCGCCCGCCGCCGACGCCGAGACGGCCGACGCCAAGTAAGACAGCTCGTTGTAGGTCCGTGAAGGCCCCCTCGCCGGCGTTTGTGGCCGGTGAGGGGGCCTTCACGGCATGCGGAAGTAAGGAACCCATGGCACGGCAGGTTTCCGGGCACGAGCAGCCCGTCGGTACCACCCGCACGCTGGAGTCCACTCCGGACGGTGCGGTCGTCAAGCGCAGCGTCCTGCCCGGCGGTCTGCGCGTGATCACCGAGCACGTCCCGGCGTCGCGCTCGGCCACGGTCGGGCTGTGGGTGGGCATCGGCTCCCGTGACGAGCCGGACGCCGTCGCCGGTGCCGCGCACTACCTCGAGCACCTGCTGTTCAAGGGCACGAAGAACCGCGACGCCACGCAGATCGCCGAGGAGATCGACGCCGTCGGCGGCGAGTTCAACGCCTTCACGGCGAAGGAGCACACCTGCTACTACGCGCAGGTGCTCGACGCCGACCTCCCGCTCGCCGTGGACCTGGTCACCGACGTCGTGTTCGAGGCGCTCTGCACCGACCGCGACATGGACATGGAACGCAGCGTCGTCCTCGAAGAGATTTCGATGCGCGACGACGACCCGGAAGACCTGCTGCACGAGACGTTCGTGAGCGCGATCCTCGGCGACCACCCGCTGGGCCGCCCGGTGCTGGGCACCGAGAAGTCGATCATCGGCATGGCACCGGCCGCGTTGCGCAGCTTCTACAAGCGCCGCTACACGCTGCCGCGGATGGTGCTCGCGGTGGCCGGCAACGTCGACCACGGCCAGGTGCTTCGCCTGGTGCGCAAGGCGTTGCGGGACAAGCTGACCGGTTCGGCGACGCCGCTCGCGCCGCGCGAGGGCCGGGCCCGGATCAAGACCGTCCCGAAGCTCGCCCTGCACACCGACGACACCGAGCAGGCGCACGTCATGCTCGGCCTGCGGTCGCTGTCGCGCCACGACGAGCGCCGCTTCGCGCTGTCGGTGCTCAACGCGGCGCTCGGCGGCGGCATGTCGTCCCGGCTGTTCCAGGAGATCCGTGAGCAGCGCGGGCTGGCCTACCAGGTGTACTCGTCGGTCGCGAGCTACGCCGACACCGGGCACCTGGCCGTGTACGCGGGCTGCCAGCCGGAGAAGCTCGGCGACGTCGCCGGCGTCATCCGCGAGATCCTCGACAAGGTCGGCGTCGACGGCCTGACCGACGCCGAGGTCGCCCGGGCCAAGGGCCAGCTGCGCGGCGGGCTCGTGCTGGGGCTGGAGGACACGTCGTCGCGGATGTCGCGGATCGGCAAGAGCGAGCTCAACTACGGCCGCTACCTGGGCGTCGACGACACGATCGCCCGCATCGACGCCGTCACCACCGAAGAGGTGTGTGCGCTCGCTCGCACTTTGTTCGCGCGGCCGGGCGGGGTCTCGGCGGCGGCGGTCGTGGGGCCGTACGCTCACGCCGACGACCTTCCTGACGACCTGCACGAGGTGATCGCTTCATGACCATCAACGTCGGTGTGCTCGGTGCGCGCGGCCGGATGGGCGCGACGGTGGTGAACGCCGTCGAAGGCGCCGGGGACATGAAGGTCGTCGCCGCGTTGGACGCGGGCGACGACTTCTCGGCGCTGGCCGAGGCCCAGGTCGTCGTCGACTTCACCCACCCCGACGCCGTCATGGACAACCTGAAGTACCTGGTGGAGCACGACATCCACGCGGTCGTCGGCACCACGGGCTTCAGCGAGGACCGCTTGGCTTCGCTGCGCTCTCTGCTCGAGCCGAAGCCGTCGCTGGGCGTGCTGATCGCGCCGAACTTCGCCCTTGGCGCGGTTCTGGCGATGCGGTTCGCGGCCCAGGCGGCGAAGTTCTACGCCTCGGCCGAGATCATCGAGCTGCACCACAACCGCAAGGCCGACGCGCCGTCGGGCACCGCCGCGCACACCGCGCGGATGATCGCCGCGGCGCGCGCGGAGGCGGGCGTGACGCCGGGTCCGGACGCGACGACGTCCGAGCTGGACGGCGCCCGCGGCGCGACGGTCGAGGAGGTCCGCGTGCACTCGGTCCGCCTGCCGGGCCTGGTGGCGCACGAGGAGATCCTGTTCGGCGGCGAGGGGGAGACCCTGACGATTCGTCACGACTCCCTCGACCGGACGTCGTTCATGCCGGGCGTGCTGCTCGGCGTGCGCACGGTGGTGGCGCGCCCCGGCCTGACGGTCGGCCTGGAGAACGTGCTCGACCTGTGACGGTGTTCGCATGAAAGCCCGCAACGTCGCGCTGCTGATGACGGCGGCGCTGGTCGTCTACCTGGTCCTGCTCGCGGACCGGGCGTTCGCGCTGTTCGCGTCCGGCACCGGCGCGGGCATCGCGCTCGGGGTCGGCGTGCTGCTGTTGCCGATCCTGGGGATCTGGATCGTGGTCGTGACCTGGCGCAACGGCGTGCAAATCCAGCGGCTCTCGCGGCGGCTGGATTCCGAAGGTGCGCTGCCGGACGTCTCGGACCTGCCGCGCCGCCCCTCGGGGCGAGTGGACCGTGACGCGGCCGACGCGTGGTTCCAGGACCGCCGCGCGGAGGTCGAGGCGGACCAGGAGAACTGGCGCGCGTGGTACAAGCTGGCGTACGCGTACGACATCGCGGGAGACCGGCGACGGGCCCGCGAGACGATGAAGAAGGCCGTCGAACTGGAGGCCGCCGACCGCTGAATTCGCGGTGTGGCATTTCGCTGACAGTTGTCGTTCATTCGGGAAATGCGCGGTGTTCGTACCATCGCCCGCATGAAACCGACTTCATCGTCACCGGGTTTGCGGGCGTTGTCCGCGTCGCTGCGCGAAGTGCGCGAGGCGCGGAAGTTCGGCTTGCGCGAGCTGTCCCGGGCGCTCGAGATCGATCCGCGGCTGGTGTCCCAGTGGGAGCTGGGGATGCGCGTGCCGCCGGTCGAGGAGGTCGCGCGGATCCTCGGTTATCTGCGCGCCGATCGCGCGACGACCACGCGGATCCTGTTCCTGGCCAAGCACGCCAAGGATCCCAACTGGCTGGACTCGAACCCCGCGGACCTGCCCGCGGCGCTCACGGCGGTCATGCAGTGTGAGCGCTCGGCGAGCCTGATCACCAACTGGTCGCCGCTGATCATCCCGGGGCTGCTGCAGACTCCCGACTACGCTCGCGCGCTGCTGGCGGCTTCCGGCATCAAGGTGGCGGATGCCGACGCGCGGCTGGTGGCTCGCTTGGAACGGCAGAAGGTCCTCGTCGGGCGCGAGGCCGTTCGCCTCGACGCGATCGTCTCGGAGTCGGCGATCCGCGAGGAAGTGGGTGATGCGGCCATCATGTCCGACCAGATCGATCGGCTGCTCACCTTAGCTGTTACATCTAACATTTCAGTGCGTATCGTGCCCTCGGGCGTGGGCTATCACCCGGGCAAGATCGGTATGTTCACGCTTTACGATTTTCCGGCGGATCCCGCGATCGTGTACATGGAGCACTATCACGCGAGCGCCTTCGTCAACGAGTTGGACGCTATCGCCAGTTACCGGAAGCTGGTAAAGCTCTTGTACGGCAAGGCTTTGACCGAAGACGCCTCGCAAGCCCTGCTTCGGGAGGTGTCGCGATAGAGGGGGCCAGCGTGTTCACCTGGCGCAAGTCGAGCTACACCGCAACCGAAGAGTGTGTCGAGGTTCTGCTCGCCGGAACCGTGGGTGTGCGGGACACGAAGGCCCGTCACCTCGGCGAACTCACCGTCTCCCGCGCCGCCTGGACCGCGCTGGTCTCGGAAATTTCAGTGGTGCAGCCAGCCCGCGAACACCGCGGGTGAAGCGGCTATCAAACTGAAGCGGATCCACCTTCCGGCGAAGCCCGTGGTCAAGAACGTCACGAGCCGCATCCGGACCACGCCGGCCAGCACGCTCGTCGCCATGAACGGCGGCAGGCCCACCAGGGAGCTGACTCCGTAGGTTCCCGCCATCCAGTGCGGGTGCCGGTGGCAGCGCTCGCGCAGCCGGTCGACCCAGCCGCGGATCCGCTTGGTCCGCAGTTCCCAGCGCACGCGCCGCGCGGTCATCGGCCGCTCGCGGTGGAGGCGGTCGTGCAGCCACTTCGGCAGCTTGATCGTCCCGCGTGCGGCCAAGAAGTACAGCGACTTGCCGGCGATCTGCCCCACGGCGACGGCCGCGCCGAGCCACAGCCAGTGCAGCCCGGGCTGGCTCGCGCACAGCCCGATCAGGAACACCTCGGCGTTGATCAGCGGCACGATGGCCGAACCGAACGCGACCCCCAGTGTCAGCAGGATCCAGCTCATCGTGTCACCTCCCACACTCGTTCGTGTTCTTCCAAGTTATCAGTTCGAAACCTGGAGTCACTGGGGTTAACCCCCCTATGCGGTAGGGGGGTGGTACCAGAAGATCACCTGCGGGACGGCTTCCGGCCACCTTCCCTTGCCAGGCTGACGGGGTGCCCGCTGACCTTTCCCGAACGCCCGCCGACCGATTCGGCGCCCTCTGCCGGGCGATCGTGCGCGTGCTGCCATGGGGCCTGTCGCGGATCGTGGCCCCGACGTTTCTCGGCTTCTGCCTCATCAACGGGTTCACGTTCGGCGTCGACCTGGGGCTGCTGACCGTCTTCCACGGGGTGGCCGGCTGGCCCGTGTGGCTCGCGATCACGGCGTCCTACGTCTGCGCGTTCGGGCTGAGTTTCGCGCTGAACCGGACGTTCAACTTCCATTCCCACGCCGCGATGGGAAAGCAACTGGTGCTTTACATCGTCGCGATTGCTGTCAATTACGCGGCGTTTTTGCTGGGTGTGGGCGCGGGCCTGACGGCGCTGGGCGTCGAATACCACCTGTCGCGGGTGCTCGCGGGTGCGTGCGAGGGCGTGTTCATGTACGCCGTGATGCGGTGGGTGATCTTCCGGGACGCCGGCTCAGGCGAGCGCGAGGTCGAGGGTGCCGGTGAGGCGGACCTCGCGGACCATGCGGTCGCCGGTGTCGAGGGTGCGGACCGTGCCGTCGGGGTTCCAGCCGGCCCGGCGGTAGAAGCCGAGGGAGGCGTGGTCGCCCTGGGCGACCCAGGCGATGCCGCGGCCGGCGCCGTCGGCCCGCAGGCCCGCGGCGGCCGTCGCGAGTAGGCGTCCGGCGTGCCCGCGGCGTCCCCACCGCGGCTCGACGAGCAGGGTGGCGACGAAGCCGGTGGTGCCGGCGTCCTCGGGCAGGCTGCCGTCGGCGGCGGCGATCTCGTCTTCGGGGGCCCGGCCCGCGACGACGAACCCGACGGTGAACTCGCCCTCGGTGGCCACGTAGACCTGGCTGGCCGGGTGGTCGATGGTCTCGGTCCAGGTGCCGACGAGGTCGGCGGCGTCCAGCTCGGCCAGCGCGTTCTTGCCCAGGAGGTCCTCGTAGGCGGCGTGCCAGGTGTCGCGCTGGATGCGGGCGATCTCCGCGGCGTCGGACAGGTCGGCGGGACGGACGGCGGCGTCGCTCATGCCCAGAAATTAGTACAGCGGAGCGCAGCTCCTCCGTCGAGGGCGGTGGTGGGGGCATGGATGGACTATCGGTGCGCGTTTTTGTCGGTGGTGGGTGGCACCATGACGGGACCATGCAAACGATCAGCGTCACGACGGCCCGGAAGACCTTCCTGGCCGCACAGGGCTTCGCCGACCCACGTCCGTCCGGTCCGGTTTCGCGGCGGCACCTGAAACGCGTGCTTTCGCGCGTCCAGCTGCTGCAGCTGGACTCGGTGAACGTCGCGGTCCGGGCGCACTACATGCCGGTGTTCTCGCGGCTGGGCGCGTACGAGCCCGCGTTGCTGGACGACGCGGCGTGGTCGCACTCGGCGCGTCAGCCGCGGCTGCTGGTCGAGACGTGGGCGCACGAGGCGAGCTTGCTGCCGGTCGAGGACTGGCCGCTGATCCGTTCGGGCGCGAAGCGTGACGGCTGGTGGAAGCACTACGGGCCGCTGATCGAGAAGTCGCCGGGCCTGGTCGAAGAGATCCTGTCGGTGGTGAAGGAGCTGGGCCCGATCGGCGCGGGCGGCATCGAGCGCGAGGTGGCGGCGGACGCGCAGCGTCGCGGCCCGGGCTCGTGGTGGGAGCGGTCGGAGGTCAAGCGCGTCTGCGAGTACCTGTTCGGCATCGGCCAGCTGACCACGGGCACGCGCCGCTCGTTCGAGCGGCTCTACGACCTCACGGAGCGGGTGGTCCCGCCGGAGGTCCTGTCGCGCACGGTGTCGGCGGAGGAAGGCGCGCGGGGCTTGATCGAGCGGTCGGCGCGAGCGTTGGGCGTGGCGACGGAGACGGACCTGCGCGACTACTACCGCCTGGGCCCGGCCACGGCCCGCCAGGCGGTGTCGGAGCTGGTGGAGTCGGGAGTCCTGGAGCCGCTGGCGGTCCACGGCTGGAAGGCGACGGCGTACCGCCACGTTTCTGCCCGGACCCCGCGGACGGTGACCGGTCGTGCCTTGCTCTGCCCGTTCGACCCGCTGATCTGGGAGCGCGCCCGCACGGAGCGCCTGTTCGGGTTCAGGTACCGCATCGAGATCTACGTCCCGGAGCCGAAGAGGGTGTACGGGTACTACGTGTTCCCGTTCCTCCTGGACGGCTCGCTGGTGGCCCGGGTGGACCTGAAGTCCGACCGCGCAGCGGGGGTACTGAGGGTCCAGGGAGCCTTCGCCGAGGAAGGCGCCGACTTGGCCCGGGTGCTCCCGGAGCTGGCGGCGGAGCTGCGGCACATGGCTTCTTGGCTGGGCTTGTCGGGCGTGGCCGTGGGTTCGCGAGGTGATTTGGCTCCGGCGTTGAAGAAGCTGGCTCAGTAGCTCGCGGTCTGGGCCGTTTCGGTGGCGAAGTCGTCGGCGAGCCGGGTGATCGTGGTGCGGCCTTCGAGGCGGGTGAGCCAGTCGTAGGGCAGGACTTCCTCGCCTGACGCCGCACCGAGGAGGTTGCCGCAGATCGAGCCCGTCGAATCGCTGTCACCGGAGTGCGTCACGGCCAGGCGAAGCTTTTCCTTGACCAGTGCGGACTTCCGGTGCGGGACGGGCGCCAGCGCGACGTAGACCGCGATCGCCAGCGCTTCTTCGGCCACCCAGCCACCCCCGAGCGACTCCACCTTGTCCGGCCCGGGATCGCCGGCTTCGACGAGGTCGAGCGCCCGGCGCAGGGCGGCGGTCGTCTCGTCGTGGCCGGGATACCGCGCCAGCAACCGCATCGACCGCAGCACGGCGCCTTCCACGGACTCGCCTTCGAAGAGACAGGCGATCATCGCGGCGAAGGCGCCCGCGGCGTAGTAGGCGGTCGGGTGCCCGTGGGTGATCTGCGCACAGTTGGCCGCCAGCACGAAGGCGCCGTCCGGCCGCCCGGCGAACCCGAACGGCGCCGAGCGCATGACGGTCCCGCAGCCCTTGGAGTCCGGGTTGACCGGCCCGGGCCGGCCAGTCAGCTCGGCGTAGGGCTGAGGCGTGAAGGAGGCCCGCAGCCCCGAAAGACAAGCGCGCCCCGGCCCCCGCCGCGCGTAGAGCCACGGCTCCAGCCGCAGCTGCCCGGTCCGGTGCCCGTCGTCCGCGGGCGGGGGAGCCGGGTGCTCCTGGGTGTCGAGCCAGCGCAGGTAGCCCTCACGGACCAGCGCCCCCAGCGCGCCACTGATGCCCTTCGCCCGGGCGCGGACCCAGCCGCGCTGAAACCCTTCGAGGCCGAACAGCGTGAGCTGGGTGTCATCGGTGATCTCGGCGAGGCCGTGGGTGTTCGGCACCAGCTCCACCGGCTGCCGGATGTTCGCCAACGGCTCGAGTTCGACCGGCTTGCCGAGGGCATCGCCGAGAGCACCGCCGAGCAGGCAGCCCCGCAGCCGGGTCCGGTACACGGCGTCGGCGGTCCCCGTGAAGGTCATGCCGCCATCCTGACAGCAAGAACGCGGTCGGTCCCTACGCCGCGGGGCAAGGCCGTGGTCGGCCGGGGGTCGCGGGCGGCCGGGGCGGCTGTCGTCGGCGCCGGAGGTCGGCTGCGCGGAGCCGGTCGCCGCCCCTGAGCGGTGAGGGTGAGGTGTGCCCGAGTGCCGGCTGTGGGCGGTCGGGGCGGCTGTTGCGGGCGCCGGAGGTCGGCTGTGCTGAGCCGGTCGCTCTTGCGTCGCGAGGGTGGAGTGTTCCCGGCCGGTCGGGGCGGCTGTTGCGGGCGCCAGAGGTCTGTTGTGCTGGGCTGGTCGCTCTTGCGTCGCGAGGGTGGAGTGTTCCCGGCCGGTCGGTTGCGGGCGGTCGGGGCGGCTGTTGTGGGCGCCGCAGGTCGGCTGTGCCGAGCCGGTCGCCGCCCCGGCGCGGCGAGTGCGGGCCGTTCCCGGAGATCCCCGCCGGGAACGGCCCGCCACCCCCTTGCCCGGGCGGCCGCGGGAGCCGCCCTGGCACAAAAAACGGGTCGTTCCCGGCCCCCACCGGGAACGACCCGTTCCCCCTTACTCAGCCGGCCGCGCGCGTCACCACGGCGTTGCCGGAGCCCGTCCTGGCCCTCACCTTCAGCTTCACTCCACCCGACGGCGCGCTGTCCGCGATGTCCAGCTCGCTGGACACCTTCCCGCCGCTGGACGTCAGGTCCACCTCTGCCGCCGTGCCGCCGCGGATGCCGATGCGGACTTCGCCCGAACCCGTGATCAGGTCGAGCGTGCCCGAAGCCGCGTCCGCCACCGACAGGTCGCCGCTGCCCGTGCGGGCCATCACCTCGCCCGAGACCGCGCCCAGCCAGACGTCGCCCGTGCCCGTCGCCAGCGTGGCCGAGCCCGCGATCGACGACGCCTCCACGTGGCCGCTGCCGCTGCGCAGCTGCAGCCCGCCGAGCGTCGGGCCGAGCTTGATGCCGCCGCTGCCCGTGCGGATCGTCGCCGAGCCGTCGGCGCGGTCGAGCTTGACCTCGCCGGAGCCGGTCAGCAGGTCGACACGCCCGGCCGAGCCGGTCACCGTGACGTCCGCCGCGCCCGCCCGCACCTCGACGTGCGAACCCGCCGGGGCGCGCACGGTCACCGACAGCGCGACGTTGCGCAGCTGCCACGCCTTCGGCGCCTGGACGACCAGTCGGTTGCCCAGCTTCTCGATCCGGCTCTGCCGCACCGCCTCGGCCGGGTCCGCCCCCGACGGGTCCACGCCCAGCTGGTCGCCGAAGCGCTCGCCGACCCAGGACAGCAGGCTGTTGACCCCCGCCACCCACGGCTGCTGCTCGCCCCGGTCGTGCCGCAGCTCGACGCGGGCACCGGAGTCGCCTTCCAGCACGACCTCGACGCGCCCGATCGTCACGCCGAGGTCCAGCTCCAGCGGGACGTCGGTCTCGAACTCGTCGATCCGGACCAGCTCGCCGGACTCCTCGGGAGTTTCCCCGGCCGGTGTCGTCTCTTCGTCACTCATCTTCGATCCCCTCAGCCTTCGACCCAGCCGTGCAGGTGCGACCCGGGCCGCTCGCCCTTGCCGTGGTGCTTGGCGCCGCCGCCGAGCGCGCCGTGCCCGAGCGCCCCCTGCACCGCCTGGGAGACGAACGTGTTCAGCGAGACGCCCTGCGCCTGCGCCGCGCGCTCGGCCTGGCCCTTGATCTGCTCGACCAGGCGCAGCGTGATGCGCGAGATGTCACCGCCGTCGATCGGTGGTGGCGGCGTGGTGTCACGTGGTGTCGCCCGTGGCGACACCTCTTCGGCGGCCCCGGAAACGACCACGCGGACGTCCCGGCCGTCCAGTCGCACGTCGACCACCTGGCCGGGCAGAGCGGCCGTGACCTCGGCGGCGAGGTCGGCGAGGGCGTTCATGAGCGTCAGGCGGACGGCGGGTTCGAGCGCGGAAGACAGCAGCGCGGCCGCCCGCCGGGTGTGCTCGTCCCCGGCGGCAGCCGTGTTCGCGAGGTCCTCGCGAAGGTTGGCGATGTACGGCGTCAGGTCCATGACACCACTATGACGTCATCCGTGGTGTCAGTCAAGGAAGCCTGTCGCCCGGGAGTGGGGGACCGCGCGCGGTTAGGCTGCGTGGGGAGCTTGCGGAAGGAGTGCGGACGTGGCCGAAACCGTGTCACCGAGGGTGCAGCTGATCGCGAAGACGGAGTTCTTCCCGCCCGCGGACGTCCCGTGGACGACCGACGCGGACGGCGGCGAGGCGCTCGCGGAGTTCGCCGGCCGCGCCTGCTACCAGTCCTGGACGAAGCCGAACCCCGCCACCGCGACCAACGCCGGGTACCTCGAGCACATCATGGACGTCGGCCACCTTTCGGTGCTGGAGCACGGATCGGTGACCTTCTACCTCACCGGCATCTCGCGTTCCCTGACCCACGAGCTGATCCGGCACCGCCACTTCTCGTACTCCCAGCTCTCCCAGCGGTACGTGCCCGAGCGCGACGCCGAGATCGTCGAGCCGGACGTCATCGCGAACGACCCCGTGCTGCACGAGAAGTTCCTCGCCGCGGCCCAGGCGAGCGTCGACGCCTACACCGAGCTCCTCGCCGGTCTCGAGGAGAAGTTCGCCGACGTCCCGAGCGCGACGCTGCGCCGCAAGCAGGCCCGCCAGGCCGCGCGCGCCGTGCTGCCGAACGCGACCGAGACGCGCATCGTCGTCACCGGGAACTACCGGGCCTGGCGGCACTTCGTCGCGATGCGCGCCACCGAGCACGCCGACGTCGAAATCCGGCAGCTGGCCGTGGAATGCCTGCGGCACCTGCAGAAAGCCGCGGCGAACGTGTTCGCCGACTTCACCATCTCGACGTTGCCGGACGGCACCGAGATCGCTACGAGCCCGAAGGTGTTCGAAGGCTGATGAAGCGCCTCGCGATCGATGTCCGTCCCGGTGAGTACGCCGTCGTCCGGCTGCCCGCCGACGCCCCGGTGCCCGCCGAGCTCCTCGCTCCCGGCGAGCCCGCGTTCGTCTCGGTGACCCGGACGCCCGAAGAGCTGTCCGTGATCTGCCCGGCCGGGCGCGAACCGGCGGGCGGCACGGCGTCCGAGGACGGCTGGCGGCTGCTCTCGGTCCGCGGGCCGCTGGAGTTCACGCTCACCGGCATCATCGCCGCGCTGGCCTCGGAGCTGGCCGCGGCCGGTGTCGCGTTGTTCTCGATGTCCACGTTCGACACCGACCACATCCTGGTCCGCGCCACCGACCTCGGCCACGCCGTCAAGGCGCTGCGCGAATCCGGCCACGAAGTCGACCACTCCTGACCCGTTTTCCGGGTACCCGGGGGCGACGGTGGGAGCCGTCACCCTTGAAATCGAAAGTTCGGCATGCCTAAACTTCGATTTGGGGTCCCCGACATCCGGTTTGAGAGGCAGGCGCCATGGCGGTCACCGAGGCGGTGCGGCCGAAACTCGCGTCGCGCTTGCGCGCCGGGTCGGCCCTGCTGGGCCCGGCGTTCGTCGCCGCGATCGCCTACGTCGACCCGGGCAACGTCGCGTCCAACATCAGTGCCGGCGCCCGCTACGGCTACCTGCTGGTCTGGGTGATCGTCGCGGCGAACCTGATGGCCGTGCTCGTGCAGTACCTGTCGGCGAAGCTCGGCCTGGTCAGCGGGATGTCGCTGCCGGAGGCCCTGCGCGCCCGGCTGTCCCGGCGCGCGCGGATCGCCTACTGGCTGCAGGCCGAGGTCGTCGCCATCGCCACCGACCTCGCGGAGGTCGTCGGCGGCGCCATCGCCCTCTACCTGCTCTTCGACCTGCCGCTCGTCGCCGGCGGCCTGGTCACCGGCGCCGTCTCGCTGACGCTGCTGGCGGTCCAGGACCGCGGCGGCCAGCGGACGTTCGAGCGCGTCGTCACCGGCCTGCTGCTGGTCATCGCGGTCGGGTTCCTGGCCAGCCTGTTCGTCGAGCCGCCGTCGGCATCGGGCACGCTCGGCGGGCTGGTGCCGATGTTCGACGGCTCCGGCAGCGTCCTCATCGCCGCCGCGATGCTGGGCGCGACGGTCATGCCCCACGCCGTCTACCTGCACTCCGGCCTGGTCCGCGACCGGCACGGCCTCCCGGACGTCACCACCCGCCGCCGCCTGCTGCGCGCCACCCGCGCCGACGTCGGGCTGGCGATGCTGCTGGCCGGCGCGGTGAACCTCGGCATGCTGCTGCTCGCCGCGACCAACCTGCAGGGCCAGGAGGGCGTCGACAGCATCGAGGGCGCGCACGCCGCGGTCGCGGTGGCCCTCGGCCCGGGTATCGCGCTGCTGTTCGCGATCGGCCTCCTGGCGTCGGGCCTGGCGTCGACGTCGGTGGGCGCGTACGCGGGCGCGATGATCATGCAGGGGTTGCTGCACAAGCGGATTCCGCTGGTCGTGCGCCGTCTCGTCACGCTGATCCCGGCGATCGTCGTGCTCGCCCTCGGCGCCGATCCGAGTGCCGCGCTGGTCGTCTCGCAGGTCGTGCTGTCGTTCGGGATCCCGTTCGCGCTGGTACCGCTGATCCGGCTGACAGCGGACCGTGATCTGATGGGCGCGGACGCCAACCGCAGGCTGACGACCATCGCGGCATCGCTGATCGCGGTGGTGATCATCGCGCTCAACCTGGTGCTGGTCTATCTCACCTTCACCGGCTGAGCCCCACGAACAGGAGGCCGCGGCCATGGCCTGGAGCTTCGCCCTCAACGCCGAATGCGGTGGGCGGGAAACCCACGCCCGGGACCTCGCGCGCCACTTCGACGGGTTCCCGTCCCGCATCTTCTCCGATGGCGGCAGCGGCTGGTGGTGCGGGATCGCGCCCGAAGACCCCGGCGGCAAGGGCATCGAGTCCGCCGAGGACGCGACGGCCATGACCGCCGCCGGGCGGCGGCTCTACTGGCTGCTCCGCACGGCGCCGCCGGTCTACCGCTACGCGCTGGCGGGGGTCGACACCGACAAGTTCCGCACCTACGCCGAGCTGATGGCCGAGAACGACCTGACGCGCTTCCCGGGTCTCGTGGTCAGCGAGGACATCTGGGCCGCGACCGGCAAGCGGGCCGCGTTCAGCGACTTCGCCCCGGGCTACCGGTGGATCCCGTACCGCGGCGAGGCGTACACCGCACCCCGATGAACTCCGCATAGTCACGAATTCGGTGGAACCCCCAGCGGTGCCCGGCGGTCCGACTAGCATCTGCGCGACCGCCGCTAGAAGGAGCACCGTGACCGACGAACAGACCCGGCCGTACCCACCGCAGGCGCCCGTCACGCCTGGTCAGCGGGTTGTCGCCGGCCGTTACGCGCTCCTCGGCGAGCTGGGCCGCGGCGGCATGGGTGTCGTGTGGCGGGCGCAGGACCAGGTCATCGGCCGGCAGGTCGCCGTCAAGGAGCTGCGGCTGCCCGACGCCGAGTCCGCCGCCGTCTTCTCCGAGCGCGCGCTGCGCGAGGTGCGCACCGGCGGGCGGCTCAACGATCCCGCCGTCGTGACCGTCTACGACGTCATCACCGACGGCGGCACGACGTTCATCGTGATGGAGCTCGTCGAGGCGCCGTCGCTGGCCGACCTCGTCCGGCAGCGCGGCCCGATGCCCGCCGCGCAGGCCGCGCTGATGGGGGAGCGGGTCCTGGCCGCGCTGCAGGCCGCGCACGCCGCCGGGATCGTGCACCGCGACGTCAAGCCGGCGAACATCCTGGTCGCGCCGGACGGCCGCGTGAAGCTCACGGACTTCGGCATCGCCCACGCCATCGACGACCCGCGCCTGACCACGAGCGGCATGATCGTCGGCTCGCCCGCGTTCATGGCGCCGGAGCGCGTCGAAGGCCGCGAAGCGCTGCCCGCGTCCGACCTGTGGTCCCTCGGCGCGACGCTGTTCTTCGCCGTCGAAGGCTCGATCCCGTTCGAGCGCGCGACCACGGCGGCGACGCTGCACGCGATCATGACCGAGATCCCGTACCTGACCCGCGGCCAGGGCCCGATCGCCGCGGCGATCCTCGGCCTGCTCGTCGCCAACCCCGACGCGCGGCTCACCGCGGCGCAGGCGCAGAACCTGCTGACGACGGCGCAGGGCATGCGGCCGACCCCGCCGGGCGGCACCGCGATGGTCAGCCCGATGACGCGGGTCGCACCGCAGCCACCGAAGAAGGACCACCGCGCCCTGTGGATCTCGGTCGCCGCCGTGGCGGTCGTCGGTGCCCTGGTCGGCGGCTTCTTCGCGGGCAAGGCCTTCGAGGCCCCGGCTGTCGACGAGCAGAAGCTGCCGACGATGACCTTCGGCCTCGGCGGGCAGATGCGGGTCGACGCCAGTTCGAGCTACCTCTGCTACAACGCCCCGGTCCAGGACGGCGGCGTCATCAGCGACGCGAACGACGGCGACTGCAAGGAGAGCCACACCCTCGAGATCTACGACGCCGGAGACGTCATCGGCACCGCGAGCTGGTCCGACAGCGACGCGGCCATCGCCGGCTACCCGGGCCTGGCCGCCACCACCGCGGCCGCCGAAGCCCGCTGCGCGGCCTCGTTCCGCTCGTCGATCGTCCCCGCGACCCAGCGCGACGGCCTCAAGTACCGGGCGCTCGTGCCGACCCAGGAGCAGTGGCAGAGCGTCCCGACGGAAAGCGGCGAGTACCCGACGCGCGAGTTCTACTGCGTGCTGGCCAAGGCCGACGGCGGACCGATCTCCGCGCCGATCGTGACCAAGGTCAAGTAGAAGTTCCGCGATGAGCGGCCGGGTCCCGGAAATCCTCCGCACTTCCTCGGACGTGACCAGGTCGGCGCGGTTTTCGTCAGGGGGACGGGGTACCGTCTCAGCATGTCCAACCCACCTACCGCCGCGCCCGGAAGACCCTTCGGGCGCGTGCTCACCGCGATGGTCACCCCCTTCGACGCCGAAGGCGCACTCGACCTGAAGCGGGCGCAGGAGCTGGCCGAGCACCTCGTGGAGCTGGGGAACGACGGCCTCGTCATCAACGGCACCACCGGCGAGAGCCCGACCACGAGCGACGCGGAGAAGCAGGAGCTCATCCGCGCCGTGGTCGAGGCCGTCGGCGACCGGGCGACCGTCGTGGCCGGCGCGGGCACCAACAACACCGCGCACAGCATCGAGCAGGCGAAGCAGGCCGAAGCGGCCGGCGCGCACGGCCTGCTGGTCGTCACCCCGTACTACTCACGGCCCAGCCAGGCCGGCCTGCACGCGCACTTCACGGCGGTCGCGGACAGCTCCGGCCTGCCGGTGATGCTCTACGACATCCCGCCGCGCTCGGTCGTGCCGATCGAGGTCGACACGCTGCTGCGGCTGGCCGAGCACCCGCGGATCGTCGCGGTCAAGGACGCCAAGGGCGACCTGATCGCCGGCTCCGAGGTCATCGCCAACACCCACCTCGCCTACTACTCGGGTGACGACGGCCTGAACCTGCCGTGGATCTCCGTCGGCGGCACCGGCGTGGTGAGTGTGATCGGTCACGTCGTCGCGGGCCGGATCCGCGCGATGATCGACGCCTACGAGAACGGCGACACGTCCACCGCGCGCACCAACCACCGCGGCATGCTGCCGGTGCTGCGCGCGATGTCGCGGGTCGGCGGGGTCGCGTTCAGCAAGGCGGCGCTGCGGCTGCGCGGCTTCGACGCCGGCGAGCCGCGGCTCCCGATCGTCGCCCCGACGGCCGAACAGACGGCCCTGATCGCCGGTGATCTCGGGCAGGGCGGCGTGCCGTTGGGCGACACGGCGGCCCAGGACTGGCATGGTGAGCGGGTGGCACAAGCAGATTCGAGGGCCGCCTACGTGGCGCCGACCTCGCACACCAGCGTTGGGACCCTGCCTCGGTGAGCTCACTTCCCCCCGGTCCAGGCCCCACCAACGCCCCGCCCGCACTGCCCGCCGGAGCCTTGCGCGTCGTCGCGCTGGGCGGTATCGGCGAGGTCGGGCGCAACATGACCGTCTTCGAGTACGGCGGCCGGCTGCTCATCGTCGACTGCGGGGTGCTCTTCCCCGAGGACGACCAGCCCGGCGTCGACCTGATCCTGCCCGACTTCCGCGCGATCGAGGACCGGCTCGACGACATCGAAGGTCTGGTGCTCACCCACGGGCACGAAGACCACATCGGTGCCGTCCCGTTCCTCCTGCGCCTGCGGCCGGACCTGCCGATCTACGGCTCGAAGTTCACCAACGCCCTGCTCGCGGCGAAGGCCAAGGAGCACCGGCAGCGGCCGAAGCTGATCCAGGTCCGCGAGGGCGAGCGCCGCGACGTCGGCGTGTTCAACCTCGAGTTCTTCGCGGTCAACCACTCCATCCCGGACGCGCTGGCCGTCGCCATCCGCACCCCGGCGGGCGTGGTGCTGCACACCGGCGACATCAAGCTGGACCAGCTCCCGCTCGACGGCCGCCTCACCGACCTGGCCGGCTTCTCCCGGCTCGGTGACGAGGGCGTCGACCTGTTCTGCGTCGACTCGACCAACGCCGAGGTGCCCGGGTTCGTCATGCCCGAGCGCGACATCGGCCCGGTCCTCGACGACGTCATCCGCCGCGTCGACCAGCGCGTGATCGTGGCCTGCTTCGCCAGCCACGTCCACCGCGTCCAGCAGGTGCTCGACGCCGCCCAGCGGCACGGCCGCCGGATCGCGTTCGTCGGCCGGTCGATGGTCCGCAACATGGGGATCGCGGCCGAGCTGGGCCTGCTCAACGTGCCGGACGGCCTGCTCGTCGACCTCGACCAGGCCAGCAACCTGCCGGAGAGCAAGGTCCTGTTCGTCTCGACGGGTTCGCAGGGCGAGCCGCTCTCGGCGCTGTCGCGGATGGCGCGCGGCGAGCACCGGCAGATCTCGATCCGCGCGGGCGACACCGTCGTGCTGGCCAGCTCGATGATCCCGGGCAACGAGACCGCGGTGTTCGGCGTGGTCAACGGCCTGACCCGGCTCGGCGCGAACGTCGTCCACCAGGGCAACGCCAAGGTGCACGTGTCCGGCCACGCGTCGGCGGGCGAGCTGCTCTACCTGTACAACGCGGTCCGGCCGAGCAACGTCATGCCGGTGCACGGCGAGTGGAAGCACCTGCGCGCGAACGGCGAGCTGGCGATCCGCACCGGCGTCGCGCCGGACAACGTGGTGATCGCCGAAGACGGCGTGGTCGTCGACCTGGTCGACGGCAAGGCCTCGCGCACCGGGCGCGTCGAGGTCGGGCACGTCTACGTCGACGGCCTCTCGGTCGGCGACGTCGGCGAGTCGACCCTGTCCGACCGGCTGGTGCTGGGCGAGGGCGGGTTCATCTCGATCAGCGTGGCGGTGGACTCCAGCACGGGCCGCCCGGTCAGCGCCCCGACGGTGTCCGGCCGCGGCTTCTCCGACGACCCGAAGGCGCTCGACGCCGTCGTGCCGCTGGTGGAGATGGAGCTGGCGCGCACGGAGTCCGAGGGCATCACCGACACGCACCGGATCGCGCAGGCGGTCCGCCGGGTGGTCGGCCGCTGGGTGGCCGACACCTATCGCCGCCGCCCGATGATCGTCCCGACGGTCATCCCGGTCTAGCTTCCGGTCTTCGTCATGAGGGGCCCCGCACGGACTTCACGTCCATGAGGGGCCCCTCATGGCTTTCCGGCGCACCACCTTGGCCAGCCCCAGGGCGAAGGCGATGGTGGCGGTCTGGCGGAGCAGGGCGCGGCGTGCCCGGCGCTGGTCGGCTCGTGTCGGTTTCGTGCTTACCCCCAAGCGGTCGGGCTCCAGTGTCGCGCGCGGGCCGGGCGCGGACATCCCACTTCAGGCCACTGGCGCATCCCACCCGGGTATGAGCGGCCGCTGTTAGGCCGTCTGGACCACGAGCCGGTGGATTGCCGGGCGCTAACCTTGATCCCCACCCCGCCTCGCCGAAGAGAGGCCGCGCCGATGGGACGCCACTCGCCGGACGGACGACGACGCCGGCTGCTCGTGCCCGCCCTCGCGACCGGTCTCGTGGTCGTTCTCGGGGCGGCGGCCTGGGTCACCGTCTCGGCGGTGCGGTCCCGGCCCACGTGCGAGCAGCCCGCCAAGGTCCTCGTCGCCGCGTCCGCCGACATCGCGCCCGCGCTTTCGATCGTGGCGCGTGGTCTCGACCTCCGGTGCGGCAGCGTGGAGGTCCAGACCAGGGAAGCGGCCGCCGCGGCCGAGCAGCTCGCCCTGTCCGACGGCAGCCTGCGGCCGCAGGTGTGGGTGCCGGACTCGACCCTCGCGCTGCGCCGCGCCCACCAGCTCGGCGCGGCCGACGTCCCCGAGTCCGGGGCGTCGATGGCCAGTTCGCCGGTGGTGCTGGCCGTCGCCGAGGACGTCGCGAAGGGCATCGGCTGGCCCGACCACCAACCCACCTGGGCGGAGGTCCTGGGCGCGCAGGGTGCCGTCCCGGGGATGTCGGACCCGGCGCGCGACTCGGTCGGCGCGATGGCGCTGCTCGGCTTGAAGGAGAGCGTCCGCGCGGCCACCGAGCCGGCGGGCGCGTACGTCGCGATGCTGCGGCGGGTCTCGGCCAACACGCTCGGCGCGGAGACGGACCTGATCGCGCGGCTGCCCGGCTCGGGCGCCACCGGCGGCACGGCCGCGGTGACGATGTTCCCCGCGTCGGAGAACTCGGTGCTGCGCCACAACATCGAGGACGCGACGTCGCCGCTCGTCGCCGTCTACTCGACCGCGGTGCCCACATTGGACTACCCGTTCGCCGAGCTGGGCGGGATCACCCCGCAGCAGCGGCCGATCATCGAGGCGCTCCGGGAAGCGGCTCTCGGCGACGCGGGCGCGGACGCCATCGCGAAGACGGGCCTGCGCGCGGCGGGCGGCCAGGCGCTGCGCGACCACGACGACGACCGGAGGGTGTCGACGTCCGGTTTCCGGGCGGCGAACCTGCCGGCTGCCGGAGCCGTCGACGAGCTGCTCAACCAGTGGGCCGGGATCAACCTGAGCGCGCGGGTGCAGGTGCTCGTCGACGTGTCGGGGTCGATGAACGCGCAGGTGCCGGGGACCGGGCTGAACCGGATGCAGCTGTCGATGCAGGCGACGGCGAAGGCGCTGCACCTGTTCAAGCCCACGACCCAGCTGCGGATGCTGGCGTTCTCGACGCGGCTCGACGGCGACAAGGACTACCGCGAGCTGCTGCCGATGGCGTCGGTGGCCCAGCACCTGGCGACCGGCGCGCTGGACAAGCTGGCCCAGGTGAGGGCCACCCCGAACGGCGGAACGGGGTTGTACGACAGCGTCCTGGACACGTACCGCACCGCGCGCCGCGAGTGGGAGCCCGGCCGGCTCAACCTGGTGATCGTCCTGACGGACGGCCGCAACGAGGACCCACACGGAATCTCGCGCGCGGACCTGCTGGCCGAGCTGGCGAAGCTCCAGGACCCCCACCGCCCGATCCCCCTGATCGGCGTGGGCATCGGCCCGGACGCGGACCAGGCGGAACTGGACCAGCTGACCAAGGCGACGGGCGGCCAGGCGTTCGTGGCCCCGGACCCGGCCAAGATCACGGACGTGTTTTTCGGAGCCCTGAGCCGAATCGCCGGCGGCTAGGGCGTGTCTGCTCGTTATCCGACCTCTTGGGCCGAGGATGGGCGACGTGGCACGGCCGACAGCTCGGGTACTGACGTTGCTCGAGTTGTTGCAGTCCGGTGGCACCCGTACCTCGGCCGAGCTGGCCGAGCGGCTGAACGTGGATGGACGCACGGTGCGCCGCTACGTGGAGCACCTGCGTGACCTCGGCATTCCGGTGGATTCCGTGCGTGGTCGTCACGGCGGCTACCGACTGGCGCGCCACTACCGGATGCCTCCGTTGATGCTCACCGACGAGGAAGCACTGGCGGTCGTCTGGGGGCTGCTGCTGACGGGCCGGCCGGGGTCCGGTCCGGCCTCGATCGGTGACGTGGAGGCCGCCACCTCGAAGGTCCGCCGGGTACTGCCCCCGGCCCTGGCACGGCAGATCGACGCAGTGGTCGAAACCGTGAATTTCACCGGCGGCCGGATCGGCGAGGCCGAGCGCACCGGGGGTGGCGAGGAGGCGAGCGCGAGAGTGCTTCTCGGACTGGCGCAGGCTGCGCGGGACCGACGTCCGATCGCCTTCGACTACCTGCCGCGGCACGGACCTGCACGGTCGCGCACCGTTCATCCGCACGGCATCGTCGCCGTGCACGGGCTGCTCTACCTCACCGGCCACGACGTCGGGCGCCAGGCGGAACGGACGTTCCGCCTGGACCGCATCGCCGGTCTGCGCCTGCTGGAGGGCACGTTCGAGGTGCCGGACGACCTGAACCCGGTGCGGCGGGTCGTGGGCCCGCTCGCGGCGGGTCCCGGGCGACATGAGGTGTCAGTGCTCGTCGACGCCGAGGCAGTGCAGGTGCGAGCGTTGTTCCCGGAGACGCTGGCATCGGTCGAACCGGTAGCCGGCGTCTCCGGAAATGGTCGGTGGCTGAGAATTTTCGTCCGTGCGGAACGTCTGGAATGGGTCGCGGGAAGGTTGGCCGCGCTCGATCGGCCGTTCGTCATCGAGCAGCCGGAAGCCCTGCACGGGGTCGTTGCCGCGCTGGGCCAGAAGCTGATCGCCGCGGCGATCGTCGATCCCGGCGGCGACCCGGGCTAGGACCGCGTGGACGGTGGCATCCGGGGTGTCCGGTTCTGCTGCAGTCGCCGCGCCTGCGGCGTGACCGGCGTGTAGAGGTTGACGAGTGACCCTTCCGGGTCGCGGATCAGCACGGACATGTTGCCCCAGGGCATCATCGTGGGCGCCTGCACGACGTCGAGGTCGTCGCCGAGTTCGGTCTTCATGCGGGCAAGCAGGGATTCGACGTCCGCCACGACGAACTCGACGATGGCGGTGCGGTTGGCGGCCGCTCGCGGTGGGTTGTCCGTGATGAAAGCGACCCGCTCCGGCGCGCTGAGCGCGAAGGTCGCGGACGGTGTCACCAGCTCGACGAAGTCGTCGGTCAGGTACTGCGGGGTGGCGCCGGTGAGGACCTCGTAGAAGCGGACGAGTCGCGGTAGGTCGTCGGTGATCACGCGGACGGAGGCCAGCTGGACGGTGTTCGTTGTCATGATCAGGACGCTATCCCGAATACCGGACACAACCTGTCCGGTTTCCCGGCACGGTCAATCACTCGTGACGCCCGATCGCCGGCGGCTGATGAAGGCGTACACCGCCAGGAT
Organism: Amycolatopsis sp. NPDC005961; assembly: GCF_040629235.1. Taxonomy (NCBI): domain Bacteria; kingdom Bacillati; phylum Actinomycetota; class Actinomycetes; order Pseudonocardiales; family Pseudonocardiaceae; genus Amycolatopsis; species Amycolatopsis sp. NPDC005961. Next base: position 240,985 of record NZ_JBEXVF010000001.1, on the reverse strand, counting down.
CACCGCCAGGCTGACCAAGCTCAGATACAACTGAGCCCGCGTGTCCTCGTCCACGAACAGCATCGACGCCACCACGACCAGCGTCATCGCCAACGTCAGCCAGCTCAGCCACGGATACCCCCACATCCGCAGCTTCAAGAGCTCAGGCGACGAAGCCTCCAGCCGCTGCCGCATTCGCAGCTGGGAGCCGCAAATGATCGCGTACACGAACAATGCCACCGCGCCCGCCGAATTGATGATGAAGTAGAAGATCTTGTCCGGGGACACGTAACTCATCACCACCGCCACGTACCCGACCGAGGTGGACGCCAGGATCGCCTTCCAGGGCACCCCGCGTGCGTTCGTGTGCGCCACCCACGTCGGGGCCCAGCCGTGGCGGCGCAGCGCGAACAACATCCGGGATGCCGTGTACAGCCCCGAATTCAGCACCGACAGCGCCGCCGTCAGGACGACCGCACTGACCACTGTGGACGCCGCCGGGACGCCGAAACGGCCGAACGCCGCCGCGAACGGGCTCGTCTCGCTCGGGATCTCGCGCCACGGGGTGATCATCACCAGCAGGGCCACCGAACCCACGTAGAACACGATCACGCGCCAGACGATCGTCGACGTCGCCCTGCGGACCGCCGTCTCCGGCTGGTCGGACTCGGCCGCCGCGATCGTCACGATCTCCGCGCCGAAATACGAAAAGATCACGATGACCACGCCGTGGACGACCGAAAACCCGCCGTGGGGCACGAAACCGTCGAGGCCGATGTTGCCCACCGAGAAGTGCGCGCCCGGCCAGAGCCCGAGCACGAACAGCAGGCCCAGTACCAGGAACACCACGATGGTCGCGACCTTGATCGACGCGAGCCAGAACTCCGTCTCGCCGAACGACCGCGCCGACGCCAGGTTCGTCGCCGTCAGCAGCAGCATCAGCGCCAGCGAGAACACCCATTGCGGCACACCGGGAATCCAGCCCTGCAGGATCTTCGCGCCGGCCACCGCTTCGAACGCGACCACGCCGACCCAGAAGTACCAGTACAGCCAGCCGATCGTGAAGCCCGCCCAGCCGCCGAGCGAGTCGCGCGCATACTCCATGAACGAGCCGAGCGCCGGGGCCGCCGTCGCCATCTCGCCGAGCATCCGCATGACGAGCACCACGAGCAGCCCGCCCAGCGCGTACGAAAGCACGGCCGCCGGGCCGACGGTGCGGATCACCGCGCCGCTGCCGATGAACAGGCTCGCGCCGATGATGCCGCCGAGGGCGATCATCCGGACGTGCCGCTGCCGCAGCTCGGGCCGCAGCCCCGACGTCGTCATGGTGTGGAATTCTCGCATTCCGACGTCACTTCGTGAAGAACTCAGCTCGTCAGGATCGCCGACTTCCGCTGCACCAGGAACGCGCCGGCCAGCAGGATCGCCGAGCCGAGCAGCTGCGGCCAGGTGAGCTCCTCGCCGAGCAGCGCCCACGCCGTGACCGTGACGATCACCGGCTCGACCAGGCCGAGCACGCTCGCCACCGACGCCGGCAGGTGCCGCAGCGACGAAATCCCGAAGACGTAGGCCAGCACGGTGGCGACCAGCACCAGCAGGACGAGCAGGAGCCACACCGGCGGGCGCCAGGGGCCGAACGCGACGTCCGTGCCGAGCAGCCCGACCGGCCACGTCCACGGCGGCGCGACCAGGCTGACCAGGACCGCGCCGATCACCATGCCCCAGGTGACCAGGCCCAGCGGGTCGATGTCGGCCACCGCGCGCTCGCCGAGCAGGAAGTACCCGGCCGAGCACAGCGCCGCGCCGAGGCCGGCGAGCAGTCCGAGGCCGTTGAGCGTGACGCCCTGCCAGACCTGGGCGACCAGCGACAGTCCCGCCATGGCCAGGGCGATGCCGCCCCACACCGACCGCGGCAGCCGGTGGCCCCGCACGAACCGCACCCACAGCGCGATGAGCACCGGCGAGATGAACTCCAGCAGGATCGCGATGCCGACCGGGATCCGGCCCGCGGCGACGAAGTACAGCAGCTGCACGCCGGCGACGCCGAGCAGGCCGTACCCGGCCAGTACAGGCAGCTCGCTCCGGCGCACCCGCAGCTTCCGCGGCGCCACCAGCGCCACCCCGGCGAGCAGCACGAGCCCGGCGACCCCGATCCGCATCGCGGCCACCTGCTCCGGGCTGAACCCGGCGGACATCGCGGACTTGCCCAGCGTGCCCGACGTGCTGAAGAACAGCGCCGCGAGCAGCACGAGCGTGGTCCCGCGGCCGCGGTGGGCGACCCGGGGAGGTGCGAGGACGGGCAGCTCGGTGGTCACCACCGCGACTCTAGGGCCCGCGGCGTGACTACCGAAACGGGTTTTCCGGTTATTCCGCCCGCTTCAGCCCGGTCGCGACGTGCGTCGTGATCGTGGCCAGCCGCCGCCCCTGGACGCGCAGCGCGCCGAGGGCCAGTTCGTCCGGCGCCGCCGACTTGCGCGACACGAACGAGCCGCCGTACGGGTTGCCGGACTCCATCAGGTGCGGGTCGGTGTAGCCGAGCGGGACGACGATCGCGCCCCAGTGGTAGAAGACGTTGTTGATCGCCAGCAGCGTCGACTCCAGCCCGCCGTGCCGGGTGGACGCCGTCGTGAACGACGTCGCGACCTTGTCGGCCAGCTTCCCCTTCGCCCACAACCCACCCGTGCTGTCCAAATAGGACTTCAGCTGGGCGGCCGGGCCGCCGAACCGGGTCGGGCTGCCGAAGGCGAGGCCATCGGCCCACACGAGGTCGTCGAGCGTGGCCAGCGCGTGGTGCGGGCCCGAGTCGATCCACGCCTGCCAGCGCGGGTTCTGCGCGATGGCCTCGGCGGGCAACGTCTCCGGCACGGTCCGCACCCGCACCTCGGCCCCGGTCTCGCGGGCGCCCGCGGCGAGCGCCTCGGCGAGGGCGGCCGTGTTGCCGGTCGAGCTGTAGTAGACGACGAGTATCCGTGTGCTCACGTCCGCCGACTCTAGGCGTGCCGCGGCGGGCGTCTCAGGATCCGGACTTGGGCTTCCACGGGCTGACGGTGTCGGTGGGCCGCGTCGGGTCGTGGAACCGCGGCCGGTCCAGCTCGCCCGCGCGCAGCGGGACCAGGCCGTCCGTGATGGCCTGCATGATCTTCGCGTGCGCGCGCACGCCGGCGCCCGGGCGCTCCGGCTCGACGTCCGACAGGTCGACCGGGTCGCCGAAGTGCACCCGGAACTTCGGGCGGCGCAGGGGCGCGCTGAGCCCGGAGCGGGCGAGCGGGAGCAGGTCGGCCGGGCCGTTGACGGTCTCGGTGCCCCAGTAGACGGCCTCGTGCGCGCCCCACTGGCTGATCGGGATCACCGGAACGCCCGCGGCCAGCGCGAGCCGCGCCGCGCCGGTCTTGCCTCGCTCCGGCCACAGGCCCGGGTCGTGGCTGATCCGGCCTTCCGGGTAGACGATGATCGGCTCGCGCGTGGTCTTGAGCGCTTCGACGGCCTCGGCGAACTGCCCGACGGCGGTCGCGGCGATCTTCCGGTCGACCCGCAGGTGGCCGCTGACCCGCAGCGCCGGCCCGATCACCGGGGCGTCGAGGATGCCGCCGGCCAGCATGAACCGCGGGTTGATGCCGATCCGCTTGCACGCGGCCATCAGCACGAACGCGTCGAACACGCCGATGTGGTTCGCGGTCATCAGCAGCGGCTTGCCGCGCAGCTGGGCCGGGATGCGCCCGCTGACGGTCAGCCGCCCGACGAGGTTGACCAGTCCCCGGTCGATGTTCAGCATGGTCCGCCAGAGGGCGGGGGCACGGCGGGGCGGTTCGTCGGTGCGCAGCGCGAGCATGGGGCAGAGCATGGCAGACGCCGATTTCACCCGATTGCGCACTGGCCGGATCGGTTCACCCGGATGGCCGCTCGTGCCCGGGTGTGAGGCAGAAGTTCACCCTGCGCCGAGAGTGGCGCATGTGACGAAGGGCCACGGCCGGTTACCGTGGAACGCATGGCTGGGTCGGCGACGAGGAAGCGAAGTACGGGCAGCGGCGCGAAGGGGGCAGCGGCGCGTAAGCCGCGTACACCCGCGAAGCCACGTACGTCCACCGCGCGCAAGCCCGCCCCCCGCTCGCGCCGCAAGACGCCGGGGCTCTTCGGCAAGGGCGTCCGCGGCACCTGGAACCTGCTGGCCAAGGGCATCGGCACGCTGGCCAGGACCGTCGGCCGCACCCGGGAGCTGGAACCCGAACACCGCCGTGACGGCCTCGCGCTCGGGCTGATGGCCCTGGCCATCGTCGCCGCGGTGGGCGTCTGGTGGCGGGCGGCCGGGCCGATCGGGGCCGGGGTCGAGATCGCCACCCGGACCGTCCTCGGTGCCGGGGCCGTCACGCTGCCGCTGGTGCTGGTCGTCGTCGCCGTCGCGCTGATGCGGTCCGAGCCGCACCCCGAGACGCGGCCGCGGATGGTGATCGGCACCATCATGGTCGTCCTGTCCGTGCTCGGGATGCTGCACATCTTCACCGCGCTCCCGGACACCAACGACGGCCGGATGTACGCCGGCGGCATCATCGGCGCCTTCTCCGGAGGGCTGCTGACCATGGGCGTCACCACCTGGGTCGCCGTGCCGCTGCTCATCCTCGCGCTGGTCTTCGGCGTCCTCGTGTTCACCGGCACCCCGGTCCGCGAGATCCCGCACCGGCTGCGCAACTGGGGCCTCGACGAAGAGGAGATCGCCGAGGCGGACCAGAAGGCCGGCTTCGCCACCGACGAGGAAGCCGTCACCGAGGCCGACCCGAAGGCCGCGCGCCTGCGCAAGCCGTCGCGCCGCCGCCAGAGCAGCGCCGACCACGAAGGCGAGCAGCTCGACCTCGACGCGATGCTGGCCGAGGCGCCGACCCCGATCAAGCCGCCCAAGGCGAGCACGGTCGTGCCCAAGCCGGCCGAGGTGCCCGAGAAGAAGCCCAAGAAGGCCCCGGAACCGCCGCTCGCGGTCACGCGGACCGTCGAAGGCGACTACCTGCTCCCGCCGCCCGACCTGCTGAAGCTCGGCGACGCGCCGAAGTCCCGCAGCAAGGCCAACGACGCCATGATCGAGGCGATCACCGGCGTGCTGGAGCAGTTCAGCATCGACGCGCAGGTCACCGGCTTCACCCGCGGCCCGACGGTCACCCGGTACGAGGTCGAGCTGGGCCCGGGCGTCAAGGTCGAGAAGATCACCGCGCTGACCAAGAACATCGCCTACGCCGTGGCCACCGACAACGTCCGGCTGCTGGCGCCGATCCCGGGCAAGTCCGCGGTCGGCATCGAGGTGCCGAACTCCGACCGCGAGATGGTCCGCCTGGGTGACGTGCTGCGCGCGCCGTCCACGGTCAAGGACAACCACCCGATGGTGATCGGCCTCGGCAAGGACATCGAGGGCCACTTCGTCACGGCGAACCTGACGAAGATGCCGCACTTGCTGGTCGCCGGTTCGACCGGTTCCGGTAAGTCGAGCTTCGTCAACTCGATGCTGGTGTCGCTGCTCGCGCGGGCGACGCCGGACGAGTGCCGGATGATCCTGATCGACCCGAAGATGGTCGAGCTGACGCCCTACGAGGGCATCCCGCACCTGATCACGCCCATCATCACCCAGCCGAAGAAGGCCGCCGCCGCGCTCGCCTGGCTGGTGGAGGAGATGGAGCAGCGCTACCAGGACATGCAGGTAAACAAGGTCCGGCACATCGACGACTACAACAAGAAGGTCAAGTCCGGCGAGATCACCGCGCCGCCCGGGTCCGAGCGCGAGTACCGGCCGTACCCGTACATCATGGCGATCGTCGACGAGCTCGCCGACCTGATGATGACCGCCCCGCGCGACGTCGAGGACGCGATCGTCCGGATCACCCAGAAGGCCCGCGCGGCCGGCATCCACCTGGTCCTCGCGACGCAGCGGCCGTCGGTCGACGTCGTCACCGGCCTGATCAAGACCAACGTGCCCTCGCGGCTGGCGTTCGCGACGTCGTCGCTGACCGACTCGCGGGTCATCCTCGACCAGCCGGGCGCGGAGAAGCTCATCGGCATGGGCGACGCTCTGTACCTGCCCATGGGCGCCGGCAAGCCGGTCCGCATCCAGGGCGCGTTCGTCGGCGACGAGGAGATCTCCGCCGTCGTCAACTACGCGAAGGAGCAGGCGCAGCCGGACTACCAGGACGGCGTCACCGCGCAGAAGGCCGGCGAGAAGAAGGAGATCGACCCGGATATCGGGGACGACCTGGACGTCCTGCTGCAGGCCGCGGAGCTGATCGTGACGTCCCAGTTCGGCTCGACGTCGATGCTCCAGCGCAAGCTGCGGGTCGGGTTCGCCAAGGCGGGCCGGCTGATGGACCTGCTGGAGAGCCGCGGGATCGTCGGCCCGTCGGAGGGCTCGAAGGCCCGCGACGTGCTGATCAAGCCCGAGGAGCTGGAAGGCGTCCTGTTCATGATCCGCGGCGGCGACCCGGTCCCGGCCGACCCGGACGACGAGTAGTGCAACCCGCGGCCGGGCTCGTTCCGTCCTGAGCGCATGGACCCGCAGCGCTTCGCAGCCGGACTGTTCGCCTTCGCCTTCGCCGTCGTCGCGGCGGGCGCCGGGAGCTCGGTCGCGGCCGGGCAGCCGATCCCGGCCCGCCCGGCGGCGCCCTCGACCGTCAACGCCGCGCCGCGGGGTGACGTCACCTTGCGCGTCGGGGAGGAAGCCGCGATCCAGGGGAAGGATCTGGCGGTCCGCTACCTGCGCGTCGTCTCCGACTCGCGGTGCCGTCCGACCATGACGTGCATCTGGCAGGGCGAGGCGACGCTCGCGTTCCTGCTGAGCGAGCCCGGCCGCGGCGAGAGCACGACGGCCGAGCTGCACAGCGGCCCCCGGACCGGTCCGCAGGCGACCTCGTTCGCCGCCGGCCGCGTCGAGCTGGTGTCAGTGAGCGAGGACGGCCTGGCGGCGACCGTCCGGGTCAGCTGAGGGGCGTGCCCCAGTGGTCGAGGAAGGCCACTTCGGACAGCGGTGTGCGCGGCGCCGGCTTGAAGTCCGGCACCGTCGTGTACGCCACCGGCAGCAGCCCGACCTGCGTGTGGCCGTCCGGGATGCCGAGGATCTCCGCGGCTTCGGCCTCCCGCGCCAGGTGGTACGTCGTGAGCGTCGAGCCCAGCCCGCGCGAGCGCAGCGCCAGCTGGAAGCTCCATACCGCCGGGAAGATGCCCCCGTAGAAGGCGGCGTCGACCGCGTTGTCGCCGGTCGGGCGGCCGGCCACGACCGGGATCACGAACACCGGGACGCGCTCGATCACGTCGATCAAGTGCCGCCCGGAGGCCAGCGCCCGCGAAGGCGCGGCACTCGCCCGTTCCGCCAGGTAGGCCTCGCCGACTTCGCGGAAGATCGCGCCGAGCCGGTTCTTCACGTCCTGGTCGCGCACCACGAGCCAGCGCCAGGCCTGGACGTTGCCGGGCGTCGGCGCCTGCAGCGCCAGGTTCAGGCACTCCTCGATGACCTCGGGTTCCACCGGCCGCTCGAGGTCGAGCTTCCGGCGGACCGCGCGGGTCGTGCTGAGCAGGTGGTCGATGTCCATGCACCCATCCTGGCGGGCCCGGGCCGGTTGCGCGGCCCGGGCCGCCGGGCTCAGCCGCCGAACTTGCGCACGGCCTGGTAGTACGTCCAGGCCGCGCCCTTGCAGGCGATGTTCGAGCCGCACACGCTCTTCAGGTCCGAGTACAGGTTGTCGTCGATCTTCAGGCGGTTCGCCTCGGTGAACCGCCCCTGCTTCTTGTAGTTGCGGTAGCCGAAGTCGTGCCGGTGGCAGCCGGGCAGGAACTTCCAGCCGAACGGGTTGTCCGGCGCCCACGAGCAGCCGTCCGAGGACCAGTCGAGCTGGCCGTTGTAGGGCGCCTGGCCCCGGATCGTCTCGAAGTTCGAGAGCGACGTCGAAAAGAGGTACTGGTCGGTGACCGTCGGGATGTCGACGGCCGCCGCGGTGCCGGCGCCCAGCAGGGCACCTCCGCCGACAGTCGCGGCCACCGCGATGGTGGCCCCCAGGTTCCGCAGAGTCGTGCGCATTTTGTGCGTTCCTCGCTGATCAGGTGGGGAATTGACCTGATCATCGTGGGACACCCAGGTGGCGCGCGTCACCGCCCGGAAGGATGTTAAGGGGAAACTTTCAGAATCCGGGCGGTGAATAGGGGTGGTCAGAGCTCGAGCAGCATCCGCGAGTTGCCGAGGGTGTTCGGCTTGACGTACGGCAGGTCGAGGAATTCGGCGACACCGGTGTCGTGCGAGCGCCGCATCTCCTCGTAGACCTCGTGCGAGACCGGCGTTCCCTGGATCTCCACGAAGCCGTGCCCGGTGAAGAAGCTCGTCTCGAACGTCAGCACGAACAGCCGCCTGAGACCCAGCTCACGCGCCTCGTCGATCAGCCTGCTCACCAGGACCCGCCCGACCCCCTGGCCGCGGACGGCCTTGTCGACCACGACGGTCCGCAGCTCGGCGATGTCCTCCCAGAGCACGTGCAGCGCGGCCGCGCCGGCGACCTCGCCGTCGACCTCGGCGACCCAGAACTCCTGGACCGCTTCGTACAGCGTGACCAGGTCCTTCTCCAGCAGGACGCGGCCGGCGTCCGAGTCGACCAGGGCCTTGATCTTGCGGACGTCGGCGATCCGCGCGCGGCGGACGGCGGGGGAGGCGGACGGCACGATCGTCAACACTGCCACATCGCGGGGCGCGGGCTTCTCCGGCACGACCGGGCCACGCCGTCGTCGGCCCGCCCGGGACCGGCGGCTACCCTGAACGTCGTGCCTTCTCCTGCCGTTGACCCTGCCGCCACCCGACGCGTCTCCCTGCTGACCCTGGGCTGCGCCCGCAACGAGGTCGACTCGGAGGAGCTGGCGGGCCGGCTGGCGGCCGGCGGCTGGGAACTGGCGGCCGATCCGGAGGACTCCGACGTCGTGGTGGTCAACACCTGCGGCTTCGTCGAGTCGGCCAAGAAGGACTCCGTCGACACGCTGCTGGCGGCCTCGGACACGGGCAAGAAGGTCGTCGCCGTCGGCTGCATGGCCGAGCGCTACGGCCACGAGCTGGCCGACAGCCTCCCCGAGGCCGACGCGGTGCTGGGCTTCGACCACTACGCCGAGCTTTCCGACCGGCTCGACGACGTCGTCGCGGGCCGCAAGGTCGCCTCGCACACGCCGGGCGACCGCCGCAAGCTGCTGCCGATCAGCCCGGTCCAGCGGCCCGCCGCGGCCGAGACCGTCGAGGTCCCGGGCCACGCGCAGCACGGCTGGGGCCCGCGGGTGCTGCGCACGCGCCTCGACGACTCGCCGGTGGCCGCGCTGAAGATCGCCTCCGGCTGCGACCGGCGCTGCTCGTTCTGCGCGATCCCGTCGTTCCGCGGCTCGTTCGTCTCGCGGCAGCCCGACGAGATCGTCGCCGAGGCGATGTGGCTGGCCGAGCACGGCGTCAAGGAGCTGTTCCTGGTCAGCGAGAACTCGACGTCCTACGGCAAGGACTTCGGCCGCGACGGCGCCACCGCGCTGGAGCGGCTGCTGCCGCGCCTGGCGGAGATCGACGGCATCGAGCGCGTCCGCGTCTCCTACCTGCAGCCGGCCGAGACGCGCCCGCAGCTGGTCAAGGCCATCGCGACCACGCCGGGGGTCGCCGAGTACTTCGACCTGTCGTTCCAGCACTCCAGCGAGCAGGTGCTGCGCCGGATGCGCCGGTTCGGCTCGACAGACTCGTTCCTGGCGCTGACCGAGCAGATCCGCGAGTACGCGCCCGAAGCGGGCATCCGCACCAACGTCATCGTCGGGTTCCCCGGTGAGACCGAGCACGACCTCTCCGAGCTGGAACGCTTCCTGACCGGCGCGCGCCTCGACGCGGTCGGCGTCTTCGGCTACTCCGACGAGGACGGCACCGAGGCCGAGACCTTCGACGGCAAGCTCGACGCCGACGAGGTCGCCGCGCGCGTCACCCGGATCTCCGCGCTGGTCGAGGAGCTGACCGCGCAGCGCGCCGAGGACCGGATCGGCACGTTCGTCGACGTGCTCGTCGAGCTGGACGACGACGGCGAGCTCACCGGCCGCGCCGCGCACCAGGCCCCCGAGGTCGACGGCGAGTGCGTCATCCTCGACGCGCCGGAGAAGACCGAGGTCGGTGACTTCCTGCGGTGCGAGGTCGTCGACTCGGCGGGCGTGGACCTGGTGGTCCGCGCGGTACCGGACGCCGACCGGTGAGTGCGCTCCCCAGCGACGCCGCCGACGAGGGCCTGACCCGCGCCACCGGCGACGCGCCCGCGCAGGTTCCCGAGCCGACCCCGGTCCCGACCCTGAACCTGGCGAACCTCCTGACGCTCTCGCGCCTGGTGCTGGTGCCGCTGTTCGTCGTCGCGCTGTTCACCGGCGACGGCCACGACACCACCTGGCGCGCGATCGCCACCGGCCTGTTCGCCGTCGCCTCCTTCACCGACCAGCTCGACGGCTGGGTGGCGCGCCGGTACGGCCTGATCACCGACTTCGGCAAGATCGCCGACCCGATCGCGGACAAGGCGCTGACCGGCGCCGCGCTGGTCGGCTTGAGCATTCTCGGTGAGCTGGGCTGGTGGGTCACGATCGTCATCGCGGTCCGCGAAATCGGCGTCACGCTGCTGCGGTTCTGGGTGATCCGCCACGGCGTGATCCCGGCCAGCCGCGGCGGCAAGGCCAAGACGATGGCCCAGATCGCCGCGATCACCGCCTACCTGCTGCCGCTGCCGGCCGGTGCCGACCCGGTCCGCTGGGCGCTGATGGGCCTGGCCGTGGTGCTGACCGTGGTGACCGGCGTCGATTACCTGGTCCGGGCCGTGCGGCTGCGCGCGGCCGGGCGTCGCGTCACCGGGAGCTGACGGTGCCCGAGGCGCCGCGGACTCCGGAGCGACCGGGCTCCGCCGACGAGCAGGCCGCCGCGCTGATCGCGGCGCTCACCGGGCGGGGCGAGACCGTCGCGGCCGCCGAGTCGCTGACCGCGGGGCTCGTCTGCGCCACCCTGGCCCGGGTGCCGGGGGCCAGCGCGGCCCTGCGCGGGGGACTGGTGGTCTACGCCACCGAGCTGAAGACCGCGCTGGCCGGGGTCGACGCCGCGCTGCTGGCCGAACACGGCGCCGTCCACCCGGAGGTCGCCGCCCAGCTGGCCGAGGGCGCCCGCGAGCGGTGCGGCGCGACCTGGGGCCTCGGGCTCACCGGCGTGGCCGGGCCGGCCGCCCAGGACGGCGTCGCGCCGGGCACTGTGTACGTCGGGCTCGCCGGGCCGGGAACACGCCCACCGCGCGGAGCCTCGTTTGTCACAGTCCGTACCCTGGCCCTGCGCGGCGACCGGGAGATGATCAGGACCGAATCGGTCCGGGCCGCGTTTTCCCTGCTCGGGGAACATCTGACGTGAATCGGGCGTTCGCCCTTGGCGTACGGGCACACCAACTCCTGCGCTCGGGGCGCCGCTCTGGGTAACGTAGGGGGTACTTGTACGGAAGGGAGGCGCGTGATGACCGTGCTGTTGCGTGAGGCGATCGGTGATCGGCTCCGTCATGCCCGCACCAACCAGCGTCGTACGCTGCGCGACATCTCCCGCGCCGCCAGGGTCAGCCTCGGCTACCTCTCGGAGGTGGAGCGAGGCCAGAAGGAAGCGTCGAGCGAACTGCTCGCGTCCATCTGCCAGGCCCTGGACCTTCCGCTCGGCGAGCTGCTGCACAAGGTGGCAGCGGACGTTTCGGCCCTCGACAACGTCGAGGTCGCACCGGTCGACGAGCGGATCGGGGACGGCGCGCCCCGGGAGAAGGTGTCCGAGCGGGGCGCCAAGGCCGCCGCGGCCGGCATCGAAGGCGGCCGCCTGATGTCGGAGCTGATCGGCAACGACCTCGCCGACCTGCGGGTTTCCCCGGCGCCACGGATGAACACGACGCTGCGGACGACGATCGGACAGCCGAAGCTGGCCTCGACCATCGCCGCGTAAGTCATACGCACACGACCGACGGCCCCGGGCAACCCGCCCGGGGCCGTCGGCGTCGGGCGGTTGCTCGTGGGCTCTTCCGGTTGGCCGGGTTGGGCTGCTCGCGGCCGGGCTGGTTTCTCACCGAGCTGGCCCTTCTGGCCGGCCGAGCCGCCTCTTCCGGCCCGCTGAGCTGGCCCTTTCCAGCGGGACAAGCCGTCCGGCCTGCCGCTCGGGCTTCCCTCCGGGGCCGGCTCCCGGGCGTCCCGCCGGGCCCACCGCCGCACCTCATTTCGGGCGTCGCCGCCGGGCAACCCGCCCGGGGCCGTCCGCGTTACCTACGGGGGTGATCAGGGGCGAACCCTGAAATCCCCCGGGGTCGCCTGGAACGGACGTGGCCGACCTGACACGATGGAACCCAACGCCGGGGTCGGTGCGTTGCATGTGCAGGGGAGCGACGCCCCACCCCGAGTACCTAGGCCCGTGGGACGCAAGAAGGCAGGCGGAGGAGATGGCCAACCCGTTCGTGAAGTTCTGGAAGTACATGATGGCGGCGTTCTCGTCGAAGATCGACGAACACGCCGACCCGAAGGTACAGATCCAGCAGGCCATCGAGGAGGCGCAGCGCAACCACCAGGCGCTGACGCAGCAGGCCGCCTCCGTGATCGGCAACCAGCGGCAGCTGGAGATGAAGCTCAACCGGCAGCTCGGCGACGTCGAGAAGCTGCAGGCTTCCACCCGCCAGGCCCTCGTCCTCGCGGACGAGGCCCGCTCGAAGGGTGACGAGCAGAAGGCCGTCGAGTTCGAGAACGCCGCGGAGAGCTTCGCGACGCAGCTCGTCACGGCCGAGCAGAACATCGAGGACCTGAAGACGCTGCACGACCAGTCGCTGCAGGCCGCGGCCCAGGCCAAGAAGGCCGTGGAGCGCAACTCGCAGATGCTGCAGCAGAAGCTGGCCGAGCGCACGAAGCTGCTCTCGCAGCTGGAGCAGGCGAAGATGCAGGAGCAGGTCTCCGCTTCGCTGAACCAGATGAGCCAGCTGGCCGCGCCGGGCAACACGCCGTCGCTGGAAGAGGTCCGCGACAAGATCGAGAAGCGCTACACCACGGCTCTCGGCTCCGCGGAGCTGGCGCAGAACTCGGTCCAGGGGCGCATGATGGAGGTCCAGGCCTCCACCACGCAGCTGGCCGGTCACTCGCGGCTCGAGCAGATCCGCTCGTCGATGCGCGGTGACTCGGTCGCCCAGGTGACCGACGGTGGCGCGGCTCAGAAGCCGGCGAGCAGCAGCTCGGCCGACATCCAGCGCGAGATCCAGGCGCGCGTGCAGGCCGAGCAGGGCAAGAACCCGGCCTGACGCGGGCCGTCGAGTTCGGAGGGGCGAGCATGGGGCAGCAGGGCAGGCGACGCGACTTCGGCGAGTTCAGCGCCAAGCTGGAGAAGCACATCGAGAAGCTGCCCGACTACGCCGTGCGCGCCCAGGAAAAGCTCCAAAAGGTGCAGAAGTACTTCCCGCCGGCCGACCAGGCCGGCGGGAAGGCCGCACCGCCCCAGCGTGCCCGGCCCAACCCGCTGCAGCGGCCGCCGGTGCGGCGGACCGACATGTCGGCGACCTTCTCGTCGGTGGCGAACCAGGTCCCGGCCTTCGCCGAGGCCCGGGCCAAGTGGGACCGCTGGAACCACCCGGCCGCGAAGCACGAACGCCGCAAGCGCCGGACGTCGCGCGCGATGACGCTGTGGATCCTGCTGACGATCCTGTGCGGTGTCCTCGCCGTGTCCGCCGGGCTCGGCTGGATGAGCGCGACCGGCGCCCCGATGATGCCGCAGGCGATCATGGCGTTCGCCGGCGCCGTCGTGTTCGGCACGTTCGGCGTCCGAAGCGGACTCAAGCTGCGGGAACTGAAGCGCACCCCGCTCCCGGCCGCGCCGGCCGGCCCGCCGCCGCTGCCGCCCGCGGGGTCCGCCGCGCGCGAGCCGATGGAACGGCTGGCGGAGTGCGAGGCTTCCTTGGGCGAGCTGCTGCGTCAGCTTTCCGTGCCGTCGTCGGTGGGCACGGCACCGGTGTCCGAAGTGTCCGTCGCGGACGCCGGGCAGACCGCGACCGAAGCCGCCGCCGCCCTGCGCGGCCTGGCGGCCCGCATCCAGGCGATCGAGCGCGGCCGCAACTCCGCCCCGGCCCGCGAGCAGGCGGCCCTGGACGCGGCGGTCGGCAAGCTCCGCGAACAGCTCGACGACGGCCTCGAGGGTTTCCGCGGCCTGGTCGCCGCGGCCGGCCACACGGTCGCCGCGTCGAGCGACGGCCTCGTCACGTCCAAGCAGGCCCTCACCGACGCCACCGACCGCCTGGCCGGCCTGGCCATGGCCCTGCGCGAACTCTCCTGACCCCCGGCCCCGGCGTGATCCCGGGGCCGACACGCGTGATTGCGGAGTCGACACGCGTGATTGAAGGGTCAACACGGCAAGACGGGCACCGCCGCGGCGTGTCGACCCCCTGATCACGCGTGTCGACCGCCCAATCACGCGTGTCGGCCCCCTGATCACGCGGATTCCGCCTTCGCTGGGCCGTTGGAGTTTCAAACTCGGCCGTTCGAGTGCCGCATCCGGCGGAATCGGGATTTCGTCACCCGGCGTGCGTGATCGTGCGTTTCACCCCGGCGTCGCCCCCTGTTCACCTGTGGGTGCCGAAACCCGCGCGTAATCGGAAACACCTGCCTACGGAAACGTCCACCGCCTAACGTTTCTGTCATGCATGCAGAGGTGTCACTCGCCGGGAGGCCCGCCGTGCTTTGAGGATCGCCGGTGCCGACCGTACACAGTGGACTTTCTCGACCGCCGAGGAAAGGACGCCCCGTGAACACGCTCCCGCCGGACTCCGATCCCGCACCGCCGACCCCGCCCACCGCCTCCCAGCGCGTCATCGCGGCCTTCGAGCGCCTCACCGAAGCCAACCGTCCCGAGCTCTGGTCCACCCTCCGCGCCGTCGAAGACGTCCTCGTCGACGCCAAGGCCGTCGAAGAACGCGTCCAGGCGGGGGAGGACCTGCCGCTGGCGGGCACCGTCTTCGCCGTGCCGGAGCTGATCGACGTCGCCGGGCAGCCGTCCGGCCGCTCGGTCCCCGAAACCAGCGCCACGATCGTCGCGCGGCTGACCGCGGCCGGCGCCGTCGTGCTCGGCAAGACGGGCGCGGCCACCGTGGCTTCGGCCTGGGACCGCACCAAGACCGGCGGCCGCGGCGCGGCGGTCGCCGTCGCGCTGGGCATCGTCGACCTGGCGTTGAGCACCGCGGGGCCCGTCCCGGCGGCCCTGAACGCCGTCGTCGCGCTGAAGCCGACCCGCGGCCTGCTGCCGATGACCGGTGTCCGCTCCTCCGAGGCCGTCTCGGTGTACGCGACCGGCCTGGTCGCCGGCCGCCGCGCGCTCGCCCTGATGACCGGACCGGACGGCATCTCCGCGGCCCGCACCTGGCCCGCCGACGTCCGCCTCGGCGCCGGCGAGCACCCCCGCGTCGCCTACGCCCGCGGCCTGCCCCTGGGCCCCGCCGCGGCCCTCGCGTTCGAGAACACCGTGAAGCGGCTGACCGCGGCGGGCGTCGTCCTCGAACCCGTCACCGTTTCGGGAGGGGTGCCGGACGGCTTCGACGCGCTCCTGCTGCCCACCGTGCCGGACCACCCGGAGCTCGCCGAGGCACTGGCCGACCCGGCCGCCGTCCACCACCGCCTGGCCGGCTGCACCGCCTTCGCGAACCTGCTCGACGTCGCGGCGGTCACCGTCCCGGTGCTGCCGGGCGACAAACGGCCGTTCGGCGTCACGTTCCTGACGCGGGCGTTCGAGGACCAGATCGGCTTGGATCTCGCGACGGTCTGCACGGACGAGCCCATGACGCCTTACCCGGAGCCGGGCGAGGACGTCGTCGTGTTCGGCGCGCACCTGCGCGGCCAGCCGCTCAACGCCCGGCTCACCGAGCTCGGCGCCCGGTTCACCCGGCCGGTCCGGACCACCGAGAGCTACCGGATGGTGTTGCTGGACACCGAACCGCCGCAGCCGGGCGTGCTCGACCACGCCGAGGGCAGCAGCCTCGACGGCGAAAGCTGGCGGCTGTCCCCGGCCGCGTTCGAGCGGTTCGTCACGACGCTGGAGGAGCCGTTCGTGCTCGGCCGCGTCGAGCTCGACGACGGCTCCCGGCCCCTGGCGGTCCGCTGCGCCGAGACGGCGGACGGGACCGGTCTGGACCGCTACGAATCCTGGCGCGGCTACGTCCGGTTCACCTCTACCGCCGGGCTGCGAGCCCCAGGCTGACCCGGCGCACCAGGCCCGGCCCGTGCAGCGCGAACCCGCTGTAGAGCTGCACGAGCGACGCCCCCGCGTCCACCAGGCGGACGGCGTCGTCCGGGCCCATGATCCCGCCGACGCCGATGATCGGCAGGCTCCCGCCGGTGTGGTCGTGCACGAAGCGCACGACCTCGGCCGCGCGGGCGGTCAGCGGCCGGCCGGACAGTCCTCCCGCCTGTCCGGCCAGGCTGCTCTCCGCGGGCGCGATGCCGTCGCGGGCGAGCGTCGTGTTCGTGGCGATGATCCCGGCGACGCCGTGCTCGAGCGCGACCTCGAGGAGCTCGGCCAGTGCGCCGTCGGTCAGGTCCGGCGCGACCTTCACCAGGACCGGGGTCGGCGTGCCGGGGCCGGCGAGCTCCGCGGACGTCGTGCGCAGCTCGCCGAGCAGCTCGCCGAGCGCGGCGCGGTCCTGCAGCTGCCGCAGCCCCGGGGTGTTCGGTGAGCTGACGTTGACGGCGAAGTAGTCGGCGTAGGGGTGCAGCGCGCGCAGCGAGAAGCGGTAGTCCTCGACGGCGTCTTCGAGGGGCGTGACCTTCGACTTGCCGATGCTGATCCCGAGCGGCACGGCCGGTTTCCCGTCGCGGGCGAGCTTGGCCGCCAGCGCTTCCGCGCCGTCGTTGTTGAAGCCCATCCGGTTGATCACCGCGTCGCTGGCGGGGAGGCTGAACAGCCGCGGCTTCGGGTTGCCCGGCTGGGCCAGCCGCGTCACCGTGCCGACCTCGACGAAACCGAAGCCCAGCGCGGCCCACGCGGGCAGCGCGCGGCCGTTCTTGTCCATCCCGGCGGCGAGGCCGACGCGGTTGGGGAACCGCAGGCCCAGCACGGTCACCGGGTCGTCGACCCGCAGGGCGCCGCCGAGCGCGGGTGCGGCCTTGCCGAGCCGGGCGAGGACGCGGACCGTGCGCTCGTGCACCAGCTCGGGGTCGTGGTAGGACAGCCGGTACAGCGCCGGGCGGACGATCTTGTCGAAGAACACGTGCCCATGCTGCCAAATCGCGTGAACCGCGCGACCGGAGCGTCACGTCCGCGTGAAGCGGGCCACTACTCGCCGGCGGCCTGGAGGTCCTTCCACTCGTCTTCGAGCATCGCGTAGACCAGCTCGTCGGTCCACTCGCCCTTGACGATCTCGTTCTCCCTCAGGTGCGCTTCCCGCCGCATCCCGAGCCGCTCCATCAGGGCGGCGGACGCGCCGTTGCGGCCGTCGCACCGGCCGATGATGCGGTGCAGCCCCAGATCCTCGAAGCCCAGCCGCAGCAGTTCCGTGGTCGCTTCAGCGGCCAGGCCCTTGCCGTGGTGGTCCGGGTGGAAGACGAAGCCGATCTCGCCCTGCCGGTGCTCGCTGCTGAGCCACTCCAGGTTCAGGTCGCCGATCAGCTGGCCGGTCGCGGCCAGCTCGACCGCCACGGCCAGGAACTGCCCTTCCTTGGTCAACGTCGAGCTGTGCACCCGTTTCGCGAGCGCCGCGGCCGATTCGGCGCGGCTGCGCGGGCCCCAGTAGAGGTAGCGGGCGACGTCGGCGCGGGACTGGAAGGAGTTCAGCGCGTCGAGGTCGTCGGGCGTGAACGGGCGCAGGAGCAGCCGAGCCGTGGTGACCGGGTAGTCGGGCCTGAGCATGCTTCCAGGCTAGCGACCTTCAGCCGTCCGGGGGACAGAACGGCGTAGTGCGTTCGTCGAATCCTGGCGTCGGATCGCCGGACGGTCGTCCCGGGTCGCCGGGTGGCGTGACCTGCACAAATGAGCGCATTAAGGAACCCCCGGGGTGTCTCTCGAACGTCGTGAAACGCTCGAGCCCGAGCCGGACTGGTGCTCGGAAACCCCGGGGGCACGGTGACTGCCTGGTATTCGCTATCAGGCATCACGTGGAGCAGGCGATGAGCCGAAGGTGGCTCAGCTGTAACGCTGCTCAAAGTCCTCCACGTGCCATCCGCTAGCGGACAGCCACCTCACAAGTCCTGTTGGAATACAACTTAGGACCACCTCCTCTCTTGTGTACTGCCACGCTAGGCGAACTTCCCGGTGTCCGGCAACGTGATTTTCGAGATCCCGGTCCGGACGGTGGCCTTTCGCCCAGCGCGAACAGCGGCTCAGCTCGCGGGGGAAGGGCCGTGCTGGTCCTTCGGGCAGAACCACGTCGGCCGCCGCTGGACGTCGTACCCCTGCGTGCGGACCAGGAGCTTGCCGCCGCAGCGGAAGCAGCCCTGACGGGTGCGCTCGTAGACCCAGTTCTTGCGGTTGCGGTCGAGGTGGCCGGTGGTGCTCTGGTCGAAGCGCCCGGCGGTCGCGTTGACCAGCAACAGCTTGCGGGCGAGCGCGACCGTGGCCCGAGCGTCCACTTCGGACACCGGCGTCCACGGGGTCACGCCGAGGAGGAAGGCGATCTCGCACTTGTAGAGGTTCCCGACGCCCGCCATCACCCGCTGGTCCAGCAGGGCCAGCCCGAGCTCGCGCTCGGGTTTCGCGGTCAGGTTCGCGACCGCGCGATCGGCGTGCCCGTCCGTCCACTGTGGATCCAGCAGGTCCGGGCCGAGGTGCGCGACGAGGTCGTGTTCCTTCGGCGTGGCCACGAGCTTGAGGTCGTGGACGCGGAAGCCGATCACCTGGACGTCGGCCGCGGTCAGCACCACGCGGGCGTGGTGGCCGGGCCGGCGCCACTTCGCGCCCGCCGGGTAGACGTCCCACATGCCGTCCATCATCAGGTGCGAATGCAGGGTGAGGTCACCGGAGAAGCGGGTGAACAGGTGCTTGCCGACCGTCCCGACGCCGAGCACCTCGCGCCCGGTGAGGTCCACAGTGGCCAATTGGGGCACGCGGAACTGGCCGCGCAGCAACGTCTTCCCGGTCAACGCCTCGCGGACCCGCTTTCCGACGAGGTAGACGGTGTCACCTTCGGGCACGGCTCACCCCGTGGTTTCGGATACCTCGGCGGGAGCCTCCGGGGTCTCCGGCGCCGGGCCTTCGGGCCAGTCCGGGCCCTCGGGCTCTTCGCCGGCGATGCGGTGGCGGCCCGCCCGGTTGGAGCGGAGGATCTTGGCCAGCACCATGTTGAACGTCAGCGCGATCTCCTGCGCGCCGGGCGAGTGCCACTCGTGGATCGGGCTGCACGCGCCCTGGGCCTGCTGCACCGCCAGCCGGTCGGTGATCGCCGTCGGCATCACCAGCGAGCCGAAGTTCTCGCGCAACTCGGCGATCCGGAACTGGTGCTCGTAGGACCGCACGCGCAGCTTGTTCACCAGGACGCCGATCGCGCGCAGGTCCGGGTTGAGCTCCTTGCGGATCTTCTCGATCGCTTCCAGGGCCCGGTGCGCGCCGGCGACCGCGTAGATCGTCGGCTCGGTGACGATCAGCGCGCTGTCGGCGCCGACCAGCGCCGACTTCGTCAGCCGGCCCAGCGACGGCGGGCAGTCGAGGATCACCAGCTCGTACGGCGTTTCGCGCAGCGGCGTGCGGTGCAGCTCGTCCAGCGCGCGGGAGAAGTTGGCCAGGCGCTCGCTGTCGGCGTCGGGATCGTTGAGCATTTCCAGCTCTTCGGTGCCGACGAGGACGTCGACGTCCTCGCTCCAGACGCTCGGCGCGATGGCGCGTTCCAGCATCTCGCGCGTCGGGGTCTCGAGCACGTCGGCGAGGGTCGCGTCGGTGTACGGCGGGTCGAGCGAGGTCGTGGCGTTGCCCTGCGGGTCGAGGTCCACCACCAGCGTCCGCGTGCCCCTACGCAGGGCGGCGGACGCGATACCGAGAGCGACCGTCGTCTTGCCGACGCCTCCCTTGAGGCTGAGTACGGCGACCGTGTGCACGAAGACCAGCCTACGGGTGCGCGCGAGGGCCGCCGCCGGGCAAGGGGCGTTCACTCGAAGGGAGGAGCCGGGGAGGGGGACCGGGGCGGGCATTACCCTGTGCGGCATGAAGACGGACACCGTGGCCGCCCGGGGTTCGGGCGCCGTTCGCCGAGTGCTCGAGGCCGAGCTGAAGGCCGCCCGCGCCCGGGGCGCCGAGCACCCCCTCGTCGTCGACGTGGGCGGCGGCAGCGGCGGCTGGGCGGTGCCGTTCGCGGCCGCGGGCTGCCGGGTGACCGTCGTCGAGCCGAGCCCGAACGCACTGGCCACGCTGCAGCGCCGGGCCGAGGAAGAGGGCGTCTCCGAGCTGATCACGGTCGTCGCGGACGACTCCGACGCGCTGGGCCGGTACGTCGAGGCCGGCTCGGCCGACCTGGTGCTGGCGCACGGGCTGCTGGAGATCGTCGACGACCCGGCCGCGGTGCTCACCGCGCTGGCCACGGCGGTCGCGCCCGGTGGAGCGGTGTCGGTGCTGGTCGCCAACCGGCACGCGGCGGTGCTGAACCGCGCGCTCTCGGGCCGGGTGGGCGAGGCCCAGCGGCTGCTCGAGAGCGCGGACGGGGTCGCCCCGGGCGACACGGTGCTGCGGCGGTACTCCGCTTCCGGGCTGCGGGCCGACCTGGAGGCCGCGGGCCTGGACGTGACGCTGCTGCAGGGCGACCGGGTGATCTCGGACCTGGTCGGCGGCGACGTTCGCGAGGACGAGCTGGCGGAGTTCGAGCGGGTGGCGGCGGGGTCGCCGGCGCTGCGGGACATCGCCGGCCGGCTGCACGCGGTCGCCCGGCTTTCGTAGCGGATTTCCGCCGTGGTGCCGGCGGTCGCCGAAACTGTCGGTGGTGGCCGGTAGCGTCCCGGGCGTGGGGCGAAATGCTGAGCTGCCGGGCGGGATGGGCCGGTTCCGCGTCCGGCCGGGGGAACCGCCGCCGGACGACACCGGGTGCGGGATGCTGCACGTCGACATGGACGCGTTCTTCGTGTCCGTCGAGCTGCGCACCCGGCCCGAGCTGGTCGACAAGCCGGTCGTCGTGTCGGGCGGCGGGCCGCGCGCCGTCGTGGCCGCGGCGAACTACCCGGCGCGGAAGTTCGGCGTGCGCTCGGCGATGCCGTTCTCGACGGCGAAGCGGCTGTGCCCGCACCTGATCAACATCCCACCGACCGGCGGGCTCTACGGCGAGGTCTCCCGCGGCGTGATGGAGATCTTCCGCGAGCTGACCCCACTGGTCGAGCCGTTGAGTCTGGACGAGGCCTTCCTGGACGTCAGCGGGGCTTTGCGGCGCCTGGGCGCGACACCGGCGTCGCTGGGCGCCCGGATCCGCTCCCGGGTCGAGGCCGAGCACGGGATCACCTGCTCGGTGGGTGTCGCGAAGGTCAAGTTCGTCGCGAAGCTGGCGTCGGGCATGGCGAAGCCGGACGGCATGGTCGTCGTGCCCGCGGCGGAGACGCTGGCGTTCCTGCACCCGCTGCCGGTGTCGGCGCTGTGGGGCGTCGGCGCGCGCACGGAGGAACACCTGCGGCGGCTCGGGCTGGGCACGATCGCCGACGTCGCGGCGTTCCCGCCGGAGCGGCTGAAGAAGTCGCTGGGCGTGGCCGCGGGCGAGCACCTGTACCGGCTCGCGCACGGCGTCGACGAGCGGTCGGTGGTGGTCGACTCACCGGAGAAGTCGATCGGCGCAGAGCACACGTTCGACGTGGACCGGCATTCGCGTGCCGAGCTGGGTCTCGAGCTGCTGCGCCTGGCGTCGCGGGTGGGGGCGACGCTGCGGGAGCGGGGCGTGCGCGGCCGGACGGTCTCGATCAAGGTCCGGTTCGCGGACTTCCGCACGATCACCCGCGCCCGCACGCTCGTCTCGGCCACCGACGTGGCGCGCGAGATCCACGCGGTGGCCGTGGCGTTGCTCACGGAGCACGCGCCGACGGGAGCGGTCCGGCTGATCGGGGTGCGGGTCGAGGGGCTCGACACGGGGGAGGAGGGGGAGCAGCTGGTGTTCGACTCCCCGGAGCCCCGGTGGCGCGACGCGGAGGTGGCGGCGGACGTGGCGCGGTCGAAGTTCGGGTCGGCCGCGGTGCGGCCGGCATCCCTGCTGGGGCCACGGGAGACTTGAGGCGGCCGGCGCGGGCGCGTCGGTGCGCCGGGCTCGGTTTCGCGGCGAAGTGATCGTGGAGTTCGCCGGCCGGGAGGCGGCTCGATCGGCGTCGCGCACTCCGCGTGATCTTCGGCTCGGTGACGTTCCCCCACACCGCCACGCAGGCCGTAAATCGGTCACTTTCGGTGGCGGTGACCGTCCGCAACCCCTCTCCGGCGGGATTTAGCCCAATTCGATCCCTACTGGATGCGGGATCGGGTAGTCGTCCGGGCGCGGGCCTCGTATCCTGGACAGTGCCACCCCGCCTGGGGTTGGCTGTTGGGTCCAGAACGTTGCGCGGCCCGGCGCCCGCGACAGCTGTGCCGGAGGAGGAAAGATGCCACTCTCCGAGCATGAGCAGCGGCTGCTCGATCAAATCGAGCGCGAGCTCTATGCCGAGGACCCCAAGTTCGCATCCACGGTGCGTGGCACCCGGTTGCGTCGCCCCGCTCGCCGACGGCGTATCCAGGGCATCGCCCTGTTCGTAGTGGGCGTGGCCCTGCTGGTGCTGGGCGTGGTGGTGCCGCAGTTCCGGGTGGCCGACATCCCGCTGATCAGCGTGCTCGGGTTCCTCGTGATGTTCTTCGGGGTCATGTTGGCCGTCACATCGATCCGGCACGGCGCCGAATCGGACGGCAAGGGCGGTGGAGCGGGATCTCGCGGGGCCAAGCAGTCGGGCCGCCGCAGCTCCTTCACCCAGCGGATGGAAGAGCGCTTCCGCCAGCGCTTCGAGGAGCAGTAGCGCCGCAAGACCATCGAGATCCGCGTCACGCCTCCCCGGGCGGGACGCGGATCTTCTTGTGTGCTCACCCGGTTTCGCCGCTCCCGCACCGCCCGCGGTGACAACGGGTGACGCCCGGGCGGGTGACCGACTTGACCAGGCCCGGAACTCACGTGATCAGAGAGGTATCTCGCGTGATCGAGCGGGCATCACGCGTGATCCGAGGGGCATCAGCGTGATGCCCGTCCAGACACACGTGATGCCCGTCCAGACACACGTGATGCCCCTCCAGACACGCGAGATGCCGGTCTGATCACGCGAGATGCCTGGTGCCGCACACCTCAGTCGCGGTTGCGGAAAAGGGACTTCGGGAACAACCGGCCCTTCCAGGACAGCGGGGCGTTCCGGTGGAGGCTCCGCCGAAGGTGGTCGAACGCCGGGGGGAGCGTCGGGTCGGCGTTGCCGTCCTCGCCGTACCAGGACTTCTCCACCACGCCGATCACCGTGCGCAGGCCGTCGCGGCCTTCGTCGTCCAGGTGGTGCTTCGCCGCCAGCTTCTGACCCGCCACGCGGACCGTGTCGCTAGGCGGGATCGGCAGCCCGCGGTCGGCGCACTCGGCCCGCAGCTCGGACCACGCCGCGTCCGCCGCACCCGGGCGCTGCCCGACGATCTCCTGCAGCCGGCGGCGCCGTCCGACGTCGCGCGCCGCCGACGGGCCCAGCAGCCCGGCCAGCAGCAGCACCACGAGCAGGCTGAACCACCAGCCGACCTGCCACGTCAGCACGCCGAGCACCGCCATCCACAACGCGGCGGCGATCAGCGGCAGCCAGTTCTTGAGCACCGCCCCGAGCCCGGTGGCCGCGGGCTCGCGGTCCGGCCGGCCGCGACGCCCGCCGGCGACCACCAGGATCGTCGCCGCCAGCGCGAGCGCCGCCAGCACCCCCGCGAGCACCCACACCCAGGTCGGCGTGCCGTCGTCGACCGCCTGCGGGCCCTGCGCCTGCGGGTTCTGCTCGGTGTCCCGGGGCGCGCCGGTCGGCGCGGCGCTCGACTGGACCGTGCTCGGCGCGATCTGGGTGTCGTCGGGCTGGTTGCCGTCCTGCGAACCGGCCTGCAGGTACGACGGGGTGATGCCGCGGCCGTCCGACAGCGGCGTCGGGTCGAACGTCACCCAGCCCTTGCCGCCGAAGTACGCCTCGACCCACGCGTGCGCGTCCTGGGTGCTGATCGACAGGTAGTCGTTGACCGGCACCCCGGGAGTGAACCCGATGGCCACCCGCGACGGGATGCCCGCGACCCGCAGCATCACGGCCATCGCCGACGCGAACTGCTCGCAGAAGCCGCGCTTGCCGTTGAGTATGAAGTCCGCGAGCGCGTCGGCGTCGTTCGCCGGCGCGGTCTTCGTGTCGTAGACGAACCCGTTCTGCGCCGTGAAGTACCGCCAGATCGCCGACGCCTTGTCGAAGTCGTTGGACGCGCCCTCGATCAGCTGCTGCGTCTTCGCGCGGACGCGGTCGTCGACGCGGTCGATCTGCGTGTAGCGCGGCGGCAGGTCGTCGACCTGCGGGGTCACGCGCAGCTCCTGGGCCGTGGGCTCCTTCAGCGACGCGTATTCGGTGTAGGACGGCGGAGCCTCGCTGCGCGTCGTGAACACCGTGCCGCTGACCTGGTCGTAGAGGTAGCCGTTGGGGGCGCCGTCGATCACCCGCGGCGCGCCGTACACCGGCAGCCAGTTGTCGCGCCAGCTGGCCGGCTCGACGTCGATCTTGCGCGCGGCACCGCTGCCGTCGTCGCCCGGGGCGGCCGGCAGCTGCGGCCCGACCGGGACGCCCTGCTGCGAACGGCCTTCGTCGTGCAGGCCCCAGCCCTTGTTGGGGTAGTAGGTGTCCAGCGTCATCGCGCGCATCAGCCGCCGGTCGGTGCCGAGGCCGCGGACCTTGAACAGCTCGCGGTTGGACCCCTGGTCGAGCATGCCGCGCAGCTCGGTGAACGGCTGGATGCCGAACCCGCCGGCGCCCGCGCCGGGGCCGTCGCCGCCGTTGCCGAACGGGATCCGCCCGACCGTGCCGACCCAGGTGATCGCGCCGCCGAAGAGACCGAGCACGATCGCCGCGGCGACGACCGCGACCGGCGCGGACAGCACGCCCGGCTTGCCGCTGCGCCCGGGTGCTTCCCGGGTCCGCCAGCGCCGGTGCCGGTGGTTGCCGTCGACGGCCAGCAGGCCGGCGAACGCCGCCCCGCCGAGCAGGAACGTCCACCACGGCAGCATTTCTTCGCTCAGCGCGGCGGGCACGGCGTAGACGCAGAGCAGCACGAGCCCGGTCGCGGCGGGGGCCGCGGCGGCCACCGTCAGCGTGTCGACGAGCACGGCGACCAGGCCGACGAGGATGGTCACCAGGCACAGGATCGGCTGGCTGCCCTCGACCGGCGGCAGCCCGACGCGAATCTGCTCGGCGGCGGCCGAGAGCGTGTTCCCGATCTCGCCGAACGCCTCCGGGCCGGGGATGACCTGCAGGATCCCGTGCGTGGTGAACGCGCCGGTGATCAGGAAGAGCAGCACGAGCAGCTGGCCGAGGCCGACGAGCACGGTCGGCACCTGCAGCGACCGCAGCGCGAGGCCGGTCGCGGCGATCAGCAGCACGGCGACGAACAGGTAGCCGAACCAGGCCAGGCCGGAGACGACGCTGGTCACGGAGGTCGCGGCGCAGAGGGTGGCAATCCCGGCGGCGGACGGCGCGAGCAGGCTGCCCCGCCAGGCGGAGAGCGGGTGCTGAGAGGAGGGACGCTTCGCCGGGCGCGGCGGGGCGGCGGTGCTCATCGGGAACCGCCGATCGGGGCCGGGGTGGCGGAGGGGTTCGTCGCGGGATGGTGGTCGCGCGGGTTCGTGAGCCGCGGGTCGGTGCTCATCGCGGACCGCCGATCAGCGTGCCGCGGCGGGCGCCGCTGCGGCACAGCTCCGCCCACACCTGGGGCATCGGCGAACCCGGCCCGGCGATCACCACGCCCCAGCCGGACGCGCGCAGCAACGCCGCCGAGTCCTCCGTGGCCGCCGCCCTCTGCTCCGGCGCGGTCACCCCGGCCGACCACGTGGGCGTGTCGAGCAGGACAGCCAGGCTGCGGATCCCGCGCGGGCGGAACTGGGCCAGCTCGTGCACCGCCTCCGTGCTGACCGTGCCGAGCACCGCGATCAGCTCCTGGCCGTCGGCCGGGTCGCTGGCCAGCGTGATGTCGCGCTGGTGGGCGGGCTGCAGCGCCGCCAGCGCGTCGAGCACCACGTGGTCGTAGTGGTCGCCGCCGTCGCCGGGGGTGTCGGCGAGCGTCACGCCGTGCTCGCTGACCAGGCGGACGCGGTGCCCGGCCCGGCGCAGGTGCAGCGCGGCCGACGCGGCGAAGGACACCGCCCACTCCAGGCTGGCGGCCGGGCCGCTGCCGTGGTGGGCGGCCGCGCGGTGGTCGAGCAGCACCGTCGTGCCGCCGCGCCACGGCCGTTCCTCGACGCGCACCATGATCTCGTCGCGGCGGGCCGTCGAGCGCCAGTGGACCTTGCGCAGGTCGTCGCCCTGGCGGTACTGGCGGACGATCACGTCGGCCTCGCCCTGCCCGGCGTGCAGCCGGACCGTGCCGTCGTCGCCGACGCCGATGCCCGCGCCGCTCGGCAGGCCCCACAGCGGGACCACCCGGGGCACCACGACCAGCCGCGAGTGCCCGATCAGCTCGCGCTCGAACTCGCACAGCCCGAACGGGTCGGTGATGGTCGCGCGCAGCGGTCCGACCTGCTGGATCCCGCGCAGCACCGGCTGCAGCGGGTAGCGCAGCGCGACCCGCCGGTCGTGCGGGAGGCGTTCGACGACGAACCGCGGCCGCGAACCCAGCGCGTACGGCACGCCGTCCTCGAGGAGGATCTCGCCGGCCGGCAGCCGCCCGCTGCGCCACAGTTCCAGCTGCACCTCGCCGGCGCCGCCGACCGCGACCCGCTGGGGGTGCAGCGCGCGGGTGGCGCCGATGCGCAGCCGGGTCGCCGAGATGAACACGGCGACCAGCAACGGCAGCGCCACCACGAAGACGGCGACCCGCAGCAGGTCGCGTTCGTTGAGCACGAACGAGCACACCGCGGCCGCCAGCCCCGCGGCCAGCAGGCAGCGGCCGCGAGTGGTCAAGCCGGACAGGGCACGCAGCACGTCGTTCTCTCCCGTTCGCGGTTTACTGTGCAGTTGGTGCCAATCCGACCACAGTCACGGCCGGATGGCTTTTGCGGCGATGGACAAGTTCCGCTCCGGGGCCGGCCTACTTTTGGGTCGGATTTGCACCGGGCCGGGAGCCCTGCGGCACCGGCACCCGGTGCAGCACCGCCCGCACGACGTCGGTCGCCGACCGGCGCGCCGCGTGGGCCTCGGTGGTCAGCACCAGGCGGTGCGCCAGCACCGGCACGGCGACCGTGTGCAGGTCGTCCGGCACGACGTAGTCGCGGCCCGAAAGCGCCGCCTGCGCCCGCGCCGCGCGGACGAGGTGCAGCGTCGCGCGCGGGGACGCGCCGAGCCGGATCTCCGGGACCTGGCGGGTGGCCGAGACGACGTCGACGGCGTAGCGGCGGACTTCCGGCGCCATGTGCACGCCGCGGACCGTCTCGATCAGCCGGTGCACGGTCTCGCCGTCGGAAACCGGCTGCAGGTCGTCCATCGGGTTGTGCCCGGCGTGCTCGTCGACCATGGCCAGCTCGGCCTGCTGGTCGGGGTAGCCGATGGAGACCCGCGCGGTGAACCGGTCGCGCTGGGCTTCCGGCAGCGCGTAGGTGCCTTCCATCTCGATCGGGTTCTGGGTGGCGATCACCATGAACGGCTCGTCGAGGTAGTACGTCGAGGTGTCGACGGTGACCTGGTGCTCTTCCATGCACTCCAGCAGCGCCGACTGCGTCTTCGGCGAGGCGCGGTTGATCTCGTCGCCGACCACGATGTTCGCGAACACCGGGCCGGGCCGGAACTCGAACCCGCCGCTCTGCCGGTTGTAGATGGAGACGCCGGTGACGTCGCTCGGCAGCAGGTCCGGGGTGAACTGGATGCGGCTGACGGTGCAGTCGATCGACCGGGCGAGGGCCTTGGCCAGCGACGTCTTGCCGACGCCGGGCACGTCCTCGACCAGGAGGTGGCCTTCGGCGAGCAGCGTGACCAGCGCGATCCGGATGACGTCGGGCTTGCCGACCAGCACGCGCTCCACGTTCGCGGCGATGCGCCGCGCGGTTTCGTGCAGTTCGTCCAGCGACACTCTCGCGGGACGGCCGGAGGCCCGGCCGTTACCCGTGGACTCCGCCGGGTAAGGCGGCCGTCCGGATGCCTGCTCGCCCGATCCGGGCGCCGCAGACTGGATTCTCGACGTCACTCGACCTCCTGGTGGCGCATGGCCGCGCGCACTGTGCGCACCGCCGGGCCCGAACGGCCCCCATCGCTGCTGTCCGCGCGCAGCGACCAGCCTTCCATCCAGTGTGTCAAACCCGGGCGAACCTGGGGGCGGAACCCCGCGAAGCCCGGGGCATCACGCCCGGCACGTCGGTTGATGACACTGCGCAAGCAGCGACGATACCCCGAACGGGTGTGTTGTCACCCGATTCTGGGCGCTCCCGCTGACACCCCGCTCTGTTCTATGCTCCGATACGAGTTCGCCCGGCTACAGAGAGGCGTAACCGCTCATGAGCGAGGTGCGGCAGCAGTCGTACGACGTCCGCGGGTTCGCGGTCGCGCCCGAGCTGGCGACGGATGCCTACGCGAAGATCGGCGCCCTGCAGGACGTCGTCGGCGAGATGGTCCGCGAGGCGAAGGTGCTCGGCCGGACCGTGCCGCTCGGCGGCGGGTACGCGGGGGAGATCGGCAAGTTCATGGCCGAGTACGGCATCGGCGGGCGCGGCTCGGCCGTGCAGCAGCTGACCGCGTTCGGCAAGGAGCTCGAGACGTTGAAGCACCGGATCGGCACGGCGCTGGCGAAGTACCAGCACGCCGACGAGCAGGCGGCCGAAGGGGTGGACTGCACGGGTGGCTGACCGGATGCGACTGCTGTGGGTACCCGTCTTTCTCGTACTGGTCGCCGGATGTGGGCAGCAGCGAGCCGCCGAGCCGGCCGCCGCCGGGCACGCTTCGGCCCTTGCCTCCGCGACGGCCGGGAAGCCGCCCGTCGTCGCGTGGACCGGCCTCGCCGCGATCGATCCCTGCACGCTGCTGGACCCGCAGGACCGCTCGACCGCGGGGGTGAGCGTCCTGGGCAAGCCCAAGGAGATCGCCGGCGCCCGCGCGTGCGACTGGACGGTGCCCGGCACCTTCGGCGTCACCGTGACCCTGAGCGAGACCGACGGCCTGGCCGACCTCGAGGTCGCGAAGAAGACGGCCACGAAGACCAAGGTCGGCACCCACCCGGCGCTGCAGGTCGCGGACAAGAAGGCCGCCGACGGCACCTGCGCCGTGCTGCTCGGGGTGGGCGACGCCGCCAGCGTCCAGATCGACGTCAGCAACACCGGCTTCTCGGACACCCCGCTCGCGTGCCGCCGCGCGGGCACGGTGGCCGGGCTGGTCGAGCCCAAGCTGCCCTGAACCCGGGAGGTGCGCCGTGTCCGAACCCCCTGTGCCCGCCGCGAGGTACGAGGCCTACAGCCACGAGGCGATGGCCGCGGAGGTCGAGCGGGACAACGACCCGGTCGCCGCGGGCGAGGCGGCCGCGCGCTGGGAGGGGCTGGCGAAACGGCTGCACGAGTCGACCGCCGACCTCGCCGGGCTGATCGCGTCCTCGCAGGAGAACTGGCGCGGCGCCGCGGGGGACGCCGCGCGTGAGGCCGTGAGCCGGGCCGCCCGGTGGCTTTCGCACTCGGCCGCCGTCTCGGCGTCGGTGGGCGGCGCGGTCGGCGCGCAGGCGGACGCGGCCGCGCGGGCCCGCGCGGACATGCCGCCGCCGGTGGCCTACGACCCGGCGTCGATGATCCGCGACGCCGCCTCGTCCGGGAACGTGCTCGTCCTGGCCGGGCTGGCCGACGAGATGGCGGCCCGCCGCGCCGAGGCGGAAGCCGCGCGGCAGAAGGCGATCGACGTGCTGCGGACCCGCGACACGGCCCTGCGCGGCCACGTGCCGGCCGAGACGTTCGCGGACCCGCCCACGCTGGGGCCGGCTTGATCCGCGTCTCGGCGTCGGCGTTCGACATCCTCTGGACCGACCTCGGCCACGACCGCCCACCGGAGCCGCTGACGGTCCGCAGCGTCGGCGGGACCGACGAGGAACGCGCCGAGGTGCGGAAGGCGGTGTACGAGAACCTCGCCGAGCGCGGGCTGTACGACGGCTCACTGGCACCGGAACTGGCCGCGCGCCTGGACCTGCTGGCGGGCGGCGAGGTGTTCGTGGCGTGCGAGGCGCTGGCGGACATGACGGCACCGGCCCCGTTCCGCGCGGTGACGGCGACCCGCGGCCGCCGCGGCGTGCTGGCGACCCAGCCGGAGCAGACGATCGGCCTGGACTCGATCGGCTCGGGCGAGCTGTGCACGGCGCTCGTCGACGTGTTGCCGGAGTTGACGGCGGGGCCGGGCTACGGCGTCAACCTCGCGGCGTCGGCGCTCGCGGAGGCTTCCGGCCCGGCTTCGGCTTCGGGCTCGGCTTCCGCTTCCGCGCAGCAGCAGGAGGTCCTGGCGATCCAGGCCCGGCCGGTGTACGCGGCGGGACAGTTCAGCGTGAGCCGGCGGGCGGCGTCGGGCCGGGTGTCCCGGGTGGGCGGGCTGACGTGGTTCGACACGGACGTCGGGGCGTACTGCGCGACGAAGACGCCGGGGCGGGGTGGGCAGGAGTGGGTGAACGTGACCCCGGTCGACAGCGCCCGGCTCGCGTCCCGCATCGCCTCCCTCCTCACCGCCGAGGACTGAGCCCGCGGGGGCATCACGCGTGTCCAGTGAGGCATCACGCGTGATTGAAGAGGCATCACGCGTGACTGGAGGGGCATCACGCGTGATTGCGGGGTCGACACACTGCGGCGGTGCCGTGTCGACCCTCGGATCACGCGTGTCGACCTCCGGATCACGGGTGATGCCTGCTGGGTCACGCGTGATGCCCGGCTGATCACGTGGGGGTCCCCACTGGGCCCCACCTCTTGCCCCCACCGGGCCCCACCCGGGCTCCCCACCCGGCCCCACGGAACAGCCTGTGGGTTCTTTCGCGGCCGTTATGCGGACGCATGGGGTACAGCTGAGGTTGCTCCGGCCCCCGGCGCGGGGGATCTTGGCCACCGTGCCCCACCGCACCCCCCACCGGCCCCCACCCTGCTGACCTGCGCAAACAAAGCACTCGACGGAGTGAGTCGCCGGTTTCACGCGTTGACTGTGGTGAAAAGTGGGGTACGGTGGTGGCCAGTGGGGCGGAAGGGAAGCCCCGTAGCCGCAGTCAGTGGTCCGCCACCGGTCGCGGTAGGGAGGTGGAGGCCGTGTTCCTCGGCACCCACACCCCGAAACTGGACGACAAAGGGCGGCTCGCGCTGCCCGCGAAGTTCCGTGACGCCTTGGCGGGTGGGCTGATGGTCACCAAGGGGCAGGATCACTGCCTCTTCATCTTCCCCCGTGCCGAGTTCGAGCAGATGGCGCGCAAGGTCGCCGACGCCCCGTTCACCAACGAGGCGGTCCGGGCCTACCAGCGCTACCTGTTCGCGGGCACGGACGAGCAACGACCGGACGGCCAGGGGCGCATCAGCATCGCGTCCGAGCTCCGCCGCTACGCGGGGCTCAGCAAGGACTGCGTGGTGATCGGGGCGATCACCAGGCTCGAGATCTGGGACGCCCAAGCGTGGCAGGGCTACCTGGAAGAACACGAAGACAGCTACGCGAAGGCTCGAGAGGAAGTACTGCCGGGCGTCTTCTAGGCGTGCGGTCGCGGTGCACCTTCGTCGTCGGGGGACGAAGAGGTTCGCCGCCCGCGCCGTGGGAGACGCCCACCCGGATGCCGTGAGGCCTCTGTCCGCTCAACAGCCCTGGTGCACCTTCCCCGGTACCAGGTCGGCAGCGGGCGGACAGGGACCTGACGGCATCCGCCATATTTCCCCCGGGCCGACCAGGCGAGAAAGGGGGAGGGAACATGACGGCACCCGAGCACGTCCCGGTGCTGCTCGACCGCATCGTCGAGCTGTTCACTCCCGTGTTCGCCGAGCGCGACGGCGTCCTCGTGGACGCGACCGTGGGCCTCGGCGGCCACTCCGACGCCCTCCTCGACTCCTTCCCGCGCATGCGCCTCGTCGCGCTCGACCGGGATCCGGCCGCGCTGGAGAAGTCCGGCGAACGCCTCGCCCGCCACGGCGACCGCGTCCACCTCGTGCACACCGTCTACGACGGACTCCCCGAAGCCCTCGCCGGGCTGAAGATCGCCAAGGCCGACGGCATCCTGTTCGACCTCGGCGTCTCCTCGATGCAGCTGGACCGCGCCGAGCGCGGCTTCGCCTACTCGAAGGACGCGCCGCTCGACATGCGGATGGACCCGACCACCGGGTTCACCGCCGCCGACGTCCTCAACACCTACGCGCCCGGCGAGCTGATCCGGATCCTGCGGGACTACGGCGAGGAGCGGTTCGCGCAGCGGATCGTCCGGTCCGTCGTGAACGCCCGCGAGAAGGAGCCGTTCACCATGAGCGGCCGCCTGGTCGAGCTGCTTTACGACGCCGTCCCGGCGGCCAGCAGGCGGACCGGCGGGCACCCGGCCAAGCGGACGTTCCAGGCGCTGCGGATCGAGGTCAACGGCGAGCTGGAGGTGCTCCGCCGGGCCATGCCCGCCGCGCTGGGCGCGCTCGCCGTGGGCGGGCGGATCGTCGTCGAGTCCTACCAGTCCCTGGAAGACCGGCTGGTCAAGCAGGCGCTGGCCGAGCTCGCGAAGTCCCGCACCCCGGAGGGACTTCCGGTCGAGCTGCCGGGACACGGACCGGAGCTGAAGCTGCTGACCCGGGGCGCCGAAAAGGCCGGCGAAGAGGAGACCGAACGAAACCCGCGCGCCGCTTCGGTGCGGTTGCGGGCCGCAGAGAGGATCGGAGAGCCGCGATGACCGCTCCCGCGAAGTCCCGCCGCCCGGCCGCGCCGGCGACGCGGGGCCGCAGCGAGGCCGCCCGCACCTCGACCACTGTCGAGCCGGACCCGCAGACCACCGAGCCGGGCAAGGCCGCGCCGCGCCGCGCGTCGCGAGGCCGCACGTCCGCGGCCGAGCGTGCCTACGCGCGCCGTGCCCAGCGAGCCGACCTGCTCAAGGAGCGCGAGCCGCGGCCCGCGCCGAAGACCGCCGAGCCGGGCGAGGCTCGCGAGTCCACGGTCCGGCTCAAGCTGCGGCTGCCGAAGTCGCGCGCGTCGTTCGTGCTGCTGATGATGGCGCTGCTGGCCGCCGGCGTGGCGACCACGCTGTGGCTGACCACGCAGGCGATCGCCGACTCCTACCGGCTCGAGCAGCTGCGCACGACCAACTCGAACCTGGCCGAGACGAAGGAACAGCTGCAGCGCGACGTCGCGAAGGCCGAGTCGCCCGCGTCGCTGGCCCCCGCGGCCCAGCAGCTGGGCATGGTGCCGGGCGGCGACCCGGCGCGGATCCTCGTGGGCCCGGACGGGAAGACCTCGCTCGTCGGCGAGCCCAAGAAGGCCAAGGCGGACGCGCCGGCGGTGCCCGTCGCGCCACCGGCCGCGCCCGCGGCGGGCACGCAGTCGCAGCAGGGTGTGCCGATCGAGGGCGACCAGCCCGCCGTGCCCGCCGACGAGCAGCCCGCGCCGCCGGCGCAGCCCGGAGGCGGCCAGTGATGGCTTCGAGCCGGGGACAGGCCCGCGCGCGCACCACCGGGAGCGCGCGGCGGACCTACGCCGCCGGGACGCGCAGCGCGACCGCGCGCCGGGGCAACGGCGGGAACCGCAGCCGGTTCTCCGCCGTGCGCCTCATCCTGGTCGCCCTGCTGCTCGTCGCCGGCGTGAAACTGGTGCAGGTGCAGTGGTTCGACGCCGCGGCGCTCTCGGCCGCGGCCGAGAAGCAGCGCGCCCAGACCATCGACATCCCCGCCCAGCGCGGGTCCATTGTGGACCGCAACGGTGCCAAGCTGGCGTTCAGCGTCGAGGTGCGCTCGCTGTCGGTGAACCTCAAGGCGCTGCACAAGAGCATGGACGACTTCGCCGCCAAGAACCCCGGCACGAAGAAGACGTTCGACGCCGAGACCGCCGCGGCCGCCAAGTACATCGCCACCAAGGTGCCGACGCTCACCGAGCAGCAGCTGCTGGACCTGTTCCACAAGCCGGCGTCCTTCACCTACCTCGAGCACAACGTCGAGCCGTCGGTCGCCGCCGACATCGTCAAGAAGTTCGCGTGGATCGGCGTCGAGAAGCGCGCCCTGCGCGAGTACCCGGGCGGCAGCCTCGCGTCCAACATCGTCGGCGCCGCGAACTGGCGCTCCGACGACCCGGACGTGTCCAAGCACAACCTGCACGGCCTGGTCGGGCTGGAGCAGCTCCGCGACAACGACCTGGCGGGCACCCCGGGCCGGATGCTGGTCAACACCAAGAACGGCAGCGACAACGTCGTCATCCCGGGTACCGAGCGCGATCTGCAGGCCGCCGTGCCGGGGTCGGACCTCGAGCTGACCATCGACTCCGACCTGCAGTACGAGGTGCAGCGCCAGCTTTCGGACTACGTCCAGCAGTCGCACGCCAAGGGCGGCCAGGCGGTCGTCATGGACGCCAAGACCGGCGAGGTCTACGCGCTGGCCAACAACACGTCGTTCGACCCCAACGACCAGTCCACCTGGACGGCCGACGACCTGGCCAACCCCGCGGTCACCACGCCGTTCGAACCGGGTTCGGTCAACAAGATCGTCACCGCCACCGGGGCGATCGACTACGGCATCGCGACCCCGGAGTCGACCGTCCAGGTGCCCGGCCAGCTGCAGGTCGCCGACAAGACCGTGCACGACGCCTGGACGCACGGGACGCAGACGTTCACCACCACCGGGATCTTCGCCAAGTCGTCCAACATCGGCACGCTGCTGCTGGCGCAGAAGATCGGTGAGGACCGCTACCTCGACCTGCTCAAGAAGTTCGGCCTCGGCCAGCGCACCGGCGTCGGCCTGCCCGGTGAGAGCGCGGGCCTGGTGCCGCCGCGCAGCCAGTGGTCGGCGACGACCTTCGGCAACCTGCCGATCGGGCAGGGCCTGTCGATGACCGTGCTGCAGATGGCCGGGCTGTACCAGACGATCGCGAACGATGGCCTGCGCGTCGAACCCCGGATCGTCAAGGCGAAGGTGAACCCGGACGGCACGACGGTGCCCGAGCCGGCGCCGAAGACGGTGCAGGTGGTGCCCCCGCAGACGGCGAAGACGGTGCGCGACATGATGCGCGCGGTCGCGCAGAACGGCAAGGGCCTGCAGAAGGGCACCGCGCCGACGGCGGCGGTCGAGGGCTACCAGGTCTCCGGCAAGACCGGCACCGGCCAGCAGATCGACCCGCGGAACAAGGGCTACAGCGACCACCTCTACAACATCACCTTCGCCGGCATCCTGCCCGCGGACCACCCGAGGTTCGTGGTCGGCATCCGGCTGGACGCCCCCGACACGACGCTGCCGGTGGGACACTCCGCGGCGCCGCTGTTCCACAGCATCGCCTCGTACCTGACGCAGCGGTACCAGATCCCGCTGTCGGACGGGCCGTCGCCGGAGGTCCCGCTCATCGTGCCGTAGGCACAGTCCGTGAAGGCCCCCTCACCTGCGTGAGGGGGCTTTTCCGCGTCCAACGTCCACATCGGTCCCGAGCGCCGGGGAAAGTGTTGCGGCGCAACGGGGTGCGGGCCGCCGTCTAGCACATCTGCCTCAGCCGCGCGCAATCGCCGTACCGCGTGCGGGCCCCCCGAACGCCCGCCGGTAGCCTCTTGGCCGTGTCCGTGTCATCGTCCAGTTCCCAGGTGCCGGAAAGCCCGGTGAAAGCGGTCCCCGCGCCGCCGCGCCCGGCGCGCATCGACCCGGTCCCGCTGGCGACCCTCCTCGCCAGGGCGGACGCGCGGCTGATCGCCGACCGTCCCGACGCCGCCGAGCTCACCGTCACCGGCACCACCCTGCGCGCGCAGCACGTGCTGCCCGGCGACCTCTTCGCCGCCCTGCCCGGGGCGCGGGCCCACGGGGCCGACTTCAGCGACCAGGCGATCGCCGCGGGCGCCGTCGCGGTCCTCACCGACGCCGACGGGGCCGAGCGCCCCGCGCTGCGCGACGCCGGCGTCCCGATCCTCGTGCACGCCGACCCGCGCGCCGCCCTCGGCGAGATCGCCGCCTGGATCTACGGGGAGCCGTCGCTGCGGCTGGCCGTCCTCGGCGTCACCGGCACGTCCGGCAAGACCACGACGTCCTACCTGGTCGACGCCGGCCTGCAGGCGGCCGGCCTGACCACCGGCCTGATCGGCACCGTCGAGACCCGGATCGCCGGCGAGCGGCTGGTCAGCGGGTTCACCACGCCGGAGGCGCCGGACCTGCAGGCGCTGCTCGCGGTGATGCTGGAGCGCGGCGTCACGCACGTGCCGATGGAGGTCTCCAGCCACGCGCTCGCGCTGGGCCGCGCCAACGGCACCCGGTTCGCGGTCGGCGCCTTCACCAACCTCTCCCAGGACCACCTGGACTTCCACAAGGACATGCAGGAGTACTTCGCCGCGAAGTCACTGCTGTTCGACGGCCGCTCGACCACCGAGGTCGTCGTGGTCGACAGTGCCTGGGGCCAGGCCCTGCTCACGCCGCAGACGGTCACGGTGACCACCGACCCCGGTACCGACGCGACGTGGAAGGCCACCGACCTGCAGGCCACCCCGCACGGCGAGCAGACGTTCACCCTGCACGGCCCGGACGGCCTCAGCGCGCCCGCGCGGATCCCGCTGCCCGGCGAGTTCAACGTCGCCAACGCCGTGCTCGCCGCCGCGATCCTCAGCACGGCCGGGGTGGGCCTCGAGCACATCGTCGCCGGGCTCGCCCAGGTGCAGGTGCCGGGCCGGATGGAACGCGTCTACGTCGGCCAGGAGTTCACCGCCGTCGTCGACTACGCCCACAAGCCGGCCGCGGTCGCCCAGGGCCTGGACGCGCTCCGGGCGCGCACCGAAGGCCGGATCATCACCGTGCTCGGCTGCGGCGGCGACCGCGACACCGCCAAGCGCCCGATGATGGGCGAGGCGGCGGCCCGCCGCAGCGAGGTCCTGATCGTCACCGACGACAACCCGCGCTCCGAAGACCCCGCGGCGATCCGTGCCGCGATGCTCGCCGGCGCCCGCGCCGTCGGGCCCGCCGAAGGCGGCGAGATCGTCGAAATCGGCGACCGCCGCGAAGCCATCGAGCACGCCGTCGCGCTCGCCGGGCCGGGCGACATCGTCTTCCTCGCCGGCAAGG
Organism: Amycolatopsis sp. NPDC005961; assembly: GCF_040629235.1. Taxonomy (NCBI): domain Bacteria; kingdom Bacillati; phylum Actinomycetota; class Actinomycetes; order Pseudonocardiales; family Pseudonocardiaceae; genus Amycolatopsis; species Amycolatopsis sp. NPDC005961. The sequence continues at coordinate 203,702 of NZ_JBEXVF010000001.1, read as the reverse complement.
GGCACGAGTCCGGCCAGGAGGCCGGCGGCGTCGTGCACCCGTTCTCCGACCGCGACGAGCTGGCCGCGGCCATCCGCAACAAACTCGAGGTGAGTGTGTGATCGTGCTCAGCCTGGCCGAGATCGCCGACGTCGTCGGCGGCCGGCTGCACCGCGCCGACCCGGGCACGCAGGTGACCGGCAGCGTGGAGTTCGACACCCGGAAGCTCACGCCCGGCGGCCTGTTCGTCGCCCTGCCGGGGGAGAAGGTCGACGGCCACGACTTCGCCGCGCAGGCCGTCGAGGCCGGTGCCGTGGCCGTGCTGGCCGCTCGCGAAGTGGACGCGCCCGCGATCGTCGTCCCGCCCCTGGCCCCGGGCGAGGCCCACGAGCGGTCGGTCGCGCTGACCGGCGACACGGACGGCTCCGGCGCCGCGGTGCTCGCCGCCCTCGCCAAGCTCGCCCGGTTCGTCGTGCAGCGCCTCTCCGAGGGCACCCTGACCGTCGTCGGCGTCACCGGCTCGTCCGGCAAGACGTCCACGAAGGACGTCATCGCGCAGCTGCTCGAGCCGCTCGGCCCGACGGTCGCGCCGCCCGGGTCGTTCAACAACGAGCTGGGCCACCCCTGGACCGCCCTGCGGGCCGACGCGCGGACCCGGCACCTGGTGCTGGAGCTGTCCGCGCGCGGGCCGGGGCACATCGCCCACCTCGCCGAGATCGCGCCGCCGAAGATCGGCGTGGTGCTCAACGTCGGCACCGCGCACGTCGGCGAGTTCGGCTCGCGCGAAGGCATCGCGAAGACCAAGGGCGAGCTGGTCGAGGCCCTGCCCGAGGACGGCGTCGCGATCCTCAACCTCGACGACCCGCTGGTCGCCGCCATGGCCAGCCGCACCAAGGCCCGCGTCGTGTTCGTCGGCGAAAGCGCCTCGGCGCAGGTCCGCGCGGAGAACATCACCCTCGACGACGAAGCCCGCGCCTCCTTCCGGCTGGTCACGCCGGCCGGCGAAGCCGACGTCACGCTGCCGCTGCACGGCGAGCACCACGTCGGCAACGCGCTGTCGGCCGCGGCCGTCGCCCTCGAGCTGGGCTCGACCCCGGCCGAGATCGCCACCGGGCTGTCGAACCTCGAACGGCGCTCGGCGCGGCGCATGGAGGTCGTCACCCGCGCCGACGGCGTCACGATCCTCAACGACTCCTTCAACGCCAACCCCGAGTCGATGCGGGCCGGCCTGAAGGCCCTCGCGGCGATGACGCGGGAGTCCGGCCGCCGGTCCTGGGCCGTGCTCGGCGTGATGGGCGAGCTCGGCGCGGACGCGGTCACCGCGCACGACGAGATCGGCCGCCTGGTCGTCCGGCTCAACATCGCCAAGCTCGTCGTGATCGGCCCCGAGGCGGCGGCGATGCACCAGGGCGCGCACCAGGAAGGCTCCTGGGGCGAGGAATCGACTCTGGTACCCGACGTCGAGGCCGCGATCGCCCTGCTGCATGATCAGCTCCGCCCGGGGGACGCAGTGCTGGTGAAAGCCTCCAAGGCCGCCGGCCTCTGGCGGGTCGCCGAAGCCCTGCTCGAACCGCGGGAAACCGACAACTCCGAGAATCGCTCGAACGGTGGTGACGCGTGATCAGCATCCTGATCGCGGCCGGGGCGGGCCTGCTGATCTCCATCCTGCTCACGCCCTACCTGATCCGGGTGTTCTCCCGGCAGGGCTTCGGCCAGGAGATCCGTGAGGAAGGCCCGCAGGGACACAAGTCCAAGCGCGGTACGCCGACGATGGGTGGCGTCGCGATCATCATCGCGATGGTCGTCGGGTACTTCGCCGCGCACTTGATCAACTGGATGTTCAACTCCCGCAGCGGCGCGCCGACGGCCTCCGGGCTGCTCGTGCTGATGCTCGCGGTGGGCCTGGGGATCGTCGGGTTCCTCGACGACTTCATCAAGATCCGCAAGCAGCGCAACCTCGGGCTGAACAAGACCGCGAAGCTGGTCGGCCAGCTGGTGGTCACCATCGCCTTCGCGGTCCTGGCGCTGAACTTCGCGGACTCGCGCGGCATCACGCCGGCGTCGGAAAGCCTTTCCTACGTCCGCGACCTCGCGCTGATCACCTTCCCCTCGGTGATCTTCGTGATCTTCTGCTACATCGTGATCTCCGGCTGGTCGAACGCGGTGAACTTCACCGACGGTCTCGACGGCCTGGCCGGCGGCTCGGCGGCGATGGTGCTCGCGACCTACGTCGTGATCGCGTTCTGGCAGGAGCGGCTGAACTGCGCCAACGGACCGGCGCCCGCCTGCTACGACGTCCGCGACCCGCTCGACCTGGCGGTGGTCGCCGCCGCGGCCGCCGGCGCCTGCGTCGGGTTCCTGTGGTGGAACGCGGCCCCGGCGAAGATCTTCATGGGCGACACCGGCTCGCTGGCCCTCGGCGGCCTGGTCGCCGGGCTGTCCATGACCACCCGCACCGAGCTGCTCGCCATCGTCATCGGCGGCCTGTTCATGGTCGAGATGATCTCGGTGGTCGCGCAGATCGCGGTGTTCCGGACGACCCGGCGAAGGCTGTTCCGGATGGCGCCGTTCCACCACCACTTCGAGCTCGCCGGGTGGGCCGAAACCACGGTGATCATCCGGTTCTGGCTGCTGTCCGCGATCTGCTGCATGTTCGGGCTCGGCCTGTTCTACAGCGAGCAGCTGGGCTTCGGAGGCTGACCGTGGACATCGCCGGTCGTCACGTCCTGGTCGCCGGTGCGGGGGTCACCGGCAAGTCGATCGTGCCCGTCTTGGTCGACCTCGGCGCTCGCGTCACGGTCACCGACGGCAACGCCGAGCGCCTGGCCGAGCTGGACGGCCTGGGTGCCGAGCTGGTGCCCGGGCTGACCGAGCCGCCGTCCGACGTCGTCCTGGTCGTCACCAGTCCCGGCTGGCGGCCGACGTCGCCGCTGCTGGTGGCCGCCGCCGAGGCGGGGGTCGAGGTGATCGGCGACGTCGAGCTGGCCTGGAGGGTCGGGCAGCTGCGCGAGCACCCGCCGTCGTGGCTGGTGGTCACCGGCACCAACGGCAAGACGACCACCGTCGGCGTGCTGGAGTCGATCCTCAAGTCGGCCGGCTCCAACGCCGTGGCCTGCGGGAACATCGGCTACGCGGCCCTCGACGCGGTCCGCGCGGGCTACAACGTGCTGGCCGTGGAGCTGTCGAGCTTCCAGCTGCACTGGTCCTCGACCCTCGCCCCGGACGCGGCCGTGGTGCTCAACCTGGCCGAGGACCACATCGACTGGCACGGCTCGATGGACTCCTACGCCGCCGCCAAGGGCCGCGTGTACACCCGCGCCAAGGTCGCCGTGCACAACGCCGACGACGAGTGGTCCACGCGGATCGCCGGCGAGCACGCGCCCGAGAGCGCCCGCCGCGTCGGCTTCCGGCTGGACACCCCGGCCGCCGACGAGCTGGGCCTGGTCGAAGACCTGCTGGTCGACCGCGCTTTCGTCGCCGACCCGGCGAACAGCGCCGAGGAGCTCGCCACGCTGTCGGACGTCCGCCCGGCCGGCCCGCACAACGTCTCCAACGCCCTCGCCGCGGCCGCGCTGGCCCGGGCCCACGGCGTCCCGCCGGAGGCCGTGCTGAAGGGCCTGCGCGAGTACCAGCCGGCCCCGCACCGGGCCGTCGAGGTGGCCGAGGTCGCCGGGGTCCGGTACGTCAACGACTCGAAGGCGACCAACCCGCACGCCGCCGCCGGGTCGCTGCGCGCGCACCGGAGCATCGTCTGGATCGCCGGGGGCCAGCTCAAGGGCGCCTCCGTCGAAGAACTGGTGAGCAGCATCGCGGGCCGTCTCCGCGGAGTCGTGCTACTCGGCGTCGATTCACCCGTGATCGCCGCCGCTGTTGCGCGACACGCGCCCGATGTCCCGGTGAACAGCCTCCGTCCGGGTGACCATGAACCCATGACTGCGGCGGTGAGTGCGGCCAGCGCGATGGCCCGGCCTGGTGACGTGGTGCTGCTCGCACCCGCCGCGGCGTCGTTGGACATGTTCCGCAACTACGGCGAGCGCGGCGACGCGTTCGCCGCGGCGGTGCACGTCCTCCGCGACGACGCGGCGGGGGAGCCGAGTGACGGTAGCTGAGCCCAAGCCGAAGGTCCCGCCGAAGCGCCCGCGCCGCGAGCGCAAGGAGAGCGGCTTCGTCGCGTTCCGGACCGCGCTGACCGCGTGGCTCTCGCGTCCGCTGGCGTCGTTCCACCTCGTGCTCGCGCTGACCGGGGTGCTCACCGTCATCGGCATCGTCATGGTGCTCTCGGCGTCGTCGGTCGGCTCGTACAACCCCAAGACCGGCAGCGGCGTGTACGCCCTGTTCACCAAGCACCTGGTGTTCGTCGCGCTCGGTGGCGTGGTGTTCTGGCTGGGCATGCGGGTCAAGCTGGAGCGGATCCGGCGGATGTCGGCCACCGCGACGGTGATCTGCCTGGGCCTGCTGGTGCTGGTGCTGACGCCGCTGGGCTCGACGGTGAACGGCTCGCAGGGCTGGTTCCGGATCGGCGAGTTCACCTTCCAGCCCGTCGAGGCCGCGAAGGTCGCGCTGGCGTTCTGGGGCGCGCACATCCTGGTGATCAAGTACAACGTGATCCACCAGTGGCGGCACCTGCTGGTGCCCGTGGTGCCGATCGCGCTGCTGATGTTCGCCCTGGTCATGCTGCAACCGGACCTCGGCGGCACGGTCACCCTGGCCGTGGTGCTGCTGGCCCTGCTGTGGTTCGCCGGCGCCCCGAAACGGCTGTTCGGCGTGATCCTCGCGGGCGGCCTGGCCGGCGTGCTCGTGCTCGCCCTCATCGCGCCCTACCGGCTCGCCCGCGTCATGTCGTTCCTCTCGCCGGACGCCGACACCAGCGCCGAGGGTTTCCAGGCCAACCAGGCCAAGCTGGCGCTCGCCGACGGCGGGCTGTTCGGCAAGGGCCTCGGCCAGGGCGCGGCCAGCTGGAACTACCTGCCGAACGTGCAGAACGACTTCATCTTCGCCCTGATCGGCGAGGAGCTCGGGCTGATCGGCTGCGTCGTCGTGCTCGCCCTGTTCGCCGCGGTCGCCGTCGTGGGCCTGCGGATCGCCACCCGCAACATCGACCCGTGGATCCGGATCGTCTCCGGCACGCTCACCGTGTTCCTCGTGGCGCAGGCCGGCATCAACATCGGCTACGTCGTCGGCCTGCTGCCCGTCACCGGCGTCACGCTGCCGCTGATCTCCTACGGCGGCACCTCGCTGGTGATCACCATGCTCATCATGGGCGTGCTCGCGAACGCCGCCCGGCACGAACCGGAGGCGGTGGCCGCACTGCGCACACAGGGGCCGGGTAAATTCGGACGCCTGCTGCGGCTGCCCGCGCCCGATCCGTACCGCCCGCCCGCCACCCGCAAGGGTGCGGCGCGCACCGGGGCGAAGGCGGCCAGGCCCGCGCCCCGTGCGGCGCGGCCCGCCCCGGCGCAGGAACGACGCAGGTCGGTCCGCGAGCCGGTGCGCCGCAGCGCGGCACGGACGAGCACGGCCACGTCTCGCGGCGGGGCCGCGCGGACAACAGCGAGCCGTGGTACCCGGAGTACCGCGAACCGGAGAGGTCATTGGTGAGCAAGCCCGTCAAGGGAACCGAGCGGTCTGCCGCGGGCAAGGGGCCCGTGGTCGTGGTCGCCGGTGGTGGCACCGCAGGACACATCGAACCCGCCCTCGCCCTGGCCGACGCCGTCATGCGGCTGCGCCCCGACGCGACGGTCGTGGCGCTGGGCACCGAGCGCGGCCTGGAGAACAAGCTCGTCCCGGCCCGCGGTTACCCCCTGGAGCTGATCCCGCCGGTGCCGCTGCCCCGCAAGCCGACGCCGGAGCTGCTGCGGCTGCCGCTGAAGGTGCGCGACTCCGTCCGCAAGACCCGTGAGGTGCTGGACCGGGTCGGCGCGGACGTCGTCGTCGGCTTCGGCGGCTACGTCGCCCTCCCGGCCTACCTCGCCGCGCGCGGACGCGTCCCGATCGTCGTGCACGAGGCCAACAAGTCGGCGGGCCTGGCGAACAAGGTCGGCGCGCGGTTCGCCAAGCGCGTCGCCGTCGCCGTCCCGGGGACCCCGCTGCCGAAGGCCGAGGTCGTCGGGATCCCGCTGCGCCGGTCGATCACCTCGCTGGACCGCGCCGCGCTGCGCGCCGAGGCCCGCGAGCACTTCGGGCTGGACCCGGACGCGCCGACGCTGCTGGTGTTCGGCGGTTCGCAGGGCGCGCAGTCGATCAACGCCGCGGTGTCCGGCGCGGCCAAGGACCTGGCCGACGCCGGGATCGGCGTGCTGCACGCGCACGGGCCGAAGAACACGCTGGTCGTCCAGGAGTTCCCGGGCAAGCCGGCGTACGTGCCGGTGCCGTACCTGGAGCGGATGGACCTGGCCTACGCGGCCGCGGACGTCGCGATCTGCCGCTCGGGCGCGATGACGGTCGCCGAGGTGACCTCGGTCGGGCTGCCCGCGGTGTTCGTCCCACTGCCGATCGGCAACGGCGAGCAGGCGTCCAACGGCCGTCCCGCCGTCGATGCCGGTGCGGCGCTGATGGTCGAAGACGCCGACCTGACCCCGGCCAAGGTCGCCGAGCTGGTCGTCCCGCTGGTCGTCGACGCCGACCGCGTCGCGAAGATGAGCGCGGCGGCGGCCGGCATGGGCCACCGCGAGGCCGACGAGACCCTCGCCCGCATCGTCTTGGAGGCCGCCGGTGCCTGACTTGCCTGAAGAGCTGCGCCGGGCGCACCTGATCGGGATCGGCGGCGCCGGCATGTCCGGCATCGCGCGGATCCTGCTGGCCAGGGGCGCTTTCGTGTCGGGCTCGGACGCCAAGGAGTCGCGCGCGCTGCTGTCGCTGCGGGCCCAGGGCGCCGAGCTGTTCGTCGGCCAGGCCGCCGAGAACCTGACCGCGCTTTCCGAGCCGCCTTCGTCGGTGGTCGTCTCGACGGCCATCAAGGAGACCAACCCCGAGCTGGCCGCGGCGCGGGCCGCGGGGATCCCGGTGCTGCACCGGGCCCAGGCGCTGGCCGGGCTGATGGAAGGCCACCGCGTCGCCTGCATCGCGGGCACGCACGGCAAGACGTCGACGACGTCGATGCTCACCGTGGCGCTGCAGCGCTGCCGGCTCGACCCGTCGTTCGCCATCGGCGGCGACCTCAACGAATCCGGGGCCAACGCCCACCACGGCGAGGGCGGCATCTTCGTCGCCGAGGCCGACGAGAGCGACGGTTCGTTCCTGACCTACTCGCCGTCGGTCGCGGTCGTGACGAACGTCGAGCCGGACCACCTGGACCACCACGGCACCGCCGAGGCCTACACGAAGGTGTTCACCGAGTTCGTGGGCCGGATCGTGCCGGGCGGGCTGCTGATCGTCTGCGGGGACGACCCCGCGGCGGACGAGCTGGGCAAGCAGGCCGCGGAGCTGGGCGTGCGCGTGCGCCGCTACGGCCGCACGGTCACCGACGAGGGCGACGCGCGCATCCTCGACTACGCGCCGGCCCCGGACGGCGGTGTCGTCCGGCTCGCGCTGGACGGTTCGGAGCTGTCGGTGCGGGTCGCCGTGCCGGGTGAGCACATGGCGCTCAACGCGGTCGCGGCGCTGCTGGCCGGGCTGGAGCTGGGCGCGCCCGCCGACGGTTTGGCGGAGGGCCTGGCGGCCTTCGGCGGCGTCCGGCGGCGGTTCGAGTTCAAGGGCCGGTCCGGCGACATCCGCGTCTACGACGACTACGCCCACCACCCGACCGAGGTCGACGCGCAGCTGCGCGCGGTGCGCACCGCGGCCGGGTCCGGCCGGGTCGTCGTCGTGTTCCAGCCGCACCTGTACTCGCGGACGAAGCTGTTCTCGAAGGAGTTCGCCGCGGCGTTGTCCCTGGCCGACGAGGTCGTCGTGCTGGACGTCTACGGCGCTCGCGAGGAGCCGGAGCCGGGCGTGACGGGCGCGCTGATCGCCGACGCGGTGACCGTGCCGGTGCACTACGAGCCCGCGTTCGACGTCGCCGCGCGGCTGGTCGCCGGCCTGGTGCGCGGCAGCGACCTCGTCGTCACCATGGGCGCCGGGGACGTGACGCAGCTGGGCCCGGAGATCCTCGCCGAGCTGGACAAGCGCTGAGCCGATGAGTCCGACCAGGGAACGCCGCCGTCCGTCCGAAGAGGACGAACGGGATCGTGCCGCCCTGGCGCGGGAACGCCGGGGGCGGCGCTCCGACGAGGAACGCCGCCGCACCCGCGCCGCGCGCCCGAAGACCGGCCCGCGCCCGAAGACCGGTGTGCGCGCCCGGCCCACCCGGCAGGTGGAGATCCGCCGCCGGTGGGTCGCGCTGCTCACCGTGCTGACCGTCGTCGCGTCGGTCTACCTGCTGTTCTTCAGCTCGATGCTCGGCGCGAAGGACGTCGTGGTCAGCGGCTCGCGCACGGTGACCGCCGACCAGATCCGCGCGGTCGCGGCGGTGCCGATGGACAAGCCGCTGCTGCGGCTGAGCACCGACGAGATCCGCGACAAGGTGGCCGGGATGCCGGGCATCGCGACGGTCGAGGTGTCGCGGTCGTGGCCGAACACGGTCGAGATCACGGTGACCGAGCGGACGGCGATCGCGTTCTTCGACAGCGGCCCGGGTGGCGACGGCGTCCACCTCGTCGACGGCGGCGGCGTGGTGTTCAAGACGGTCCCGGCGCGGCCGGCGGGGCTGCCCGAGCTGAAGCTGCCCAAGGTGTCGGCGGACGACCCGGTGACGCGCGCGGTGACCGCGGTCCTCGGGGTGATCCCGGAGCAGCTGCTGAAGCAGGTCACGACGGCGACGGCGAAGACCCCGGCGAGCGTGGAGTTCACGTTGTCGAGCGGGAAGATCGTCCGCTGGGGCACGGCGGAGCAGACGGACCGCAAGGCGAAGGTCCTGGCGGCGCTGCTCACCCAAGACGGCAAGGTCTACGACGTCGCGGCGCCCGAGCTGCCGACCATCACCTCCTGATCTCTCGTTTGGATGCGCCGGGGTTCTCGTATGTCGTACGATCTCGTACGGCATACGAGAACGAGGAGGGTGTCATGACGATCCTGGTGACGGGGGCGACCGGCAGCGTGGGCCGCCTGTTGGTCGACGAACTGCTGGCCTTGGGGGCGCCGGTGCGGGCGCTGACCGTCGATCCCGAGCGCGCGCACCTGCCTTCGGCCGCCGAAGTCGTGGTCGGTTCGCTCGCGCGGCCGTCGACGGTGCCCCTCGACGGTGTCGACGCCGTGTACCTCGCCCCGATGGCGCGGACCGTCCGGCGGTTCTGCGAGCTGGCCACCGAAGCCGGCATCAAGCGGGTCGTGGCGCTGTCGGGCAGCAGCGTCGGCGACGACCACGAGGGCTCCAGTGGCAACGAGTACGGCACCGTGGAAGCCGCGGTCCGGGAAGCCGGCTTCGCGTGGACGTTCCTGCGGCCCGGCGTCTTCATGAACAACACGCTCGACTGGGCGCCGATGGTCCGCGCGGGCGAGGTCGCCGTGGCCTACGGTGACGCGACGCAGACCCCGATCGACCTCGGGGACATCGCCGCGGTGGCCGCCCGGGTGCTCACCACCGAAGGCCACGTCGGCGCCACGTACGTCCTCAGTGGACCGGAGGCGGTCAGCTTGCGCGGCCAGGTCGCGACACTGGAGTCCGTGCTGGGAAAGGAAATCCGGTTCCGCGAGCTGACCCGCGCCGAGCAGCGCGCGCAGTGGGTCGGGTACGGCGTCCCGGAGCAGGCGGTCGACTGGATCCTGGACGGCTTCGAGGAAACCTTGCGGCACCCGCAGGTGCCGACCGGTGTGGTCGAAGAGCTGCTGGGCCGTCCCGGGACGACGTACGCGGATTGGGCCGCGGCGAACCGGGAGGTGTTCGGCTAGACCCGGGTGCGGGTCATCCCGGCCAGGCCGAGCAGCGGGAGGACGCCGGCGAAGACGACGACCGCCGTCCAGCCGCCGAGGTGGTAGGCGATCGAGCCCGCCTGGGAGCCGATCGCGCCGCCGATGAAGAACGTGCCCAGGTAGATGCTGTTGACCCGGGCGCGGGCGGACGGGTCGAGCTGGTAGATCGTGTGCTGGCCGGTGACCAGCGTCGCCTGGACGGCCATGTCGACCGCGATCGCGGCGATCGCCAGCAGGACGACGCTGTGCGCGCCGAACCCGGCGAGCGCGAAGGCCGCCGCGCAGAGCACGAAGGCGCCCGCGGTGAGCCGGCGGCCGTGGCCGTGGTCCGACCACCGCCCGGCCAGCGGCGCCACCGCGGCGCCCGCCGCGCCGGCGAGTGCGAAGAGGCCGACGCCGAGCTGCGTGTAGTCGAACGGCGGGGCGGTGAGCACGAAGGCGATCGTCGTCCAGAACGCGCTGAACGCCCCGAACATCGCCGACTGGTACAGCGCGCGGTGGCGCAGCGCGGGGTGCTTCTTCCACATCGCGAGCGTCGAACGCAGCAGCTGTCCATAGTGGACGTCGGTCTTGGGTGCCCGGCGCGGCAGGATGAACCGCAGCACGACGGCGAGTGCGGCCATCGCGGCCGCCGAGATCAGGAACACCACGCGCCAGCTCGTCACCTCGGCCAGGAAGCTGGCGACCACGCGCGAGAGCAGGATGCCGAACAGCAGCCCGCTCACGACGCGCCCGACGATCCGGCCGCGGATGGCGTCGGGGGAGATGTCGGCGGCGAACGGGATGAGGATCTGCACGACCACCGACGTGGCCCCGACGACCAGGGAGGCGATGAGCAGCACGGCGAACCCGGGGGCGACCCCGGTGACGACGAGGCCGGCGCAGGCGACCGCGAGCAGCGTCGCGACGAGCCCGCGGTTCTCGAGGCGGTCGCCCAGCGGGACGAGCAGCAGCATGCCCGCGGCGTAGCCGATCTGGGTGGCGGTGACGACCCCGCCCGCGGCGGCCTCGCCGACGCCGAAGGTGTGCCGCAGCTCGGCGAGCAGCGGCTGGGCGTAGTAGAGGTTGGCGACGGTCAGTCCACAGGAGACGGCCAGCAGCAGCACGAGCCAGCCGGGCGGCGCTTGCTGCTTCGTGTCCGTCATGCGTGCCCCCTTGTGGAACCGGTTTGATCGGTTCCCGACGGTACCAGTCAAACCGGTTCCGGAGTACTGTGACCCTTATGACGGAACGATTCCGCGCGGGAGCGGGCAGACTGTGCCTCGACTTCATCCGGACGTTGCGCTACCGGGGGACGCCGGCGGAGCTGGAGGAGCTGCCCGACGAGGCGGCGTGGGGAGCGTGGATCGACGAGTTCGGCCCGTTCTCGTCACCGGTCCGCCCCCTCGTGGTGGGTGACGCGCGGGAGGCGCGCGAGGCGATCCACGCGGTGCTCACGTCCGCGGTGCGCGACCCGGTCCGCCGTCGCTTGAACCGCTTCGCCGCGCTGCCGGTGCCCGCGCCGTCGCTGGCTCCGTCGGGCGAGGTGCGGTGGCAGGCCGCGGATCCCGCGGAGGCGATGCTGGCGCTGCTCGCCCGGGACGCACTGGATCTGGTGACGTCCCCGCAGTTCGCGCGCGTGCGCCGCTGCGCGGGAGAGCGGTGCGGGGCGCTGTTCCTGGACACGTCGAGGCCCGGGACACGGCGGTGGTGCTCGATGGAGATCTGCGGGAACCAGGCGAAGAAGTCGACTTATCGAGCCAAGGCGACGGCAGGTTGACAGGAATTTATGCGAACACGAGACTAATCACTGAGTGACATAGTCGACACCGAGAGTGCTCGCTAGGGTGCTGGTCATGAAGCTGAAGAAGCTCGCCGGTGACTGCGAGTACGACAACTGCCCGGCCGTATACCTGACCGACAGGGGGAGCGTGCTCGTCATCGGTGCGACTGTCGCCGACCAAGCCGGTCTCGCGGTCGGGCCCGGCGAACAGGCTGTGGAACTGCCGCTGCGCCTGCTGGAGGAGGCCGCGGGTGAACTCGAACGCTGAGCGGATCACCGCTCTCTTCCGGGAATTCGCGAAATCGGCGTTCCGGCTCGAACTTCGGCAAACCTACCGGATCCCCGAAGAGCAGGAGCGGCTCGCGAAGTACCTGGCGGGCGAGCCGAAGCCCGTGGTCGACGCTCCGTGGCGTCATTTGGTGCGGGCGAAGACCCGGGCCGGCGGTTCGGTGCTTCGCGCGAAGGTCGTCCGGCGGCCCCTGACCGGCTACACCCGCTACCTGCTTGCCTGGGGGATTCCCGACAACATCGAAGCGGGCGAACAGTACTCGATCGTCGACGACACCGATCGCAAGCTGGCATTGCCCGATCACGACTTCTGGTTGTTCGACGACGAACACGTCGTTCGCTTGGATTTCTCGGCCGACGGCGCCTTCGTGGGGCGTGACCTGGTCGAAAGCCCTGATCTGGGGCGGTACCGTGCTTGGCGGGACGCGGCTTTGAACCACGGGGTGCCTTTTGACGACTGGACCGCTGGAGCCGGAGCAGCAGGCTGAGCAGCGTGCGACTCTCGCCGAGTCGCTGCGGGAGTTGCGCCGCGCCGCAGGCTTGTCCGGCGAGCGATTGGCTGCCCGGTGCGCGATGAGCCAGGCCAAGATCAGCCGTATCGAGACCGGGAAGGTCCTGCCTTCGGTGGTCGATGTCGATCAGATCGTGCGCGCCCTGGATGTGCCGCCCGCGGACGCCGAACGCCTGCTGTCCTTGGCCCGGGTCGCGAACGTGGGTTATACGTCTTGGCGCTCGGCGGCGCGTGTCGGAAGCTGGCACCGTCAGCGGGAGATCAAGGCACTCCAAGCGGCCTCCGGCGTTGTTCGCCAGTTCCTCCCGGCCATTCCCAGCGGAAACCTGCAGACTCGCGAATATGCCCGCTATGCGCTTGCGTCAGTCGTGAAAGGTGCGCCTGACCGTGACGTCGAGAAGATGCTCGAGGTGCGCATGGGCTGGAAGGAAACGATGGCCGGGCCTGGCCGGGTCTTTCATTGTGTGTTGACCGAACAGGCAGTGACGTGGCGGCGTGCGCCGCTTGAGGTCATGGTCGACCAGATCGAGCACTTGGCCGACACGGCCGCCCTTGACTCGGTCGACTTGGCGATCCTCCCGCGAACGACCGAGGTCTTCGCCGCACCTCTCAACACTTTCGTCGTCTACGACGAGCGACTGGTGACGGTCGAACTGTTCTCGGGCGGTGTCGCCCTCCGGGATCCGCGCGATATCGCCTACCACATCGAATTGTTCGAGTTCTTCCGGGCGCGGGCGTTGCAAGAGGAAGAAGCGATCGGATTCCTGCGGGCTGTCGCCGAAGATCTTCGCAGGCGGAACCTGCCGGCCGCCGACGGGTAGATTCGTGTTCGCGAGTAATCCTGGCGCGCGCCGCTTCTGCGATCGTAGGTTCGCAGTCATGGAAAACATTACTCGCACATGCGGCGATTGCAAGGGAAAGGGCTGTGGGAACTGCGGTGGCACTGGCACGATCACCATTGTCGAAGACTGAGCTGTCGCTCCACCCCGGTCTTGTTCCCGAGGAATTTCGCTTCGGTGCTCGAACGCAGATGTTCTACCGCGCCCCCTATCCGGCCGAAGGGCCGACGGAAGCGCAGGCTGCGTCAGGTGCAAAGGTGTGGATGTACATGTACGCGCACTTCGTGTTTTGCTGGGCCGAAGGCGCCTCGGTCGTCCACGTCGGCCACGGAACGCTGGCCGGTCCGAAGATGGGGCTGTGGAACGACGTCAGGATCTCCGGACGGTGGTCCGGCGTCGTGCTGGCGGAATTCGGCCGGGCTTGGGTGGCGGAACACCTCGCCAAGTTCGCCGGTTGACACGGGAACGGCCCCCTCGGCGAAAAGGAGGGGGCCGTTCGCGACGAGCCTCAGACGAGCGCCGCGTCCATCGTGATCGTCGTGCCGGCCAGTGCCTTCGACACCGGGCACGTCTTCTCGGCCGTCTCGGCGTACTCCGCGAACTGCTCCGCGCTCACGCCGGGCAAAGAGGCGCGCAGCGTGATCGCGATGCCGCTGATCTCGAAGCCGCCGCCGGCGGCCGGGCCGAGCGTGACCTCCGCGCTGACGTCGATCGAGTCCGCCGTCAGCTTCTGGGCCTCCAGCACGCCCGACAGGTTCATCGCCAGGCACGACGAGTGCGCCGCCGCGATGAGCTCCTCGGGGCTCGTCTGGCCGTCCGGGTTGCCCGCGCGGGTCGGGAACGAGACGGAGAACGTGCCGGCGTTGGACGAGTCGAGGGTGACCTCGCCCTTCCCGTTCTGCAGTCCGCCGACCCAGTGGGTGGTCGCGTCACGGCTGGGCATCAGGGCCTCCATGTGAGTAGGCGGCGGCCGACGCCGTCAGCCGCCGCAGGGTGGCGATGAGGTGCCGCCGCTCGGTGTCGTCGAGGCCCAGCGCGCAGCCGATCGCCGACGGAACGCCCGCGGCGCGCGTGCGCACCGCCCGGCCCTCCTCGGTCAGGCTGATCACCACGGTGCGTTCGTCTTCGGGCAGGCGCGCCCGCGTGACCAGCCCGTTGGCCTCGAGTCGTTTGAGCAGCGGGGAAAGCGTGCCGTAGTCCAGGTGCAGCGCCTCGCCGATCTCCTTGACCGGCCGGACGTCGGACTCCCAGAGCACCAGCAGCACGAGGTACTGCGGGTAGGTGAGCCCCAGCTCGCCGAGCAGGGGACGGTAGGTGTCCGTCACCGCACGCGACGCCGCGTAGAGCGCGAAGCAGGCTTGCTCGTCCAAGAGGAACTCATCCGGCACGCCGATAAACCTAGCCCACGATTACATCGTGCGCAAGGTATCGGAAGTGTCGGACCACTCTGGCAGAGTCCGGCCCATGACCGAACGACCGCAGCGCCCGGAGGTTCCGCTCACCGGCGGCGAGCGCGAAATCCTGACGAGCCTGCTCGACTACCACCGCGCCACCGTCGCGTGGAAGTCCGGCGGGCTGACCGAAGCCCAAGCCCGCCAGGCGCACCTGCCCAGCGAGCTGACGACCGTCGCCGGCCTGGTCGCCCACCTCACCCTGAACGAGTGGTTCTGGTTCGCCGTGGTCGTCGACGGCGAAGAAGACACCTGGGAGGCCAAGCTCGAGCAGGACCCGGACGCCGAGTTCCGGGTCCCGTCCGGGACGACCCTCGAAACGCTGCTCGCCGACTACGAAAAGCAGTCCGCCCGCAGCCGCGAGATCGTCGCGAAACACGGCCTGGACGACGAGGTGACCCACAAGGACGAGACCTTCAACGTCCGCTGGGTGCTCGCGCACATGATCGAGGAGACCGCCCGGCACGTCGGCCACCTCGACGTGCTGCGCGAGCTGACCGACGGGCTCACCGGGGAGTGACCTTCTTGGGCGGCAACGGGAAGAACCCGCTGGTCCGCTCGACGTAGTGCGCGTACGCCGGGCGCGTGCGCGCCATCCCCTTCTCCAGCATGGGTTTCCCCGTGCCGCGGGCCAGGGTGAACGTCATCGCCACGGGGGAGAGGATCGTCAGCGCGCCCGGCCACGTCGAGCAGGCGAGCAGGTAGAGGCCCCACCACACGCACGCGTCGCCGAAGTAGTTCGGGTGCCGCGTGTAGCGCCACAACCCCGTGTCGAGGACCTTGCCCTTGTTCTCCGGGTCGGCCTTGAAGCGGCGCAGCTGGTCGTCACCGATCGTCTCGAACCCGAACCCGACCAGCCACACCGCGATGCCGAGCCAGCCGAGCACCCCGATCCCGGTGCCGTACATCGCGAACTGCACCGGTAGCGACACGAAGTACAGGATCAGCCCCTGGAACAGGTACACGCGCGTGAAGATCCGGAGCGGCTCCTGCCGCATCCGCGCGTACCGCGGGTCCTCGGGCAGCTTGTGGTTGCGCAGGTGCAGGTGCAGCGAGAGCCGCCCGCCCCAGACGACGGTCAGCACCGTGACCACCAGCCGCAGCGTCAACGGCCCGTCGCCGAAGGGGAACGCGGCGAGCGCGACGATCGCGAACCCGAGCCCCCAGAACGTGTCGACCGTGTCGTAGCGCTTGCGCGCCCGCGCGATCCCGAAGGTCAGCACCACCGCCACGAGCGTGACGCCGGCGGTGAAGAGCAGCGTCCCGCCGAGCGCCATCAGAGCCACTCCCGCGTCGCCGGCATGCCGCTCGCGCCGTGGTCGTCCGGTCGCACGCTCAAGATCTGGTCCACACCCATCCGGTTCTCCTCGAACGCCAGCGCCCCGCCCACCAGGTACAGCCGCCAGACCCGCGCGCCGGTCTCGCCGATCAGCGCGACGACGTCGGCCCAGTTCTCCTCCAGGGTGTCGGCCCAGGCCCGCACCGTCCAGACGTAGTGCTCGCGCATCGCGTGCACGTCCCGGACCTCGAGCCCGGCGTTCTCCAGGTGCTCGACGGTCCGGCCGACCGGCCGCATGGTCATGTCGGGGGCGATGTAGCGCTCGATGAACGCGCCGCCGCCCGGGGCGACGTTCCCGCGGGACATCTGCTGGATCAGCACGCGGCCGCCCGGCTTGACCATCTTGTGCAGCGTCGCCGCGTACGTCGGGTAGTTGACCTCGCCGACGTGCTCGCCCATCTCGATCGACGCCACCGCGTCGAACGGCGCGTCCGGCAGCTCGCGGTAGTCCTGGCGCCGGACCTCGACGCGGTCTTCGAGGTCGTGCTGGGCGAGCCGCCCGCGGATGTGCTGCAGCTGCTCGGCCGAGAGCGTGATGCCGACGGCGTGCACGCCGTGGTGCTTGGCCGCGTGGACCAGCAGCGAGCCCCAGCCGCAGCCGATGTCGAGCAGCCGCATGCCCGGCCGCAGCCCCAGCTTGCGGCAGATCATCTCCAGCTTGTCGTGCTGCGCCTGCTCGAGGCTCTGCGACTCGGCGGTGAAGTACGCGCTGGAGTAGGCCATCGACTCGTCCAGCAGCAGCTGGTAGAAGGCGTTGCCCAGGTCGTAGTGGTGGGCGATGGCCGACTTGTCCCGCAGCAGGCTGTGCAGCTTGCCCGTCAGCCGGGCCTCTTCGGCCGGCGGCTTCGGCGGCGGCCCGACGACGCCGAGGCGAGCGGCGAGGGAAGCGGCTTCGGCCCAGTCGCGCGGGCCGAGCTTCACTCGGTTGAGCTCACCCGAGCGGGTGAGGTCCCAGATCCGGCGGAAGCCGTCCGCCAGATCTCCTTCGACGTCGAGATCACCGGTGACGTAGGCGCGGGCGAGACCCAGCTCACCCGGCGCGAAGAGGAGACGACGGAGGGCGCGGCGGTTGCGCAGCACCACCGTGGGCGCGTCAACTGGGCCGGCGCGGGTTCCGTCCCAGGTCCGCAGGCCCACGGGGAGCTGCCCGCCGAGCAGCTTTTCGGCGAATGAGGCGAGGCGGTGCGCGGTGGTGTTCGGCATGTCCGGGATTCGCTCTCTCCTGCGCGGTGGATTGGTGCCGCGTCCATCCAATCCACAACCGGGGCGGCGGCGAATCACCGGTGTGGAGATCACGGGAGAACGCATCGCCGTCATCGGCAGCGGGGTGGCCGGGCTGACGGCGGCATACCTGCTGCAACGCAAGCACGAGGTCCTGCTCTTCGAGTCCGACGACCGGCTCGGCGGGCACGCGCACACCCACGACGTCCCCAGTGCCCACGGCGGCACCATCGGGGTCGACTCGGGGTTCATCGTCCACAACGAGCGCACGTACCCGACGCTGCTGAGGCTGTTCGCGGAGCTCGGCGTGCGCACCCGCGACACCGAGATGTCGATGAGCATCCGGTGCGACGGCTGCGGCCTGCAGTACGCCGGCGCGAAGGGGCTGCCGGGCCTGTTCGCCCAGCGCGGCAACCTCGCGCGGCCCCGCTACCTGCGGATGCTGGCCGAGGTGAAGAAGTTCCACCGGCACGCCAAGCGCCTGCTGGACGCGAAAGACGCCGGCGACGTCACGCTCGGCGCGTTCCTCGCCATCGGCGGCTACACCCGCTACTTCACCGACCACTTCATGCTGCCGCTGGTCTCGACGGTCTGGTCGGCCGACCGCAGCGACACGCTGCGCTACCCGGCGCGCTACCTGTTCGAGTTCCTCCGCAACCACGGCATGCTCTCGGTCAAGAACTCGCCGGCCTGGCGGACCGTCGTCGGCGGGTCCCGCGAGTACGTCGAGCGCGCGGCCAAGCAGCTCACCGCGGTGCACCTGTCCACGCCGGTCCGGTCGGTGCTGCGGACCGCGGGCGGCAGCGTGGAGATCCGCGACGACGCCGACACCCCGCACCGCGTCGACCGGGTCGTCATCGCCACCCACGCCGACCAGGCGCTGTCCCTGCTGGCCAACCCGACCGCCGCCGAGCGCGAGGTGCTCGGCGCCTTCCGCTATTCGGCCAACGAGGCCTGGCTGCACACCGACACGAGCGTGCTGCCGTCGCTGGCCGACGCCCGCGCGGGCTGGAACTACCGCGCCCCGGTGTGCGGCGCCCCGACCGGCGCGGTCCAGGTCAGCTACGACATGAACCGCCTGATGCGCCTCGACGAGCCGACCGGCTACGTCGTCACGCTCAACCCGGGCGAGGGCACCGGCAAGGAGGCGCTGGTCGCCAAGATGCACTACGAGCACCCGGTCTACACCCCGGAATCCGTTGCGGCGCAACGACGACTGCCCGAGCTCAACGACGGCGTCTTCGCCTACGCCGGCGCCTACCACGGCTGGGGCTTCCACGAAGACGGCTGCTCGTCGGGGGCCCGCGCCGCCGAAAGCCTCGGAGTCGCCTGGTGACGAACGCGCTCTACGACGCCACGGTCGCGCACGTGCGGCGGATCGACCCGCCGCACTCCTTCGCGCACCGCGTGTACCTGTGGCTGGTGGACCTGGACGCGCCGCCGCGGCTGCCGTGGTGGCTGCGGCCGTTCGCCCGGTTCGACCGCCGGGACCACTTCGTCGCGGGCGACCCGCGGGGGATCCGGGAGAAGCTGGACGCGTGGCTCGCCGAGCGCGACGTCGACCTGCGCGGCGGCAAGGTCGTCATGCTGGCCGCCGCCCGCGTGCTCGGGTACGTGTTCAACCCGATCAGCGTCTACTGGTGCCACGACCCGGAGGGCCGGCTCGCGTGCGTCGTCGCCGAGGTGCACAACACCTACGGCGGCCGGCACGCCTACCTGCTGAACCCCGACGAGGCCGGGTGCGCCCGCGCGGCCAAGGAGTTCTACGTCTCGCCGTTCCAGGAGATGGACGGCGAGTACCGGATGCGCCTGCCCCGCCCGGAAGCGTTGCTCGACCTCACCGTGGCGTTGCGCCGCGGGAGTTCGACGCCGCTGGTCGCTACGCTGCGGGGAGTCCGCCGCCCGGTGGACCCGCGGTGGCTGGTCCGGCTCGTGCTGGCCCGGCCGCTGCTCCCGCAGCGGGTGTCCGCGCTGATCCGCCGCCACGGCGTCGCGTTGTGGCTGCGGAAGGCGCCGGTCATCGCGCGCACCCCGCAGAACGCCGGAGGACAGCTGCATGGATGAGCAGGCCCGCCAGCGCCACATCGCGCCGGTGCCCGCCGAAGTCCCGGCCGGTCCGACGGCCGAAGAGCTGATGGCGCGCGTCGCCAAGGGTGACGAGCGGGCCTTCGAGCTGCTCTACGACCAGCTCGCCGGGCCGATCTTCGGTCTGGTGCGGCGGATCGTGCGCGACGCGGCCCAGTCCGAGGAGGTCGCCCAGGAGGTGCTTGTCGAGCTCTGGCGCACCGCGACGCGGTACGCGCCGGACAAGGGCTCGGCGCTGAACTGGGCGATGACGCTGGCGCACCGCCGCGCGGTCGACCGCGTCCGCTCGGCGCGTGCCAGCACCGAGCGCGAGCAGAAGGCGACCTTCGAAGCCGCCCGCGGCCGGCCGTTCGACGAGGTCGCCGAGTCCGTCACCGCGCGGCTCGAACGCTCCCAGGTACGCCGGTGCCTGTCCTTCCTGACCGATCTGCAGCGCGAATCCGTGCTGCTCGCCTACTACCAGGGCTACACCTATCGCGAGGTGGCGGAAGTGCTGTCGACGCCGCAAGGAACCATCAAGACGCGGCTTCGGGACGGCCTGATCCGCCTGCGTGACTGCTTGGGGGTGACCGCGTGAGCACGCCGGAGATGCACACCCTGGCGGGCGCGTTCGCGCTCGACGCGGTGTCGGACATCGAGCGGGCGGAGTTCTCCCGCCACCTCGAGCAGTGCGACTCCTGCGCGCAGGAGGTCGCCGAGCTGCGCGCGACCGCGGCCCGCCTGGGCGCGGCGATGGCCGAGGAGCCGCCGCCGGAGTTCAAGGACCGCGTCATGACCGCCATGCACGCCACCCGCCAGCTGCCGCCGCGGACGCGGCCCGGCTCGCCGGACCGGCAGCGGCGGTCGGCGCGCGCCCCGCGCTGGGCGGTCGTCGTGGCGGCCGCGGCCGCCGTCGTCGGGCTCGCCGCGGGCGGGGTGTTCGGCGGGATCGCGCTGACCCAGCAGCAGGAGCTGCAGTCCGCGCAGACCCAGCTCGACCAGGCGAAGGACCGGTACGCGCCGGTCGCCGCGCTGCTCGCGGCCCCGGACGCGAAGACCGCGCACGGCGAGGCACCGACCGGCGGCGGCGTGACGGTCGTGCTGTCGAAGTCGCTGAACCGCGTGATGGTGATGGACGCCGGGCTGCCGGCGCAGGCGGGCGGGAAGGTCTACGAGGCCTGGCTGATCACCGGCAAGAACGCGCCGCGCTCGGCCGGCGTGATCGCCTCGGCGGCCGACGGCGGCCTGGTCGTCGCGGAGGGTGTCGGGAGCGCCGACCACCTGGCGGTGAGCCTCGAGCAGGCCGGCGGATCGCCCAGCGGGGCACCCACCGAGGTGCTCATGAGCATGCCCGTCCCGGCCTGACCGGAGCGCCATAGCAGACGCGGCCGGAGCGGTGCTCCCGGCTCCTCGCTCTTGCGCGCTCGAACGTGTTGTGGCAAAACACCTTTGCGACACACGGCGTGCCTACTGGATTAGAGCGTGCCTGGTGCCTACCGTCCTGCCTAACGTCGGCAGTTGACATAACTCTCGATCTGCGGTTTAGGTTGAGAGTCGATCATCCGCCGGCGGGCTGTACGGGCACAACGATCAGGAAGGCGGACTTCGATGACGCCCCCGCACAACTACCTTGCGGTGATCAAGGTGGTCGGCATCGGCGGTGGCGGCGTGAACGCCGTGAACCGCATGATCGAGGTCGGCCTCAAGGGTGTCGAGTTCATCGCGGTGAACACCGACGCCCAGGCACTGCTCATGTCCGACGCCGACGTCAAGCTGGACATCGGCCGCGAACTCACCCGGGGCCTCGGCGCGGGCGCCGCCCCCGAGGTCGGCCAGAAGGCCGCCGAAGACCACCGTGAAGAGATCGAAGAGGTCATCAAGGGCGCCGACATGGTGTTCGTGACGGCCGGCGAAGGCGGCGGCACCGGCACCGGTGGCGCCCCGGTCGTGGCGCAGATCGCCCGCAAGCTGGGCGCGCTGACCATCGGCGTCGTGACCCGCCCGTTCACCTTCGAGGGCAAGCGCCGCGGCAAGCAGGCCGAGGACGGCATCCAGTCGCTGCGCAACGAGTGCGACACCCTCATCGTGATCCCGAACGACCGGCTGCTGCAGCTCGGCGACATCGGCGTCTCGCTGATGGACGCGTTCCGCTCCGCGGACGAGGTGCTGCTGTCCGGTGTCCAGGGCATCACCGACCTGATCACCACGCCGGGCCTGATCAACCTCGACTTCGCCGACGTCAAGAGCGTCATGTCCGGCGCGGGCTCGGCGTTGATGGGGATAGGGAGCGCACGCGGTGAAGGCAGGGCCATCCAGGCGGCCGAGAAGGCGATCAACTCGCCGCTCCTCGAGGCCTCCATGGACGGTGCGCACGGCGCGCTGCTTTCGATCGCGGGTGGTTCGGACCTGGGTCTGTTCGAGATCAACGAGGCCGCCTCGCTGGTGCAGGAGTCGGCGCACCCGGACGCCAACATCATCTTCGGCACGATCATCGACGACTCCCTCGGCGACGAGGTCCGCGTCACGGTGATCGCGGCCGGGTTCGACGCGGGCGCACCGACGCACAAGAAGCTCGACCCGTCGACGTTCGGCTCCGGCTCGCGCCAGGGCTCGACCACCGCGTCGGCCTCGGCCGGCCAGGTGTCGCACCCGCCGACGCCGCCGTCGGGAGCCACGCCGGTGCCGTCGGCCGGCAGCTCCGGCTACCCGGTCGCGCCGCCGCGGTCGCACTCGCCGCTGCCTTCGGCCACCGGGAGCCAGTCTTCGGGCGGGCTCCCGCAGCCGGGTGGCGGCTCGCGCGGCTACTCGCCGATGGGCTCCAACGCGACCCAGGGCAGCCTGCCCGGCCGCGCGATGCCGGTGCACGACGACCCGTCGGACGACGAGGTCGACGTCCCGCCGTTCATGCGGCGCTGACGACACTGTTCCGTGAAGGCCTCCTGGCCGGCTTTCCAGGCCGATCAGGAGGCCTTCACCGCGTTTGGGAGGATGGCGGCATGCGGGTTCGGCGAGTGGTCACGACCAGGGCGGGCGGCGCGTCCCGGCCGCCGTACGACACGTTCAACCTGGGCGACCACGTCGGCGACGACGAGGGGAACGTCTTCGCGAACCGCAAGCGCCTCGCCGCCGAGCTGGGCCTGGCCGAGGACAAGCTGGCCTGGATGGAACAGGTCCACGGCCGCACCGCGACCACTGTGGACGGCTCCGAGACCCGGGCCGCCGAAGCGACCGACGCGCTCGTGACCGCGACCCCGGGCGTCGCGCTCGTGGTGCTGGTCGCCGACTGCGTCCCCATCCTGCTGGCCGACGCCGAGGCCGGGGTGGTCTCGGCGGTGCACGCCGGGCGCGTCGGCACCCGGGTCGGCGTCGTCCCGGCGGCGGTCGCCGCGATGCGGGAGGCGGGCGCCGACGTGGGCCGCATCGAAGCCTTGCTCGGGCCGGCCATCTGCGGCGACTGCTACGAGGTCCCGGCCGCCATGGCCGCCGACGTCGAGAAGCACGTTCCCGGCAGTGCCTGCAAGACGCGCCAGGGGACACCCGGCCTCGACCTGCGCGCAGGCCTCTGGCGGCAGCTCGCGGACCTGGGCGTCGGCAAGATCGGCGTCGACCCGCGGTGCACGAACGAGGACAAGACGCTCTTCAGCTACCGCCGCGACGGGACGACCGGGCGGATCGCCGGGATCACCTGGGTCGAGGCATGACCGAGCGCAGGGCCGAGCTGGCCGCGAACCTCGCCGCGGTCGAGGAACGCATCGCCGCCGCCTGCCGCGCCGCCGGACGGGCACGCGAAGACGTCAAGCTGATCGCGGTCACCAAGACATTCCCGGCTTCGGACGCCGCGCTGCTCGCCGACCTCGGCGTCACCGACCTCGGCGAGAACCGCGACCAGGACGCCGGTCCGAAGACGGTCGAAGTCGCCGGGCTGCGGCCCGGCGCCACGCTGCGCTGGCACATGGTCGGCCGGCTGCAGCGGAACAA
This sequence comes from Amycolatopsis sp. NPDC005961, assembly GCF_040629235.1. Taxonomy (NCBI): domain Bacteria; kingdom Bacillati; phylum Actinomycetota; class Actinomycetes; order Pseudonocardiales; family Pseudonocardiaceae; genus Amycolatopsis; species Amycolatopsis sp. NPDC005961. The sequence continues at coordinate 180,385 of NZ_JBEXVF010000001.1, read as the reverse complement.
GGCACGTTCCGTGGTCGAGTGGGCGCAGGAGGTGCAGTCCCTCGACTCGGCCCGGCTCGCCGACGCGCTGGCGAAGGCGGTCCGTGCGGCGAGGGACGCCCAGATACGTGACGAACCCCTCGACGTGCTGATCCAGGCGAGCCTCGACGACGATCCGGAGCGCGGCGGCTGCCCGCTGGACGAGCTCGGCGCGCTCGCCGAGCGCGTCACTCACATGGGTGAACTGCGGCTTCGGGGTCTGATGGCCGTCGCACCCCTCGGCGCCGACCCGTCGGAGGCCTTCGAACGGCTCGCTCGCGCCGGTGAGCGGCTCCGCGAAGATCACCCGAATGCCGCAGAAGTCTCCGCCGGGATGAGCCATGATCTCGAGCAGGCGATCACGCACGGCTCGACCTGTGTGCGTGTCGGAACCGCGTTGCTCGGCGGACGCGGTTTAGCCTCGCCGTAGGGAGCCCGTACGCGGTCACGTTTAGTGGTCGGCCGTACGGGGCACTGACGGCGTGGAGAAACGTTGGTGCGGGAGCGGCTAGGGCTAGGGAGAGGCATGAGCGCGCTGCAGAAGCTGAAGGCCTACTTCGGGATGGTGCCCGCTGACGACGACGGTTACGAAGTCGAGGACGACTATCGACGCGGCTACGACGACGAGTACGACTCCTACGAAGAGCCGGCTCCTCGGTCGTCGCGTTCACGGTACCGCGACGTCGACGACACTTACGACGAGCCTGTCAGCCGCAGCCGGTCACGCTCCGTGGCCAGTGCGGAGCCGGCCGTTCACGGCGCGCTCGCGATGGACCGGCAGCCCGAGCCCGTGGCGCGCCTGCGACCGGTCACCGAACCGGTCGTGCGCCAGCCGGTGCGTGACCCGTTGAGCCGGATCACCACGCTGCACCCGACCAGCTACGCGGAGGCACGGGCGATCGGCGAGCACTACCGCGAGGGCATCCCGGTGATCATGAACCTCACCGAGATGGAGAACGCGGACGCCAAGCGGCTGGTGGACTTCGCCGCCGGGCTGGCCTTCGCGCTGCGCGGGTCGATGGACAAGGTCACCAACAAGGTGTTCCTTCTCTCACCGCCCGATGTGGACGTCACCGCCGAAGACCGTCGGCGGATTGCCGAGGGCGGATTATTCTTGCGGGGCTGAAGTCGCGCGGACCGCTGAGCGCAAGCAGACGTGATTTTGTCGACCCGATGCCGCGTCGACCCCCTCAACAGCGTCTTCTACGAGGACGCCCGGTTAGAGTAGGTACGTGGAAGCTGTGTGGCTGGTCGTCTGGTACGTGCTGTTCGCCTTCTGGCTGCTGCTGACGGCGCGGATCGTGATCGAACTCGTCCGGACGTTCGCCCGTGAGTGGCATCCGGCCGGGGGGGTTGCGGTGACGCTCGAGACCATCTACACAGTGACGGACCCGCCGGTTCGTCTGTTCAGACGAATCATTCCGATGGTTCGAATCGGCGGCGTCGGACTGGACTTGTCGATTATGGTTCTGCTGCTGGTTGTGTTCTTCGCGATGCAACTGGCGACTCCAAGTTGATCGGGGAAGAACTTGGATGGACCCTGCAGGCCATGGAGTGCGTGAGGTGATCTGATGTCGTTGACCCCCGCTGACGTGCATAACGTTGCGTTCAGCAAGCCGCCCATCGGCAAGAGGGGCTACAACGAGGACGAGGTGGACGCGTTCCTCGACCTGGTGGAGACCGAGCTGGCCCGCTTGATCGAAGACAACAACGAGCTGCGCCAGCAGATGGAGCAGCTCGACGCCGAGCTGGAGTCGACTCGTGGCGAGCTCGACAACGCCAAGTCGGCCCCCCCGATGCGTGAAGAGCCGTCGCGCCGGCTGGCGCCGGTGCCGCCGCCGCAGTCCGCCATGGAGCAGACCCAGGCGCACTCGATGGTCGGCGACAGCGCCGAGCCGAACGTGCAGGCCGCCAAGGTCCTGGGCCTCGCCCAGGAGATGGCCGACCGGCTGACCGCCGAGGCGAAGACCGAGTCCGACGGGATGCTGGCCGAGGCCCGCACCAAGTCCGAGCAGCTGCTCTCGGACGCCCGGGCGAAGTCCGACTCGATGGTCAACGAGGCCCGTACTCGGGTCGACACGATGCTGAACGACGCGCGGACCCGGGCGGAGACGCTGGAGCGCCAGGCGCGCGACAAGGCGACGACGCTGGAGCGCGAGTCGCAGCGGAAGTACACCGAGACGATGAACAGCCTCAACGCCGAGAAGGGCGGGCTGGGCAAGAAGATCGAAGAGCTGCGCACGATCGAGCGGGAGTACCGCACGAGGTTGCGCGGGTTCCTCGAGTCCCAGCTGCGCGAGCTCGACGACCGCGGCTCCGCGGCCCCGGCGTCGGCGTCGTCGAACTCCGGGCAGTCGTCCGGTTCGACGAGCGGCGGCCAGGGCTACTCGTTCGGCCCGCGGGCCGAAGCGGGCTGATTTTCCTCCGGGCTCACCCCGCCGGCGCGAGCCGGCGGGGTGAGCCACGGTTCGGAGTCGATCCGATACCGCAGGTGGGCGGGTCGACCGACGATCTTGCCCCGTTCGTGCTGTAATTCAGCGTGCTTTACATCGTGCTGGTACTGGTACTGGCGGCTCTGGGGTTGCTCGTCACCGCGCTCATCACCGCTTCTTCGCTGTGGGCGTGGGTTTCCATCGGACTCTCGGTGCTGGCCGGGCTGCTGCTGGTCGCCGACTGGCTGCGCCGCCGGCGTCGGTCCGCGGCACCTGCCGAACCCGCACCCGCCGCACCCGCGGCCGAAGAACCGGCCTCCGAAGAGCCCGTCGCCGAAGTGCCGGGCTCCGAGGAGCCGATTGCCGAGGAGCCGGTCTCCGAGGAGTCGTCGGCGGAGAAGCCTCCGGCCGACGCGGAACAGACTGTCCTCATCCCCGCGGCCGGTGACCTGGGGGATCCGGCCGACACCCCCGAGCCCGAGGTGCCGGCGGAACCCGCTGCGGCGGAGGTTCCGGCCGAACCCGAGACCGACCCTGGCGAGGAAGAGACCCCGGCGGCCGACATCGCCGTCCTGGCCGACCTCGAGGACGAGGTCGTGGTGGTCGACGAGCACCCGCGCTACCACCTGACGACGTGCGTCTGGCTGGGTACCCGCGACACGATCCCGATCGGCGTCGGCGAGGCGCGTCAGCTCGGCTTCACCCCCTGTGACCGCTGCCGTCCCGACGCGAACCTGGTCTCCGCTCACCGCTGAGCGACGACACGCGAGTGCGGTGCGACGACACGCCATCGCACCCCCGGTCCGTCCCGAACTCTCCCCGGCCTACGTGCCCCTCGTGACAACCGGGTTGCGCGGGCCGGTTAACCTGGTAACCAGCAAGGCGTCGATCCGGCCATCACCGGGGAGCCTCCGGAAGAACCGAGCGTCACCGCTCTCAGTAGAACCGGACGGGTGCGGCCCGTGACAGCCGTCGAACGAGCGGCCCGGGAGCAAGTGCCGGGCAAGCGGGGTGGTACCGCGGAACGCCGTGAGGCGTCTCGTCCCCGTGTGGGTGACCGGGAGCCGGTCGTCCGTACGAGAGCGACGAACCGAGGAGCACCCGGATGTATCCCCAGGCCAGTCTGGACGACGGCGCAGGAGTTCCTTCGCAGCCGTCCTTCCCCGCGCTGGAGAAGCAGGTCCTCGCCTACTGGGAGAGCGACCGGACGTTCCAGGCGAGCATCGACGCCCGGCCCGCGGGTGAGCACGGCGACAACGAGTACGTCTTCTACGACGGCCCGCCGTTCGCCAACGGCCTGCCGCACTACGGCCACCTGCTCACCGGGTACGTCAAGGACCTGGTGCCGCGCTACCAGACGATGAAGGGCCGCAAGGTCGAGCGCCGCTTCGGCTGGGACACCCACGGCCTGCCCGCCGAACTCGAGGCCATGCGCCAGCTCGGCATCACCGAGACGTCCGAGATCGAAGAGATGGGCATCGCGAAGTTCAACGCGGCTTCGCAGGAGTCCGTGCTGCGCTACACCGACGAGTGGCGCGACTACGTCACCCGCCAGGCCCGCTGGGTCGACTTCGACGACGACTACAAGACCCTCGACGTCACGTACATGGAGTCGGTGCTCTGGGCCTTCAAACGCCTGTGGGACAAGGGACTCGTCTACGAGGGCTACCGCGTCCTGCCGTACTGCTGGCGCGACGCGACGCCGCTGTCCAACCACGAGCTGGGCATGGACGCCGACGTCTACCGCAACCGCCAGGACCCGGCCGTCACGGTCGGTTTCCGGTTGGAGGGCAACGACAACGACCTCGACGGCACCTACCTCCTGATCTGGACGACGACGCCGTGGACGCTGCCGTCCAACCTCGCCACGGCCGTGCACCCGGAGGTGCAGTACGTCGTCGTCGAGCACGACGGCAAGCGGTTCCTGCTCGCCGAAGCGCGGGTCGCCGCGTACGAGCGTGAACTCGGCGAAGAGCCGGCCGTCGTCGCGCGCTACACCGGCGCCGAGCTGCTCGGAACCCGTTACGTCCCACCGTTCCCGTACTTCACCGGCACCGAAAACGCGCACCAGGTGCTGGCCGCGGACTACGTCACCACCGACGACGGCACCGGGATCGTCCACATCGCCCCGGCCTACGGCGCCGACGACAAAGTGGTCACCGACGCCGCCGGCATCCCGCCGGTCACGCCGGTCGACGCGCACGGCAAGTTCGACGCGACCGTGCCGGACTACGAGGGTCAGCAGGTCTTCGACGCCAACCCGAACATCGTGCGGGACCTCAAGAACGGCACGGGTTCCGCGGGGCAGCAGGGCGCCGTGCTGCTGCGGCACGAGACCTACGACCACTCCTACCCGCACTGCTGGCGCTGCCGGAACCCGCTGATCTACCGGGCGGTCTCGTCGTGGTTCGTCGCGGTGACGCAGTTCAAGGACCGGATGGTCGAGCTCAACCAGCAGATCACCTGGTACCCGGAGAACGTCAAGGACGGCCAGTTCGGGAAGTGGCTGGAGAACGCGATCGACTGGTCGATCTCCCGCAACCGGTACTTCGGCACGCCGATCCCGGTGTGGCAGTCCGACGACCCGGAGTACCCGCGCACCGACGTCTACGGCTCGCTCGACGAGCTGGAGGCGGACTTCGGGGTCCGGCTGGACAACCTGCACCGGCCCTACATCGACGAGCTGACCCGGCCGAACCCGGACGACCCGACCGGCAAGTCGACCATGCGCCGCGTCCCGGACGTCCTCGACGTCTGGTTCGACTCCGGCTCGATGCCCTACGCCCAGGTGCACTACCCGTTCGAGAACGCCGACTGGTTCGAGCACCACTACCCGAGCGACTTCATCGTCGAGTACATCGGGCAGACCCGCGGCTGGTTCTACCTGCTGCACGTGCTCGCGACGGCGCTGTTCGACCGGCCGGCGTTCCGAGCCTGCGTCGCGCACGGCATCGTGCTGGGCTCGGACGGCGCGAAGATGTCGAAGTCGCTGCGCAACTACCCGGACGTCAACGAGGTCTTCGAGCGCGACGGCTCCGACGCCATGCGCTGGTACCTCATGTCGAGCCCGATCCTGCGCGGCGGCAACCTGGTCGTCACCGACAAGGGCATCCGCGACGCGGTCCGCCAGGCCGTGCTGCCGCTGTGGAACTCGTACTACTTCCTCGCGCTGTACGCGAACGCCGAAGGCGTGGAAGGCAAGTGGCGCACGGATTCGCCGAACGTGCTCGACCGGTACGTGCTGGCGAAGACGCACGAACTCGTCACCGACGTCGAGTACGCGATGGACCAGTACGACGTCGCGGGCGCGTGCCAGACCGTGCGGGACTTCCTCGAGGTCCTCACGAACTGGTACGTCCGGCGCTCCCGCGAGCGCTTCTGGGCCGGCGACCGGGACGCGATCGACACGCTGCACACCGTCCTGGAGGTGACGTCACGGGTCGCGGCGCCGCTGCTGCCGCTGACCACCGAGGTCGTCTGGCGCGGGCTCACGGGCGGCCGCTCGGTGCACCTCACCGACTGGCCGAACGCGCTCGACCTGCCGGCCGACGCGGCGCTGGTCACCGCGATGGACCGGGTGCGGCAGGTGGCGTCGTCGGCGCTGTCGCTGCGGAAGGCGAACAAGCTGCGCGTGCGGCTGCCGCTGTCGTCGCTGGTCGTGGCGGCCGGCGACGCCGACTCGATGGCGCCCTTCGCGGACATCCTGCGGGACGAGGTGAACGTCAAGGCGGTCGAGCTGACCACCGACGTCGCCGCGCACGGCGGGTTCGAGGTCGCGGTCAACGCGCGGGCGGCGGGTCCCCGCCTGGGCAAGGACGTCCAGACGGTGATCAAGGCCGTCAAGGCGGGCGACTGGTCGCTGCGGGGCGACACCGTCGTCGCGGCCGGGATCTCGCTGCGGGAAGGCGAGTTCGAGCGGCGGCTGGTCGCCAAGAGCGGCGGGGCGGCGGCGGAGCTGCCCGGCGGGTCCGGGCTGGTCCTGATCGACACCGAGGTGACGCCGGAGCTGGCGGCGGAAGGCCTGGTCCGCGACCTGGTCCGGGTCGTGCAGCAGGCCCGCCGCGACGCCGGGCTCGACGTTGCTGACCGGATCGCGCTGACCGTGGACGCGCCGGCCGACGTGGTCGAAGCAGCCCGGACGCACCAGGACTTCCTGGCGTCGGAGACGCTGGCGACGTCGGTGACCCACGCCCCGGTGGCCGACGGCTCGGCCGGCACCGTCGGCGACGGCACGAAGGTGACGGTTTCGGTCGTAAAAGCCTGACCGGCTGTCGTGGGTGACCGGTAAGATCGGCCGGTCACCCACGACGGTGGCGGTTCCTTGGGGGAGGGGTACGCGGAAATGAGTCCTGCGAGAAGACGGGGCATCCTGATCGGCGGCGCGCTGCTCGTCGTCGTGGTCGTGGCGGCGGCGTTCTTCCTGCTGAACGGCGGGGGCTCGACGCCTGAGGCGGAAGCCGGGGCCACCAGCGTCGAGAGCCCGGGCGCGATCGACCCGCACTCGGCCATCACCGAGTACCTGCAGGACCTGTCCGAGAACAACCCGGACGCCGCGAGCCGGCTGACCGACGCCGCCCCGGCGGCCGCGGTGGCCCTGCGGGACGCGCGGAACACGCTGAACCCGTCGTCGGTCGCGGCCAAGCTGACCGTCCTGCAGCCGACCCCGGCCGGGGCCCAGCGGACCGGCGGGACGTTCAGCATGGCGTGGGCGTTTAAGCCGGGCACCTGGACTTACGACGTGCCGTTCGAGCTGACCCAGGCCGGCGGCAAGTGGCTCGTGCACTGGGCGCCGTCGCTGCTGCACCCGAAGCTGGAGGCGGGGCAGCGGCTGGTGGTCAGCACGGCGGTGCAGGACACGACGGCGGTGGCCGACCGCGACGGCAAGCCGCTGCTCGTCAGCGGGGCCCAGGGCCTGCGGACGGTGCCGGGCAACCCCGCTCCGCTGCTGCACTCGGCGCTGGGCGGGCAGGTCACGGCGGCGGCCGGGGGCGGTTTCGCCGTCGAGCGCGTCGACACCGCAGGCAAGAACGTGGAGACGCTGTTCGGCAAGGCCGACGGCGACGCGAAGCCGCTGACCTCGAGCCTGAGCCTGGCCGCGCAGAACTCCGCGCAGGCCGCGGTCGACGGCTACACCGCGGGCTCGGCGATGATGGTCGCGCTCGACACGGCGTCGGGCGACATCCTGGCCGTCGCGCAGAACTCCGCCGCCGGGCAGTCGCCCAAGGCCCTCAGCGGCCTGTACGAGCCGGGATCGTCGTTCAAGATCGCGACGTCGGTCGCCGCGATCCAGCAGAGCGGGCTCAAAGCGGCCTCACCCGTCGACTGCCCCGGTGTCGCGACGGTCGGCACGCGCACGGTCAAGAACGAGGGCTTCGAGCTGGGCGCGACGAACCTGCAGACGGCGTTCGCGCGGTCGTGCAACACGACGTTCGGGCAGCTCGCGCTGGACCTGCCGGCCGACGGGCTGGTGAAAGCCGCGAACGAGCTGGGCCTCAACGCCGACTACGAGATCCCGGGGATCGACACCGAGCTGGGCAAGGTCGAGCCGGCGGCGAGCAAGGACGAGCAGGTCGAGGACGGGTTCGGCCAGGGCCGGATCCAGGCGAGCTGCCTCGGCGGCGCGCTGATGGCGGCCACGGTGGCGTCCGGCAAGGCGATCACGCCGCGGCTGTGGCACGACCTGAAGACGACGGTCGTCAAGGGCTACTCGCCGCCGCCCGCGGCGGTGCTCGGCCAGGTCCGGACGATGATGCGCGCGGTGGTGACGAGCGGAACGGCCCGCGGTGCCGCGGGCGCGGGCGAGGTGTTCGGCAAGACGGGCACGGCCCAGTTCGGCGACGGCTCTCAAGCCACCGGCTGGTTCGTCGGGTACCGCGGGACCGTGGCGTTCGCGGTGCTCCTGGAGGACTCGAACGACTCGGGCCCGGCCGTCACCCTGGCCGCCAAGTTCCTGAAAGCCCTCTGACCCGCCCCCGCCCGGCCGACACGCGCACCCGCCCGGCCGACACCCGCCCCCGCCCGGCCGACGCGCGTACCCCGATGGACGACACGCGTACCTGCCCGGACGACACGCGTACCCCGATGGACGACACGCCGGGCCTCGGTCGTGTCGTCCGGCTAGGTACGTGTGTCGTCCGGCTGGGTACGCGTGTCGGCTGGCTGGGTGCGGGTGTTGTCCGGGCGAAGGTTCGGCCGCGGGCGAAGTCCCGCCGCCGTACCGTGGGCGGATGGAGACGATCGCTCTCGCCGAGGTCGCCGCGGTGCTCGCCGACCCGAGCCGCGCCACCATGTGCCTCTCCCTGCTCGACGGGCGGGCGTGGACCGTCGGCGAGCTGGCCAAGGCGGCCGGGATCGCGCTCTCCACGGCCAGTGAGCACGTCACCCGCCTGGTCGACGCCGGGTTCGTCGCCCGGGTCAAGCAGGGCCGGGCCAGCTACGTCCGGATCGTCGACCCGCGCGTCGCCGAGCTGATCGAGCACCTGGCCCAGCACGCTGTGACATCCGGGGCGCTGCCCCGGGCCGGGGGCTCCGCCACCCGGAGCCCCCGACGAACTGGCGGGCACCAGCCGGTGACCGGGCTGAAGTCCTCATTGCGGGTGAAGCGGCTCGGGTTCGCGCGGACCTGCTACGACCACCTCGCCGGCGTGCTCGGCGTCGCCGTCCGCGACGGCATGCTGGCCACCGGCCTGGTCGACGCCGACGGCGGGCTGGCGCTGACCGGCCGCGGCCGCGAGGTGCTGGCCGAGCTCGGCGTCCCGGTCGAGGCCGGACGGCGGTCGCCGCTGCGCGACTGTCTGGATTGGACGGAGCGGCGCGACCACCTCGCCGGGGCCGTGCCCGCGGCGTTGCTCGAGCGCGCGGTCGCCGCCGGCTGGGTCGGCCGCGACGGGCATCGCGCGGTGAAGGTGTTTCCGGCGGCGGAGAAGCCGTTCGCGGCGCTCGGTGTCGACCTCGCCGCGCTCGGTGGGCCTTAACACACCACGCCCTCGGCGCGCCCCAGCGGTACACGAAGGAGTTAACTCGACCGCTTCACTATTCTGAGGGCCCACGGCACTCGGAGGGAGGCGGCATGGACCAGCTCCCCCTGCTGCTCGGCGTCGGAGGTGTCGTGCTGCTCGCCTCCGTGCTCGCCGTGCGCGTGTCGATCCGGCTGGGCCTGCCTTCGCTGCTGCTCTACCTCGCGATCGGTGTGCTGCTGGGCGAAGCCGGCTTCGGCATCCGGTTCGACAACCCCGAGCTGACCCAGTCGCTCGGCCTCGCCGCGCTCGTCATGATCCTCGCCGAAGGCGGCCTGACGACGCGCTGGTCGGCGGTGAAACCCGCGCTGGGCATCGGTATCGCACTGTCCACTGTGGCCGTTGTGGTGAGCGTCGCGGTGACCGGCGCCGCCCTGCACTGGCTGCTGGGCCTCGACTGGCGGTTCGCGCTGCTGTGGGGCGCGGTGCTCGCCTCGACCGACGCGGCCGCGGTGTTCTCGGTGCTGCGCTCGGCCGGGATCGGCAAACGGCTCACCGGGGCGCTGGAGCTCGAGTCGGGCATCAACGACGCGCCGGCGTACATCGCCGTCGTGGTGCTGGCCGAAGGCGCCACTGTGGACTGGACGCTGCCGCTGCTGGTCGTCTACGAGCTCGGGGCGGGCCTGGCGATCGGGCTCGCCTTCGGCTGGCTCGGCGGGATCGCGCTGCGCCGCGCCGCGCTGCCGGCGACCGGGCTCTACCCGCTCGCCACGGTCGCGGTGTGCGTCGTCGCCTACTCGTCCGGGCAGCTGCTGCACGCGTCCGGGCTGCTCGCCACCTACGTCGCCGCGCTGGTGCTCGGCAACTCGCGGCTGCCGCACCGCTCGGACACGCTGTCGTTCGCCGAGGGCCTCGGCTGGCTGGCGCAGATCGGGCTGTTCGTGCTGCTCGGCCTGTTCGCCTCGCCGGGCCGGGTGCTCGAGGCGGTGGTACCGGGCCTGGTCGCCGGGGCCGTCGTGCTGCTGCTGGCCCGGCCGATCTCGGTCGTGCTGGCGATGCTGCCGTTCCGCCTGCCGTGGCGGGAGCAGGCGTTCCTGTCGTGGGCCGGGCTGCGCGGCGCGGTGCCGATCGTGCTCGCCATGATCCCGCTGTCGCAGGGGGTGCCCGGCGCGCAACGGCTGGTCAACGCGGTGTTCGTGCTGGTCATCGTGCTGACGCTGGTCCAGGGGGCGACGCTCGGGCCGCTCGGGCGCTGGCTCGGGCTGGCGAAGAAGTCCGAGCCGCACGAGATCGAAGTCGACTCCGCGCCGCTGGACGAGCTGGGTGCCGAGCTGTTGCAGGTCCGCATCCAGCCCGGGTCGAAGCTGCACGGCGTGTACCTGTCGGAGCTGCGGCTGCCGGTCGGCGCGACGGTCAGCCTGCTCGTGCGCGAAGGCGCCGGTTTCACCCCGCAGAAGACCAGCCGGCTGCAGGAGCTGGACCAGCTGCTGGTGGTCACGACCAGCGAGGTCCGCGACTCCGTCGAGCGCCGGCTCCGCGCGGTGGACCGGGCCGGCCGCCTGGCCCGCTGGAAGGGCGAGTCCGGCCGCTGAGCCGGCCGGGGTGGTACTCGCCCCGGTTCACGAAAATCTCACTCGATCTTCCCAACGTTCCCTCTTTTGGATTACAGTGCGCCCGAATCGGCTAGTTCGAATGGGTGAACATCAAGTCAAAGGAGTACGCACGGTGACAAAGCTTCGTCTCGCGGTTCTGCTCGTCGCTGCCACGGCCGGACTCGGGCTGGCCGTCCCCGCCACCGCGACCGCCGAAGTGGCACCGTTCCCGGCGCTCGCCCTGCCGTTCAAAGCCGGTCAGCAGGTCTACTCGGCCGGCATCCACTCCGACGACGGCAGCACCGGCGTCAAGAACGCCATCGACTTCAGCCCGGCCGACCGCACCGTGCGCGCGCCGCTGGCCGGCACCGTCCACCTGCAGCACTGCGCGGGCGGCGACTGGGTGACCATCGACCACGACGGCGGCTGGCGAACCGGGTACTACCACATGGAGGGCATCGAGGTCACCGACGGTGAGCACGTCGAGGCCGGAGCCGAGCTCGGCTCGACCGGCAACGCGCTCCCGTGCGGCGGCAGCAGCACCGGCGCCCACGTGCACTTCACGCTCTGGACCCTCCCCGATGCCCCGGCGGCGGCGAACTGGGACGGCAAGTCGTTCGCCGAGGTCTCGACGGTCGTCGCGGCGGCCAGCGGCGAACCGGTCGACGGGAAGTCGATCGGCGGCTGGCGCTTCACCGCGGGCGCCGAGCAGTACACCGGCACGGCGACCCACCTCGCCGACAACGCCGTGACGCAGCTCCCGGGACGTTTCCGCGCGAAGCTCTGAGGTCCTCACGGTGTGTGAGCGGCGTCTCAGAATGTGAGGCGGGGGTTGGCCGGCGGCGGCGTTCTCGGTTACCTTCTGGCTCAGGTCATGAGTGCCAGCGTTCAGCCCCGGCTTGCTGGCCGGCAACCCTCCTACCGCGGTGGGGTGCCCCGGGTGAAGACCGGGCCGGTCGCGCCGTGCGACGGGCAAGCGCGGGCCCCTCGCCGGGGTCCCCCGGACCGCCGAGGAGGCACCGATGACTCTCGCCATCGATCGCACCAGCACCACCAGCACCGCCACTGCCCGGGTCGTCTTCGCCGAAAGCCTTGCCACGCACGACATCCCGGCCGTCGCCGGGGCCGCGCTGCGGGTCCCGCTGGTCACCGGCGAAACCATCGGCTACGCCAACCTCGACCACGCCGCGAGCGCCCCCTGCCTCGACGCCGTCCGCACGAAGGTCGACGAGTTCCTGCCCTGGTACGCCAGCGTCCACCGCGGTGCCGGCTTCGCGTCGCAGGTCTCGACGCGCCTCTACGAGCGCACCCGCGACGTCCTGCGCCGCTTCGTCGACGCCCGTCGCACCGACACCGTCGTCTTCACCCGCAACACCACCGACTCCTTCAACCTGCTCGCCCGCAGCCTGCCGCGGCACACCACGGTCGTCGTCTTCGACACCGAGCACCACGCCGCGCTGCTGCCGTGGCAGGGCCCGAACGTCCGGCGGATCCCGACCCCGCGCACGCGCCTCGCCGCGGTGTCCGCTGTGGACGAAGCCCTCGCGGATTCCCCACAGGGGCCCCGGTTGGTCGTCGTCACCGGAGCGTCCAATGTGACCGGTGAGCTCCTGCCGGTGGCGGAGATCGCCGCGGTGGCCCGGAAGCACGGCGCCCGCATCGCGCTCGACGCCGCGCAACTGGTCCCGCACCGCCGGATCTCGATCAAGGAGCTGGACGTCGACTACGTCGCCCTGTCCGGCCACAAGCTGTACGCGCCCTTCGGCGCGGGTGCGCTGATCGGCCGCGCCGACTGGCTGCGCGCCGCCCGGCCGTACCTCGCCGGCGGCGGCGCGACCAAGCTCGTCACCGAGGACGCGGTGGTCTGGAACACCGGCCCCGAGCGGCACGAAGCCGGCTCGCCCAACACCGTCGGCGTGTACGCGCTCGGCGTCGCGTGCGAGACGCTGAGCGAGAACTGGGACGCCGTCGTGGCGCACGAGCAGGCCCTGCTCACCCGGCTGCGCAAGGGACTCGAGGGCATCCCGGGCTGCGCCGAGCTGCGGCTGTTCGACGCGCCGGTCGACCGCGTCGGCACGCTCAGCTTCGTCGTCGACGGCTTCGACCCGGGCTGGGTGGCGGCGGTGCTGTCCGCCGAATACGGCATCGGCGTGCGCGACGGCGCGTTCTGCGCCCACATCGCGGCCAAGCGCCTCATCGGCGTCGCCGGCGGCAGCGGGCAGCAGGCGATCCGCGTCAGCCTCGGCCTGGGCAGCACCGAAGAGCACGTCGACCGGGTGGTGCTGGCGCTGCGCCAGATCGTGGCGCGCGGGGCTCGCTGGGAGTACGCGAAGGTCGACGGCCGCTGGGCCCCGGTCGGCGACCCGCGCGAGCTGCCGCCGTTCTGCTGAGCGCTAACCTGCCCCGATGGGGGATGGACGACGACTCTGGTTCCCATTGGCCGCGCTGGGGTTCGCCCTGCTCGTGATGGCGGTGGTGGCGCTGGTCCCGGCCACCCCGGTGGCCGGCGAGTTCGCCACTATGCGCGGCTACGAGCTGAGCCGGGGGGTGTCCCTCGGCACCGGCGGGCTCGGCGGCGCGGGCCTGCCCGAGAACCGGCTCTCGGCCGTCGCCATCGCCACTTCCACCGACGTCGTGCCGTCGGCGACGCTCGGCTGGCTCGCCGGTCTCGCCGCCGTCGTGCTCGCCGTGGCCGGGTGGTACTGGCTGGGCTTGCGCCGCGCCGGCACACCGCCGCGGCCGGTCCGCTTCGTGCTCGGGACGCTGGGCGCACTGGTCGCCCTCCCGCTGCTCGACCTGGTCGGCGCGCTGGAGCTGCGGCTGTCCGGCGACGTCCGGGGCCCGCTCGTGGCGGCGCTGGGGCTGCTGGTGCTGGCGGCGTACGAGCGCAGCCGGTTCGTGCTGGCCGTGGCCGTGGTGTTCGCACTGGTCACCGTGCTCTTCCAGCCGCCGGTCAGCGGTGCGCTGGGCGCGGCGGGCGTGCTGTTCGCCGCCGCGTTCGCGGTGCTCCTGCGGCGGCCCCGTGACACTGCCGCCGACGCGCCCTGACCAGCCGTGGACAATGGAGCGGTGAGCACCGACCCCAGCCACTCCGAACCCGACACCGCCGCGCCCGAAGAGGCGGTGCCCGAGACCGTGCGGGAGACACCGGAAGCGCCGGCGAAGCCGCTGCCGAAGCGCCGCGTGGGCTGGGTGTTCGCCGTCGCGGTCGTGTTCTGGGCGATCGACCTGGTGACGAAGAACCTGGTCGCCGCCAACCTCGAGGGCAAGGAGCCGGTCCGGATCCTCGGCGGTCTCGTCTACCTGCAGGTGATCCGCAACCCGGGTGCCGCGTTCTCGATGGCCACCGGCATGACGTGGGTGCTCGCGCTCGTCGCGCTGGCCGTCGTCGTCGCGATCATCTGGCTGTCCCGGCGGCTGCGCTCGATCGGCTGGGCCATCGGGCTCGGCCTCGTGCTCGCCGGCGCTCTCGGCAACCTGACCGACCGCGTCTTCCGCGCGCCGGGCGGGCTGCGGGGCCACGTCGTCGACTTCATCTCGGCGTTCGCCCCGAACGGCAAGGGCTTCGCGATCTTCAACATCGCCGACTCGGCGATCTGCGTCGGCGGCGCGCTGATCGTGCTGCTGTCCCTGCTGGGCAAGGACTATGACGGCACGTCGACCAAGGACAAGAAGAAGACCGAGGAGCAGGCGTGAGCGCGCGGATGCTCCCGGTGCCCGACGGGCTCGACGGGATGCGGGTCGACGCCGGCCTCGCCAAGCTGCTCGGGCTCTCCCGCACGGTCGTCGCGGAACTGGCCGAATCCGGCGACGTGCTGCTCGACGGCCGGCCCGCCGGCAAGTCCGACCGGCTGTCCGGGGGCGGTCTCCTGGAGATCACGCTGCCGGAGCCGGCGAACCCCGTCGAGATCATCGCCGCGCCGGTCGACGGCATGCAGATCCTCCACGACGACGACGACATCGTCGTGATCTCCAAGCCGGTCGGCGTCGCGGTGCACCCGAGCCCCGGCTGGACCGGCCCGACGGTGGTCGGCGGCCTCGCCGCGGCCGGCCTGCGGATCGCGACGTCGGGCGCGGCCGAGCGCCAGGGCGTGGTGCACCGCCTCGACGCGGGCACGACCGGCGTGATGGTGGTGGCCAAGAGCGAGCACGCGTACACGGTGCTCAAGCGCGCGTTCAAGGAACGCACCGTCGACAAGGGCTACCACGCGATCGTCCAGGGCCACCCCGACCCGATGCGCGGCACGATCGACGCCCCGATCGACCGCCACCCGCGCCACGACTACAAGTTCGCGGTCGTCCAGGGCGGCCGCCCGAGCGTGACGCACTACGAGGTCGTCGAGGCCTTCCGCGCGGCGTCGCTGGCGCACATCAAGCTCGAAACCGGGCGGACGCACCAGATCCGCGTCCACTTCTCGGCGCTGAAGCACCCGTGCGTCGGTGACCTGACGTACGGCGCGGACCCGGTACTGGCCCGCCACCTCGGCCTGAGCCGGCAGTGGCTGCACGCGAAGACCCTGGCGTTCGCGCACCCGGCCGACGGCCGCTGGGTCGAGTTCGAGTCGGAGTACCCGGACGACCTGGCGAAGGCTCTGGAAACTCTGCGGGACGAGAGCTACTAGTGAGGCTTGTTCAGCCGTCGCCCGCCGCATGGCTCCTCCGGTGGCCGGCGGTTTCCGCGCGGGTCGCGGCGGGCTGACCAGAACAAGCCTCAGTCTTCGATCGACCAGGTCAGCGTGCGCTCGTCCGGTTCCGGCCGCGGGCTCCAGCGGACCGACACCACCCGCGTCGCGTCCGGGAGGACGTAGACCGTGTGGCCGCCCAGGGTTTCGCCGGGCTGGACGCCGATCTTGTGCGGCGGCCGCGACGTCAGCGACACCGGGGCCTTGCCGATCGCGGTGCCGTCGGCGGCGAGCAGCTCGAGGTAGTTGTCCGGCAGCGACGCGAACGGGATCGCCCCGCGGTTGGTGATCTCGGTGTGCACGACCACCGAGCGCTCGCCCTCTTCCAGGCGGTAGCCGGCCGCGCTGAACAGGGAGTCCGCCGGGTCCTGGACCTCCAGCAGCTGCACCGACAGCTGCTCGCCCTCCAGGCCCTGGGTCTCCAGGACCTCGCGGATCCGGCCCCGCTTGCCACCGGCCGGGGCCGCGGGGCGGGCGGGCTCGTCGCCGCGGGCCCACGACGCCGTCTGCGGCAGGCCCCACGTGCTCACGACCGGGTCCGGCGGCGGGACGAACTGCTGGGGCGGGCGCTGCTGGGGAGGCCCGGGCGGCGGGCCCGGGTACCGCCCGGACGGCGTCCCCTGGACGTTGTACGGCCCGGACGGCGCGCCTTGCACGTTGTACGGCCCCGAAGGCACGCCCTGCACGTTGTACGGCCCGGACGGGACACCGTGCGGGCCCGGCGGCGGCATCGGCGGCGCGGGTTGCTGCGGCACCGGCTGGGACGTCGGCGGCGGGAACTGCTGCGGCGGTGGGAACTGCTGGGGCGGCCGGTTCGCCCACGACGGCGGCGAGCCCGCGATCGCCGCCCGGAGTCCCTGGGGGTCGCTCTCGACGCCGACGAGCAGCGGCAGCCCGCTGCCGGACAGCGCCACCAGCCGGTAGGCGACCTCGCGCGGATCCATGCCGACCTTGGCCGCCAGCTCGTGCACCGCCGCCTTGCCGAGTTCGGCGAGCGCGGCGAGCAGGCGGGTATCCACGGGATCGGTCACGGCCACCCGCTGAACGCTACCGCCTCGCCGCCGTGACCACGCCGAGGTGGTCCGCCCCCGGCGAACAGCACACCGTTCCTGTCGGTGATCTCCGTTAGGGTCGGCCGTGGAGCACAACACCGACGCTGGGGGTCCTGCCATGACCGCGGTCACCGAACTCGCCGACGAGTTCGTCGAAGCGTTGTTCGCCGCCGATCCGCTGACGCCCGCGCTGCTGGGCATCCGCCCGGCCGAGCCGGGGTTGCCGGATCTGTCCGCCGACGCCGAACGGGCGCACCGGGCGCGGCTCGCCGGGTTCGCCGAGCGGGCCCGCGCGCTGGACGCCGAGGGGTTGTCGGCGGAGGACCGCGTCACCCGCGCGGTCCTGATCGCCACGGCCGAAGACCGCGTCGCGTCGATCGACACCCGGATGGCCGAGTTCACGGTCACCGACCTGCTGATCGCGCCCGCGGCGTCGCTGCTCATGGCGCTGCCGATGACGGCGGTGACGGCGGGCGAGGCCGCGGAGGCCCAGCTCGGCCGCCTGGCCGCGGTCCCGGAGTACCTGCGCCAGGCCGCGCGGCGCCACGCCGAGGGCATCGCCGCCGGGCTCGTCCCGGTGGCGCACCTGGTCGATGCCGCGATCGCGCACCTCGACCGCTACCTCGCCGACCCGGCCGCGGACCCGCTGCGCCGCCAGCCGGCGCCGGACGAGGAGTTCGGGCGCCGGCGCGACGAGCTGCTGGCCGAGGTCGTCCGTCCGGCCTTCGCCGAGTACCGCGAATTCCTCGCCACCGAGGTGCGGCCGCACGGGCGGCCCGCCGACCGGCCCGGCCTGAAGTGGCTGCCCGGCGGGGATGCGGCGTACGCGCGGCTCGCGAAGGTGCACACGACCACCGACCGCACCCCGGAGGAGCTGCACCGGATCGGGCTCGACGTCATCGACTCGCTCGCCGCCGAGTACCGCGAGCTGGGGCAGAAGGTGTTCGGCACCGACGACCTGGCGGCGATCTTCGAGCGCCTGCGCACCGATCCCGCGTTGCGCTGGACCAGCGGTGACGAGCTGCTGGACACCGCCCGCACGGCCGTGGCGCGGGCCACCGCCGAGGCCCCGAAGTGGTTCGGCAGCGTCCCGGCGCAGGAGTGCGCGGTCGAGCCGGTGCCGGAGGAGACCGCGCCCGGCGCGCCCGCGGCGTACTACCTGCGCCCGGCCGTCGACGGCTCCCGGCCGGGCATCTACTTCGCGAACACCCACGACGCCGGCGAGCGGTTCCGGCACACGGCGGAGTCGACGGCGTTCCACGAAGCCGTGCCCGGGCACCACTTCCAGCTCAGCACCGCGCTGGAGCTCACCGGGCTGCCGCTGCTGCGCCGCATCGGCAACTTCACCGCCTACACCGAGGGCTGGGGGCTCTACAGCGAGCGCCTCGCCGACGAGATGGGGCTGTACTCCGACGACGTCGCGCGGCTGGGCATGCTGACCGGCGACTCGATGCGGGCGGCCCGGCTGGTCGTCGACACCGGCCTGCACGCGCTGGGCTGGAGCCGGCAGCAGGCCGTGGACTACCTGCTCGAGCACACGCCGGAGGCGCGCGTCGAGGTCGAGACCGAGATCGACCGCTACATCGCGTGGCCGGGCCAGGCGCTGGCGTACATGGTGGGGCGGCTGGAGATCCAGCGGATCCGCACCGGCGCCGAGGAACGGCTCGGGTCCCGGTTCGACATCCGCGCGTTCCACGACCTCGTGCTCGCCGGGGGTGCGCTGCCGCTCTCGGCGCTCGCCTCCGCCGTCGACGACTGGGTGGCCGGGCACGGCGACACGGCCAACGGCCTGGCCGGCGAGCTCGTCGAGCTGACCTTCGAGCACGAGCCGCTGTACCCGTCGGTCTTCGGCCTGCCCGGCGACCACGACCGGCTCGGCGAGCAGACCCGGGAAGCGCAGGAACGGTTCCGCGCCGCCTACCGGGACCTGGCCGCGCGTGCCCGGGCGCTGCCCGCCGACGCCCTGAACGCGGAAGAGGCCGTGACGCGCGAGGTCGTCATCGCCTCCGCCGAGGTCGAGGCCGACCGGCTCGGCGCCCGCAGCGCCGACATCGCGGTCAGCGACGGGCTGACCGCGCCCGCGCTGGGCCTGCTGCTGTACCTGCCGTACTACAAGCTCGACGACGAGAAGAAGGCCCGCGGCTACCTGGCCCGGCTCGGCGCGATCGGCACGTTCCTCGAAGAGCTGACCGAGCGGCAGCGGGAGAGCCTGGCCGACGGTCTCGTGCCGGCCGCCTACCTCGCGCGCGTGGGTATCGAGTACATCGACCGCTATCTCGCCGCGCCGGACAGCGACCCGCTGAAGGTGAGCACGACGGCCGCCGTCGAGGGTTTCGAAGCCGACCGCGACCGGCTGCTCGCCGAGGTCGTCCACCCGGCGTACGCCCGCTACCGCGACTTCCTGCGCACCGAAGTCGAGCCGGTCGGCCGGCCCGACACCGCGCCCGGCATCGGCCACGTGCCGGGCGGCGAGCAGCGGTACGCCGCGCTGATCCGCGCGGAGACGACGACCGAGCGCACGGCCCAGGACCTGCACGACACCGGGCTGGCGATCATCGAAAAGCTCTCGGCGGAGTACCGCGAACTGGGCGAGAAAGTGTTCGGCACGACGGATCTCGCGCAGATCTTCGAGCGCCTGCGCACCGATCCGGCGCTGCGCTGGCGTGACGGCGAGGAGCTGCTGTCCGCGGCCCGGGACGCCATCGCCCGCGCCGAAGCCGTGGCGCCGCAGTGGTTCTCACGCATCCCGGCGGAGAAGTGCGAGGTCGCGCCGGTGCCCGAGGCCGACGCGGCGAGCGGCACGATCGCGTACTACCTGCAGCCGTCGCTGGACGGTTCGCGGCCGGGCACCTACTACGCCAACACGCACGAAGCCGACAAGCGCCCGCGGTTCACCAGCGAGGCGATCGCGTTCCACGAAGCCGTGCCGGGCCACCACTTCCAGCTCAGCCTGGCCCAGGAGCTGAGCGACCTGCCGCTGCTGCGGCGGATCGGCATGTTCAACGCCTACGCCGAAGGCTGGGGGCTCTACGCCGAGCGGCTGGCCGACGAGATGGGCCTGTACTCCGACGACGTCGCGCGGCTGGGCATGCTGACGCAGGACTCGATGCGGGCGGGCCGGCTCGTCGTCGACACCGGGATGCACGCCCTCGGCTGGAGCCGGCAGCGCGCGATCGACTTCCTCGTCGACAACACGCCGATGGCGCGGATGGAGATCGAGGCGGAGATCGACCGCTACGCCGGCTGGCCGGCCCAGGCCCTCGGGTACATGGTGGGGCGGCTGGAGATCCAGCGGCTGCGCGCCGAGGCCGAGGCGGCGCTCGGCGAGCGCTTCGACATCCGGGACTTCCACGAAGTCGTGCTGGGCCACGGCATGCTGCCGCTGTCGGCGCTGGCCAAGGTCGTCACGGACTGGGTCGCGAGCCGGACCGACACCCCGGATTCGCTCGCGGACGAGTGCCTGGAGCTGATGTTCGAGGCGCAGCCGCTGCTGCCGTCGCTCTACGGCCTCCCCGGCACGCACGACCGGCTCGCCGACCAGTCCGCCGAGGCGGGCGCCCGGCAGCGCACCGCGTTCGCCGGGATCATCTCGCGGGCCGAAGCACTCGACGCGGCGGCCCTGTCGCCGGACGAGCGCGTCACCCGCGACGTCGTGATCTGGCAGGCGCGCACGCTGATCGACGTGCTCGACTCGGGCCGCGCCGACATCGCGGTGAGCGACGGGCTCGCCGCGCCGGCGCTGGAACTGCTGATGATGCTGCCGCAGACGGTGCTCGACGACGAGGCCAAGGCCCGCGGCTACCTGAGCCGGCTGGCCGCGGTCGGCACGTATGTGGACCAGCTGATCGAGCGTCAGCGGGCGGCGCTCGCCGAAGGCCTCACGCCGCCGGAGTTCCTGGCGCGCATCGGCGTCGGGTACGTCGAGCGCTACCTCGCCACCCCGGAAGCCGACCCGCTGAAGGTGCCGGTCCACGGGCTCGAGGCCGAGCGCGACCGGCTGCTGGCCGAAGTCGTGCGGCCGGCGTACGCGCGCTACCGCGACTTCCTGGCCGGCGAAGTGGTCCCGGCCGGGCGGCCGGAGACGTCGCCGGGCATCGGCGACCTGCCGGGCGGGCCGGCGCGCTACGCGGCGCTGATCCGCGCGGAGACGACGACCGAGCGCACGGCCCAGGATCTGCACGACACCGGGCTGGCGATCATCGAGCGGCTGGCGGGGGAGTACCGCGAACTGGGCGAGAAGGTGTTCGGCACGACGGATCTCGCGCGGATCTTCGAGCGGATCCGCACGGACCCGGCGCTGCGCTGGCGCGACGGCGACGAGCTCCTGGACGCCGCCCGGCGGACGATCGCGCGGGCGGAAGCCGTGGCGCCGCAGTGGTTCTCGCGCGTTCCGGAGCAGCAGTGCCAGGTCGCCCCGGTGCCCGCCGCCGAGGCCGAAAGCGGCTCGATCGCCTACTACATCGACGCGTCGCTCGACGGTTCGCGGCCGGGCACGTACTACGCCAACACGCACGAGGCGGACCAGCGGCAGCGGACGCTGGGCGAGTCGGTCGCGTTCCACGAAGCCGTGCCCGGGCACCACTTCCAGCTGACGCTCGCGCAGCAGCTCACCGGAGTCCCGCTGCTGCGGCGGATCGCCATCTTCAACGCGTACGCCGAAGGCTGGGGGCTGTACGCGGAACGGCTCGCCGACGAGATGGGGCTGTACTCCGATGACGTGTCCCGCCTCGGCCTGCTGACCCAGGACTCGATGCGGGCGGCCCGGCTGGTCGTCGACACCGGTCTGCACGCGCTGGGCTGGAGCCGGCAACGGGCGGTGGACTTCCTGGTCGAGAACACGCCGATGGCGCAGATCGAGATCGAGGCGGAGATCGACCGCTACGCGGGCCACCCGGGCCAGGCACTCGGCTACATGGTGGGCCGCCTGGAGATCGAGCGCCTGCGCGCCGACGCCGAGCGGGCGCTGGGCGAGCGGTTCGACATCCGCGAGTTCCACGACACGGTGCTGGGCAGCGGAACCCTCCCGCTCCCGGTCCTGGCGGACGTGGTGGCCACCTGGGTGGCGACGCGCTCGGCGGAGGGCACCGAGTGAAGACCGGCCGTGTCGACCCCGCAATCACGCGTGTCGACTGCCCAAACACGCGTGTCGGCTCGCTGATCACGCGTGAGCTGGTCCGGCTTGGCGCGGACGACGAGGAGCAGACGTGACCGGGCTCGGCGGCACACCGCCGAGCCCGCACGACCGAGCCGGCGAGCGGTCGTAACCGGATACGACCTCCGCGCCGACTCGGTACCACTACAACGAGGAGCAGACGTGACCTGGCTCGACCTCCCCGACGACACGCCGTTCGGCCTGGACAACCTGCCCTACGGCGTGTTCTCGGTCGGCGGCGCGCCCGAGCGGCGGGTCGGCGTTCCCGTCGGCGAGCACGTCCTCGATCTGACCGCCGCGGCCGCCGAGACCGCGTCGGCCTTCGCGCCGCTGCTCACCTCCGGCGTGCTCAACCCGCTGCTGGCCGCCGGGCCGGACACCTGGCGGGAGGTCCGTGAGACGATCCGGACCTGGCTGACCGAGCCCCGGTACGCCGACTCGCTGCGCCCGCACCTCGTACCGCTGACGGAGGTGGCCACGCACCTGGCGTTCGAGGTCGCCGACTACGTCGACTTCTACTCCAGCGAGCAGCACGCGCTCAACGCCGGCCGGATCTTCCGGCCGGACGCGGCCGAGCTGCCGCCGAACTGGAAGCACCTGCCGATCGGCTACCACGGCCGGGCCGGCACGGTGGTGGCGTCGGGCACGCCGGTCGTCCGCCCGCACGGGCAGCGCAAGCCGCGCAACGCCGACGATCCTTCGTTCGGCCCCTCGCAACGGCTGGACATCGAGGCGGAGGTCGGGTTCGTCGTCGGCGTCCCGTCCACGCCCGGCACGCGAGTGTCCACTGAGGACTTCGCGGACCACGTCTTCGGCGTCTGCCTGGTCAACGACTGGTCGGCCCGCGACATCCAGGCCTGGGAGTCGCAGCCGCTGGGCCCGTTCCTCGGCAAGTCGTTCGCGACGTCGGTGTCGCCGTGGATCGTCCCCCTCGCGGCACTGGAGCACGCCCGGGTCGACGGCCCGCCACAGGACCCGGAGCCGTTCGAGTACCTGCGCACCAGCGAAAAATGGGGACTGGACCTGGCGATCGAGATCCGGCTCAACGGCCACCTCGTGTCGAGCCCGCCGTTCGCGACGCAGTACTGGACGGCGCCGCAGCAGCTGGCCCACCTGACGGTCAACGGCGCGAGCCTGCGCACCGGTGACCTGTTCGCCTCGGGCACGGTGACCGGCCCGGACCGCGACCAGCGCGGCTCGTTCCTGGAACTGTCCTGGGGCGGCCGCGAGCCCCTCGACCTCCCCGGCGGGCAGCGGACGTTCCTCGAAGACGGCGACGAGGTCGTCATCACCGCGACCGCTCCCGGCCCGGACGGCACCCGCATCGGTTTCGGCGACGTCCGGGGCACGGTGGTCCCCGAATTCGGGAATCCGCACCCACGGGATTGATGCCGCGAAGAAACAATCGCGCGAGATCCGGCCGTGATCCCGTGACGTTTTCCCCGCCGCGGTGTCGGACTGCGGGGGACACGCGCGAATGAGAGGGTCGGCCGGTGGGACGTGGAGCGGGGAAAGCCGTCGTGGGCAAGGGGGTTCGGCGGGCCGGGGCGACGCTGGCCCGGTACCGCGAACGCGACGGTGACCACTACGCGGCCGCGGTCACCTTCTTCAGCCTGCTCGCGCTGGTCCCGCTGGTCATGGTCGCCGTCTCGGTGGCCGGGTTCGTGCTGGCCGGCGACCGGCTGCTCGCGACCGAGCTCGACCGGGTCATCGACGGCTCGCTACCGCCCGAGATCGGCGGGCAGGTCACCGGCGTCGTGCACACCGTCGTCGGCGAACGCGGCCGGATCGGGCTGCTCGCGCTCGCCGTGGCCACGTATTCGGGCTGGAGCTGGATCAGCAACGTCCGCGACGCCGTCACCGCGATGCTCGGCCAGGACCGCACCCCGCGGCCGCTGCTGCGCGGCATCGCCGCCGACGTCGTGGTGCTGGCCGGAGTCGGGCTCGCGATGGCCGTGTCCTTCGGGCTGGCGGCACTCACCGGCGCGGCCGGCACCGGGCTCCTGCACCTGACCGGGCTGACCGGCGGGTTCGCGCACTTCGTCCTCGTCGCGGGCTCCCTGCTGCTCGGCCTCGCGGCGAACTGGCTGGTCATCGCCTGGTGCCTGGCCCGCCTGCCGCGCCGTCCGCTGCCCCTGCGCTCGACGCTGCGTCCGGCCGGGGCCGCCGCCGTCGGGCTCGCCGCGCTCCAGCAGGCCGGCGGGCTGTACCTGCACCTGCTCGGCCGGTCGCCCGCGGTGGCGGCCTTCGGCACGCTCGTCGGCGTGCTGCTGTTCGTCTACCTGGTCGTCCGCTGGCTGCTGATGGTCGCGGTGTGGCTCACGGTCCGCGCCGAGCCACCAGCCGGCACGCTCGCCGCCGACGTCCGCTACGCCGGCACGACGCTCGGGGCCGGGGCTTCGGCGGAGCTGGTGGTCCGCACGCTCAGCGGCCGCTGAGTGGCGGCGCGCACATCGCCGGCGCGCGGCCCGCCCGGCCCCGTTAGGATCCGCCACTAAGCGCTTGCTCAGCAACGGAGGTGGCCATGCGGATCGGGACCGGGATCAACTACGCCGGAGGCTTCGCCGAAAGCGTCGCCGACATCGTCGAACTCGAGAAGGCGGGGCTCGACGTCGCGTTCGTTCCCGAGGCCTACTCCTTCGACGCCGTCAGCCAGCTCGGCTTCCTGGCGGCGAAGACCGAGCGCGTCCAGCTCGCGTCGGGCATCTTCCAGATCTACACCCGGACCCCGACGCTGACCGCGATGACCGCGGCCGGGCTCGACTTCGTCTCCGACGGGCGGTTCATCCTCGGGCTCGGCGCCTCCGGCCCGCAGGTCATCGAGGGTTTCCACGGCGTGAAGTACGACGCGCCGCTGGCCAGGACCCGCGAGATCGTCGAGATCTGCCGCCAGGTGTGGCGCCGCGAACGCGTCGTCCACGACGGCAAGCACTACACGATCCCCCTGCCGCCGGAGCAGGGCACCGGCCTCGGCAAGCCGCTCAAGCTGATCAACCACCCGGTGCGCGAGCGCATTCCGGTGCTGCTGGCCTCGCTCGGGCCGAAGAACGTCGCGCTCACCGCCGAGATCGCCGAAGGCTGGCAGCCGATCTTCTTCCACCCGGAGAAGGCCGCCGACGTCTGGGGCGAGTCCCTGGCCGCCGGCAAGGCCAAGCGCGACCCGGCGCTGGGCGAGCTGGACACGTTCGTCAGCGCCGCGCTGGCGATCGGTGACGACGTCGAGCCGCTGCTCGACCACCTGCGGCCGATCGTGGCGCTCTACGTCGGCGGGATGGGCGCGCGTGGCAAGAACTTCTACAACGACCTCGCGCGCCGCTACGGCTACGAGGCCGAGGCGAAGCTGATCCAGGACCTCTACCTCGACGGCAAGAAGGACGAGGCCGCGGCGGCCGTGCCCCTCGAGCTGCTGCGCTCGATCTCGCTGGTCGGCCCGGCCGGGTACGTCAAGGAGCGGCTGGCGGCGTTCAAGGAGGCCGGCGCGACGACGCTCGTCGTCAACCCGATGCTGCCCGGCCGCGAAGCGCGGGTCTCGGCGGTGTCCCAGCTGCGGGAGCTTCTGGGCTGAGCCTCAGACCGGGACCGCGTAGACGGCGATCCGCGGGGAGTCGATCCCGGCGAGGTCGTGGGTCCCGTCGCTGGTGATCAGGCGCAGCTCGGGGCCCGGGCCTTCCGGCGCGACGAGCGTGCTGTCGGGTTCACTGGCCGGGAACATCGCGGTCCTGCGGACCGTGAAGCGGGCTTCGCGCCCTTCGTCGTCGCGCACGACGACCGGTGCGCCCGGCTTCAGCGTGCCGAGGCGGCCGAACGCGCCGCCGGAGTACCCGAACTCGGCGTGCCCGGACAGCACGGCGACGCCCGGTGCGCCCGGGGCCGGGCCGTCGGCGAACCAGCCGACGCCCAGCGCCGTGCCGGGCTGCTCCCGGCGGCCGCCGATGTGGCCGAGGTCGACGAGGTGGTTCACGGCCAGGCCCAGGTCGGGGATCGCCAGCGCGGCCGGCAGGACCCCGGCGCCGACGGTCACGGGCCGGTCCGCGGCCACTCCGGGGGCTCCCGGATCGCCCGGGGTCAGCACCGCGGTGACGCCGAGCAGGACACAACCGAGCCCGGCCACCACCGCGAGCACGGCGGCGGCCGGCCGTACGAGCATCGAATGCCGCTCGCCCACGTTCCCCTGCCCCACGCCGGTAAGTCGGAACGCGGAGAGCGGGCGTTACCGAATCGTGTCCAGCAGTGGCACGGTTCACTCGATTGGGTTATCGGACTGTGACCTTCGCTTCACCAAGGCACTTCCGGAGGTGGTAAATGCGGCAAACCGCGTCGATTTCCGGCATTATTGCGTGTTTCGACCTGTCCAACTGGGGATATTCACTAGTCCGGAAGCGAGGTGCGCCGAGCCGTGCGAAAAATCGAAGAGCCCACGGTGGGCGTACTCGACGTGGGATCGTTCAGCGCCCGTCTGGTGGTGGTCCCGGTCGACGGTTCGCCGCGGGAGCCGGTGCTGAACCACCAGACGCGGCTGCGCCTCGACCGCGAGCTCGACGCCCGTGGCCGGCTCTCGGCCCACGGCATCGCCGACGTCACCGCCGCCGTCGCCGCGGGCATGGGCGCCGCCTACCGCCACGGCGTGAGCCACATCTACCCGCTCGCGACGTCCTCGATCCGCGACGCCGCCAACGCGGCCGACATCGTGCGGTACGTCGCCGGTGAAACCGGCGTCGAGCTGCGGTTCCTCTCCGGCTGTCGTGAAGCCGAGCTGACCTACGTGGCCTCCCGCCGCTGGTTCGGCGCGGACGCCGGGCCGCTGCTGGTGCTCGACATCGGCGGCGGCACGGTCGAGCTGGCCGCGGGCCGCGGCGACCACGCCACGTTCGCGCGGTCGCTGCCGCTGGGCGCGCGGTCGATGACCCGCGACTGGCTGCCGGGCGAACGCGTGTCCGCCAAGCGGGTCAAGGCGTTGCGCGCGCACGCGCTCGACGTCGTGTCCACCACGCTGGGCGCCGCGGACGTCGACGACCCGCGCGTCGTCGGCTGTTCGAAGGTGCTGCAGCAGCTCGCGCGGCTGTCGGGCGCCCGCCCGAACAAGTGCAAGGAGCTGCGGCTCGACGACCTGCGGGCCTGGATCCCGCGGCTGGCCGCGCTCCCGCCGTCGAAGCGCGCGGAGCTGCCGGGCATCTCCCGCAGCCGCGCCCACCAGGCGCTGGCGGGCGCGATCGTGGCGGAAGCGCTGCTGACGGTCGCGGGCGGCAAGGTCGCCATCTGCCCCTGGTCGACCCGTGACGGCCTGCTGCTTACGCTGCAGGACAAAGCGCGGGAGAAGGCACGGGGCAAGGCCGCCGCGGCCTGACCACTGGTCCCGGCCGGGAAAACCGGGTATTCCGGAACCATGAGCGAGCAGCAGCGCCTCCACGCCCGTGACGACGAAGACGACGAGCTCCCGAAGCTCCCGACCCCCGGGCAGCTGACCCACGACGTGCCCACCGCGCCCGACCCGGACGTGAACCCGGGTGGGACCGAAGACGTTCCGGCCCCACCCGGACGGGACGCGGTCAGCGACCTTCCGCAGTGATCGGGTTCGCCGGTTCCGCGTACTGACGGGCCTCTTCCGAGTCGCGCCGCATCGGGGCGCGGCCCGGGGGCTGGGTCGGCGGGTCGCCCGCGTCGATCTTCGGGATCGTGAACCGTTTCGGCTCGGCGGTGACCGTGACGCGCTCGCCGTGGTGCAGCACGTCGATCGGGTCGCCGTCCAGCACGTGGTAGGTCGCCTGGTCGCGGTCGACCTCGACCTGGAACCGGGTGCCGCGGAACATCAGCCGGAACGTGATCCGGTCCAGCTGCGGCGGCAGCCGCGGCGCGAACGCCAGCTTCCCGCCGTGGTCGCGCAGGCCGCCGAAGCCGGCCACGGCGCCTTGCCACGCCCCGGCCAGCGACGCCATGTGCAGGCCGTTGCGCACGTTGTTGTGCACGTCGTGCAGGTCGGTCAGCGCGGCTTCGGCGAGGTAGTCGTAGGCCAGCTCGAGGTGCCCGACCTCGGCCGCGACCACCGACTGCGTCCCCGCCGAGAGCGACGAGTCCCGCACCGTGCGAGCCTCGTAGTAGGCGAAGTTGCGGGCCTTCTCCTCCGGGCTGAACGAGTCGCCGCACATGTACAGCGCCAGCACCAGGTCCGCCTGCTTCACGACCTGCTTGCGGTACAGGTCGAAGTACGGGAAGTGCAGCAGCAGCGGGTAGTGCGCGAGGTCGGTGTGCTCGTAGTCCCACTCGTCGTGGTCGAGGAAGCCCTCGGACTGCGGGTGCACGCCGAGCTCCGCGTCGTAGGGCAGGTACATCGCCGCGGCGGCCGCGCGCCAGCTGTCCAGCTCGACCGTGTCGACGCCGAAGTGTGCCGCCACGTCCGGGTGACGCTCACACGAATCCGCGGCGGCCATCAGGTTCCGGCGCGCCATCAGGTTCGTGTAGACGTTGTTGTCCGCCACGGCCGAGTACTCGTCGGGCCCGGTGACGCCGTCGATGCGGAAGTCGCCGTGCCGGTCGTGGTGCCCGAGCGACGCCCACAGCCGCGCGGTTTCCAGCAGCAGCTCGGTGCCGTAGTCGCGCTCGAACTCCTCGTCGCCGGTCGCGTTGAGGTACCGCAGGACGGCGTCGGCGATGTCCGCGCTGACGTGGAACGCCGCCGTGCCCGCCGGCCAGTACGCCGAGCACTCGGCGCCGTTGATCGAGCGCCACGGGAACGCCGCGCCGCGCAACCCCAGCTGGTGTGCGCGTTCCCGCGCTTTGTCCATTGTGGAGTGTCGCCAGCGCAGGGCGTCGCGTGCGGCGTCCGGCATCGTGTAGGTGAGCACCGGCAGGACGAACGACTCGGTGTCCCAGAAGGCGTGCCCGTCGTAGCCCGGGCCGGTCAGCCCCTTGCCCGCGATCGCGCGGCTTTCGCCGCGGGCCCCGGCCTGCAGGAGGTGGAACAGCGCGAAGCGAACGGCTTGCTGCAGCTCGGGGTCGCCCTCGATCTCGATGTCCGAGGTGGCCCAGAAGTCGTCGAGGAACTGGCGCTGCTCGGTGACCAGGCCCTTCCAGCCGGTCTGGCGCGCGCCCGCCAGCGCGGCCTCGACCTGGGACCGCAGCGCGGGGACCGAACGCTGCGCGGACCAGCCGTAGGCGAGGAACTTGGTGATGCGCAGCCGCCCGCCCTTCGGCACGTCGACCGCGACGGTGAGCCGCGCGAGGTCCTCCTCGGAGTGGATGCGGGCGCGGATCCCGTCGTCCACCTCGATCTTGTGGTCCATCGCCGCGGCCATCCGCAGCCCGGACCGGCGGGTCTGGTGCACCAGCACGGCGTTGTAGTCGGACGCGCGGTGGAACTCGCCCACCAGCGGCGAGTTCAGCGCGGCGGCCACCCGCGGGTCGCTGGTGTCGGACTCGATCGGCTCGTTGGCCAGCAGGTCGGACTGGACGACCAGCTGCAGGTCCTCGTCGAGCGGCTCGACCTCGTACCGGATCGCGGCGACCGCGCGCTGGGTGAAGGACACCAGCCGCTCGGTGCGCACGCGGACCCGCCGCCCGGTCGGCGACGACCACTCCGTGCTGCGGCACAGCGTGCCCTTGCGGAAGTCGAGCACCCGGTCGTGCTTGGTGGCGGCGCCGTAGCGCATGTCGAGCGGCTCGTCCTCGACGAGCAGCCGGATGATCTTGCCGTCGGTCACGTTGACGACGGTCTGGCCCTCTTCGGGGTAGCCGTATCCCGCTTCGGCGTAGGGGAGTTCGTGCTGCTCGTAGAAGCCGTTGAGGTAGGTGCCGGGCAGGCCGCGCGGCTCGGCTTCCTCGAGCGTGCCGCGCATCCCGATGTGGCCGTTGGACACGGCGAACGCCGACTCGGTGCGCTGCAGGGCGTCGACGTCCATCCCGCGCCAGCGCAGCTCCCACGCCGCGCATTCGTAGCCGCGGGGTTCTTCTTCGGTCATCAATCCTCCAGCAGGTCGGCGAGGTCGTCGACGACGATGTCGGCGCCGTGCGCCTTCAGCGCTTCGGCCTGGTCCGCGCGGTTCACGCCCACGACGTACCCGAAGTTGCCGGCTTTCCCGGCCTGGACGCCGGACTGGGCGTCCTCGAACACGGCCGCGTGGGCGGGTTCGACGCCGAGCGCCGCGGCGCCGGCCAGGAACGAGTCGGGCGCGGGCTTGCCCTTGAGGTGCTGCTCGCGGATGGTCAGGCCGTCGACGCGGGCCTCGACGTACTTGGTCAGGTCACCGGCGTCGAGCACCTTGGCGCCGTTCGCCGACGACGTCACGACGCCGATCCGCAGGCCGGCGGCTTTCACGGCTTCGAGGTAGCGGACCGAGCCGGGGTAGGTGTTCACCCCGTTCTCGTCGATGATCTTCAGGACGAGCTCGTTCTTGCGGTTGCCGACGCCGTTGACGGTGGGGGCGTCCGGCGGGTCGTCCGGGGTGCCTTCCGGCAGTTCGATCCCGCGTGAGCGCAGGAACTCGCGGACCCCGTCGGCGCGCGGGCGGCCGTCCACATAGGTCGCGTAGTCCCGGTCGGTGAACTCCTGGAAGTCGTCACCGTCGCGGGCGCGAAGAAACTCGTCGAAAGTCCGTTTCCAGGCTTGGCTGTGCAGAACGGCCGTACCGGTAAGAACTCCATCGAGATCGAACAGGCAGGCGGTGATGGTCTCGGGCAATCCCGTCATGTCGGCACGCTACCGTTCTTCCTCCTGCACGGGCTGTTCCGGGTGCGGCCGCACCCGGTGGATGAGTTCGTGCACGGTGGCGTCCGCGAGCCGGTAGCGCACGACGCGTCCGGTGCGCTGCGTGGTGACCAGCCCGTGCGCGCGCAGCAGCCGCAGGGCCTGCGAAACCGCGGTGTCGGTCATGCCGGTGACGGCGGCGAGGTCGGTGACGCTGATTTCGCGGGCGTAGTGGATCGAGACCAGCAGGGCCAGCCGGGACGGGTCGGCGACCACGGAGAAGCGCTGGGCCCACTCGGCGATGACGGCGCGGTCGCCCAGCCCGTCGATCGCCGCGCTCACCCGTTCCGGGTCGATGAGCTTGCGGCCGGCGTCGTTGTCCACCCCCCGGATGATTCCACCCGCGGGTCGCCCGCCGTGGCCTGGGTCACGCCGCGCTTGACGCGGGCGGGCGCGCGGGCGACGCTGCGATTAAGACAGTTGTCATAATCGAGGAGCCGAGATGACCGACGTGGCCGCCGGGGCGCAGACCCGCTCGAAGACCATCACCTGGCAGGATCCGCTGCCGACCGCCCGCCTCGGCGCCACGATGACCGGGTTCGAGTACCTGACCGCGATCGCCGAGGGGCGCATCCCGGGGCCGCCGATCGCCGCGCACTTCGGGATGCGCTGGACGCACATCGGCCACGGCGAGGTCGTCGCGGTCATCGAGCCCGACGAGTCGCTGTACAACCCGATCGGGATGGTCCACGGCGGCGTCGCGGCGACGATGCTGGACTCGGTCGTCGGCTGCGCGGTGCACACGACGCTGCCCGCGGGCGTCGGCTACTCGTCGGTGGAGCTGAAGGTGAGCTACCTGCGCGCCATCCACGCGGGCCGCGGCGAGATCCGGGCGACCGGGCGCGTCGTGAAGGAGGGCTCGCGGATCGCGTTCGCCGAGGGGGAGATCCGCGACGCCGAGGGCAAGCTGCTGGCGACGGCGTCGGGGACCTGCGTGATCACGCGCCCAGCGGCTGCTTGACGTCCCAGTGCTCGACGAGCAGGCCGTCCTCGACGCGCAGGATGTCGACGATGGCCTGCCCGGCGACGTGCAGGTGCACCATGACGAGGTCGTTCTCGGCAGCGATGTGCTTGATCTCGGCGGTCGCGCCGGCGAGCGGCGAGTTCTTGACGGCCTCGGCGAACGCGTCGCGGCCGTTCGGCAGGCCGGGGCTGTGGGTGACGAAGTCGGGGTGCAGCGCGGCCTTCGCGGCGTCGAAGTCCTTGTGCGTGAACAGGTTTTCCAGGCAGTCGACGACGATGGTGCGGTTCGTTTCACTCATGCCGTTCATCGTCGGCGGTCCGGGCGCGGTGGTCGATTGCCTGCCGGGTAACTAGCGTGGTGGCCGGACCCGCCTGCCCCGGATCGCCTCACCGCCGCCGAAGCGTGTGATGATCGACGCCAGCAGTTCTCGCGCGTCATCGACGCGCTCTTTCCCGTACTCCGCAACGAGTTCGTCCTGAAGCTCCTGCCTGCGGTCGCGAGTGGCTTCGACGGCGTCGAGCGCGTGTCCGGTGAGGTGCAGCAGCTTGGTGCGCGCGTCGGCGGGATCGGGCTCGCGGCGCAGCAGTCCCCGCCGTTCGAGGTCCGCGACGGCCTTCGACGCCGCCTGCTGGGTCACGCCCATCCGCTCGGCGAGCGCGGTGATGGACAGCGGAGCGGCGAGGACGTGCTGGATCACCACGCCGTCGTTGAACCGCAAGTCGCCGAAGCTGTTTTCGGTGAGCCGCCGCTGGACCTCGTCGGTCATCACCCAGCCCGCGAAGAGGCTGGTGAGTGACAAGTCCAAGCCGTCCGGCGTAGGGTGCACAACCATGGTTGTGGAATCTAGCAGAGCGCCGGCTGAACTGGCCGGAGCGTTCGTTCGCGTGGCGCACCGCGTGGTGTGGTGCACTTTGGTGACCGTCGACCGGCGCGGGCGGCCGCGGTCGCGGGTGGTCCACCCGATCTGGGACCTCGGCCCGGACGGCCTGACCGGCTGGGTGTTCACCCGCCCGACGCCGCTGAAGGTCGCGCACCTGGCGGAATCGCCGTACGTGTCGTGCTCGTACTGGGACCCGCGGCACGAGGTGGCGGTGGCGGAGTGCCGGGCGGAGTTCACCGACGACGAGGAGACCCGGAAGTACCTGTGGGGCCGGTTCGCCTCGGCGCCGGAGCCGCTGGGTTACGACCCGAAGATCCTGGGCGGCGCGGACTTCCGCGACCCGAAGATCACGGTGCTGAAGCTGACGCCGTGGCGCCTCTCGACCGGCGGCCAAGCCTGGCGCGCGGCCTAAGCGGCACCCACGCGACGGTCGAACACCAACCCCTGAGCCGCCCGCAGCCCGACGCTGATCGCCCCCGCCAGCACCGCGTCCTCGCCCAGCTCGCCCTGCACCACCTTCGGCACCAACGGCGTGAACGCCCGCAGCGCGCGATCCAGCGGCTCCAGCAGCAGATCCGCCGCCGTTCCCATCCCGCCGCCCAGGACGATCAGCTCCGGGTCGATCACCGCCGCCACCGAGGCCACCGTGTACGCCAGCCGGTCCGCTTCCGCCTCCAGGGCCCGCCGCGCCAGTTCGTCGCCCTCGCGGGCCAGGCGGAACACCTCGCGGGCCGACTTCGCCGTGCCCAAGCCGAGTTCGCGCGCGCCGCGGACCACCGACTGGGCCGCCG
This sequence comes from Amycolatopsis sp. NPDC005961, assembly GCF_040629235.1. Lineage (NCBI taxonomy): Bacteria > Bacillati > Actinomycetota > Actinomycetes > Pseudonocardiales > Pseudonocardiaceae > Amycolatopsis > Amycolatopsis sp. NPDC005961. The sequence continues at coordinate 147,129 of NZ_JBEXVF010000001.1, read as the reverse complement.
TCGCCTCCTCCAGGTGGCCGCGGGCCGGCGGGGCGCCGTCCTCCAGGGACGATCGGGTGCGGCCGTACGGCAGGTAGCCGATCTCGCCCGCCGCGCCCGTCGCGCCGCGGAACACCCGGCCGTCGACCATCATGCCCATGCCGACGCCCGTGCCGATCGTGATGCAGCCGAACACCGACGCCCCACGCGCGGCGCCGCCTTCGCCTTCGCCGACCGCCGTCAGGTTCGCGTCGTTCTCCACCATCAGGTCCGGGCCCAGCGCGGCCTCGAGGTCGTCGATCAGCCCGGCGCGGCCCCACCCCGGCAGGTTCGGCGCGTGCCGGAAGCAGCGCTTCTCCGGGTCGGCGACGCCGGGGGAGCCGACCACGCGGACAACGATGTCGGACTGCGCCAGCCGCGCCTCCGCGACGGCCGAAGCCGCGATCTTCCCGACCGCCGTGACCAGCGCGGCGCCGGAACGCGCCGTGTTGCGTTCGTCGCGGCGCGCGACGATCGTGCGGCCGAGGTCCGACACCGCGACGCGGATGTGCTCGCGTCCGATGTCGACGCCCAGCACGTACCCCGCGGTCGGGTCGGCCTCGTACAGCACGGCCGAGCGTCCGGTGCCGGTGGAGGTGTGCCCGGTCGGGCGCGCCAGCCCGGCGGCTTCCAGCGCGAGCAGCGCCTGGCTCACCGTCGGCTTCGACAGCCCGGTGTCCTTCGCCACCTGCGGCCGGGTCGCCGGTCCGCTGCGGCGCAGCAGGTCGAGCACCGCCCGCTGGTTGATCTTGCGCATCCCGGCGGGGGTCCCGACCGTTGGAACTTCTACGCCGGCCACCCGTGCCCGCCTCCTGTCGTCCGCTTGCTTCCTGCCACGCTAGCCGCCCGAACCCCGGTTCCGCCGGAATACGCCCGCTTCGGGACCCGTTGACCGGGGCATGAGCACTCCGGTACGCGGCCGGGTCCGCGTGGCACAAGGCGCGAAGCGGGTACGCGTGTTCCTCGGCGGGCAGGTCGTCGCGGACACGGTGCACCCCCTTCTGGTGTGGGAAGTTCCCTACTACCCGACGTACTACTTCCCGCGCGCGGACGTCGTCAGCGGCGTTCTCGCACCCTCCGGCCGGACGTCGCACTCGCCCAGCCGCGGAGAAGGTGTTCTGTCGACGATAAAGGGTGGGGGAGCGGAGGCGGTGGACGCCGCGCTGGAATACCCGGATTCGCCCATCGAGGAGCTCCGGGACCACGTCCGCTTCGAGTTCGGCGCCTTCGACTGGTTCGAGGAGGACGAACAGATCTTCACGCACCCGCGTGACCCCGGCGTCCGCGTCGACATCCTGCCGAGCTCGCGCCACGTGCGGATCGAGGTCGACGGCGTGACCGTCGCCGACACCGTGCGGCCGCACCTGCTCTTCGAGACCGGCCTGCCGACCCGCTACTACCTGCCCCGCGTCGACGTCCGGATGGACCTGCTCACGAAGATCGACACCGTGACGCATTGCCCGTACAAGGGCGCCGCCGAGCACTTCGACGTGACCGGGCACGAGGACCTCGCCTGGAGCTACCCGACGCCGTTGCCGGAGAGCGAGCGCACCGCCGGGCTGGTGGCCTTCCTCGACGAGAAGGTCGACGTCTACGTCGACGACGTCCGGCAGGACCGGCCGAAGACCAAGTTCGCCTAAGCGTCCGGCAGCCAGTTCCCGTGGAAGCCCGCGGGAACGCGCTGCGGGAGGTGGACCGTGGCGACCGGCGCCGCGCCGACGTTCCCCGCGTCGAGCACGACGAGGTCGCTGCGGTCTTCCGTCGCGTCGTAGACGTACGTCAGCAGCCAGCCTTCGCCGTGCTCCGCCGGGGCGAACACCGCCTCGCCCGGGACGCGTCCTTCCCCGAAGACGTGCTCGGTGGCGGTCCCCGCGTGCAGGTCGTAGCGACGCAGGACGTCGTGGCCGGTGACGTGGCCGAACCGCGCGTCGGACCCGGCGAGCCGGTCGTCGATGCGGGGGAACTCGCCCGGGCGGTCGTCGAGCCGGTCCTCGGTCACCGTGCCCGCGGCGAGGTCGATCGTCCAGCGCCACAGCGACGCCGGCGGGTCGTCGTGGCCCGCCCACCACTGGTGGTCGTAGCGCATCACGTGCACGACGATCCGGCTGTCGGGCGTGTCGAAGGCGTTGAGCGTGTGGAAGACGTAGCAGGGCTCGATCTCCAGCCAGCGCACGCCGGCTTCGGGCCGGTCGCGGCGCAGCACGCCGAGGCGGGCGCCGTAGCCCGCGTCCCACCGGTAGGGCATGCCCTGGCCGACCGACGCCCGGTCGAAGACCACGGGCAGGTCGTAGAAGACCACGTGCTCCGCGGTGAGCGCGAAGTCGTGCATCATCGTCAGCCCCGGGACGTCGATCGGCTGCTTGACGACGAGCTCGCCGGCGGCGTCGGCCCGGTAGTAGCCGACGTGCGGCGCGGTGATGCTGCCGTAGCCGAAGAAGTGCAGTTCCCCGGTCGTGGGGCAGATCTTCGGGTGCGCGGTCATCGAGTCGGCCAGCTCGCCGCCGAAGTCGTAGGCACCGACGGTTTCGAGGTCGGTCGTGATCTCGTACGGCAGCGAGGATTCGACGAGCGCGAGGGTGCGGCCGGCGTGGTTCACCACGTGCGTGTTCGCGACGCTGGAGTGGAGGTTGCGCGAGCCGTCTTCGTTGTACAGCCCGAGATCCGGGTCGTCGAAGCTCTCGGTGCGCACCCACCGGTTGCGGTACCAGGCGGCGCGGCCGCCTTCGAGCCGGACGCCGTGGACCATGCCGTCGCCGGTGAACCAGTGCTTGCTGTCCTCGCGCGGGTTCGGGCCGTTGCGCAGGTACCAGCCGGTCAGCTCGGGCGGCAGGGCGCCGGTCACCGGGAGGTCGAACGCCGTCAGCTCGTCGTGGACGGGCGCGTAGGCGCCGCTCAGGTGGAAGTCGCTGGTGGTCATGTCAGGCGGCCTTTTCGGCTCGGGCGCGGACGATGCGCGGGTAGCGGATGGTGAAGGCGACCGGGACGGCGAAGCCGAGGACCTTGAGGGCGATCAGCGCGGCTGTCGCGTGCGGCGCGAAGTTCAGCAGCGCGATGCCGGCGAGGCCGGTGACGGTGAAGCTCGCGGCCCACACGAGCGTGATGACCACGTTGACGCGCTTGAAGATCGGGTTGTCCCAGAGCTCCGGCGGCGTCATGGTGCGGGCGATGCCGAGGGTGAACGGCCGGCGCAGGGCGAGTGAGCCCCAGGCGGTGAGCGCGAGCCAGGCGTCGGTGAGCGCGCCGGTGTAGGTCTTGAGCGGCGACGCCGGGAAGGCGAACGCGACGGCGGTGAGGAGCGCGAAGAAGGCGAGCGCGCTCAACTCGATGATGAGGGCGTCCGCCTTGCGGCCTTCGCGGCGGGCGAGCACGAGGAGCGCGGCCGAGATGACCAGCCCGGTCAGGCCGGACCAGCGCCAGTCGAACTGCGTCGCGACCACGGCGAAGGCGATCCACGGAAGGAAGCTCTTCAGGTAGTTCATGCCGGTCTCCCCTGACATTCCAACTTTGACATGTCGAAACTAGAATCTCCTGGTTCGACATGTCAAGAGTGGAATGTCATGATGGGCGCATGAGCCTTCGACACGCGGTGCTCGGCATGCTGGCCGACGAGCCCGGAAGCGGCTACGACCTGCTGAAGCGGTTCGAGCGGGCGATGGCCAACGTCTGGCCCGCGACGCAGAGCCAGCTCTACGGCGAGCTGGGCAAGCTGGAGGCGGCGGGCATGATCCACGTCCTCGCCGAGGGCCCGCGCGGGCGCAAGGAGTACGAGATCACCGAGGCCGGGCTCGAAGAGCTGCGGCACTGGCTGATCGACGTCGACCCGGGCGGCCCGCCCCGCAGCGCCGGTCTGCTGCGCGTGTACTTCCTCGGCTCGGTCTCGCCGGCGCAGGCGCGCGGCTACGTCGCGTCGATGGGGGAGTCGGCGCGGGCGCGGGAAGAGCGGCTGGCCGAGCTGGAGGGCACGATCGACTGGGGCGACGACAACCAGTCGCTCTACGGCCGCCTGGTGCTCGAGTGGGGCAAGCGGTTCTCGGCGATGCAGCGCGAGTGGGCGGAATGGGCGGTCAAGCAGGTCGAGTGACGGGGTTTTCCCGGCCGCCGGACGGCGGATCCGCGAGGGTCGTCGTCACTGCTAAGTTCCGGATCATGACCCGCGGTGAAGACGACGAGCGCGTCACGGCCCTGGCTATGGCGGCAGGCCGCGGCGACCGGCTCGCCCGGGAGGAGTGGGTCCGCGCGACACAGGCCGACGTCTGGCGCTTCCTCGCCCACCTCACCGACGCGTCCTCGGCCGACGACCTGACGCAGGAGACCTACCTTCGCGCCTTCGGCAGCCTTCGCCGCTTCGCCGGACGTTCGTCGTCGCGGACCTGGCTGCTGTCGATCGCGCGCCGGGTGGTCGTCGACCAGATCCGGGCCGCGGGCGCCCGCCCGAAGATCGCCGACACCGACTGGGAAGCCGCCGCCGAGCGCACCCGAGACCCGGCGGCCGGCTTCGAGGAACTGGTCGAGCTGGGCCTCCTCCTGGACGGCCTCGACCCGGAACGGCGTGAGGTCCTCGTGCTGACCCAGGTCCTCGGCCTGTCCTACGCCGAGGCCGCCGACGTCTGCGGCTGCCCGGTCGGGACCGTCCGCTCGCGAGTCGCCCGTGCCCGCGAGGACCTGGTCGAGGCCCGGCGTGCGCGCGGCGCCGGTTAGCGGACTCCGGGCCCGTACCGCCGCGCCATGCCGGTGAGCCACTCCCGGCCCACCGGGTTCGCCGTGTGTACCCGCACTTCCGGCGGCCACCGGTCGTGCTCGCACAGCCACAGCACGACCGGGCGGGTCGTGTCGTCGCCGCCGAGGTCGTGGTCCAGCGAGATTGCCGTGAAGTCGCCGGCCCTGAGCAGCGAGATCGCCTCCGCGCTCGACTTCGCCCACGTCCACCCCGGCGGCGCCGGCCGCAGGTCGTCCACCCAGAGGCCGGTCACGCGGCGAGCAGTTCTCGCGTGCGGGCCCGCTCCGCCGGCGATCCGAACGGCATCACCAGCAGCTCGGTCGCCCCCGCGTCTTCCAGGGATTCCACTTGGCGGCGCACGGTTTCCTCGTCGCCGGTGATGACGCTGTCCGAAACCCGGCCGTAGCCGTCCCGGTCCAAAATGGACCGGTAGGCCGGGACCCCCGCCGCCGCGCCGTAGGTCTCTTCCACCCACGCGCGTCGTTCGTCCACTTCGGACGTCACGCAGATCAGCTGCCCCGAGACGACCCGCCGGTCCGGGCCCAGTGTCGGCAGCACGAACTCGCCGATCGCCCGCGGGCCCGCCCATGTCGTGATCACGCCGTCGGCCAGCTCGCCCGCCAGGCGCGTCGACCGCGGGCTGACCGAGCCGACCAGGACCGCGGGCCGGTCCGCGCCCGGCGTCGTCAAGCCGCCCGCCGCGGTGAGCGCCTCGCCGTGGACGTCCGCCTTTTCCCCGCGCAGCAACGGGTTCAGCGCCTCGAGGTACTCGCGCAGGTGCCGCAGCGGCCGGTCGTACGAGTACCCGAACTCCCCCTCGACGACGTACCGGTGGCTCAGCCCGACGCCGAGGTGGACTGGCGCCCCGGTCGCGGCCTGGACGGTCAGCGCCTGCGCGGCCATCGTGATCGGGTGCCGCGGGTAGGTCGGCACGACGCACGTGCCCAGCTCGACGCCGGGCGCCGCGGCGCCGAGCGCGGGCAACGCCGTGAGCGCGTCCCAGCCGCCGCGCTGCGCCAGCCACAGCGTGCCGTAGCCGAGCTTCGCGGCTTCGCGTGCTTGGGCGGTCATGTCGTCGAAGCCGACGCCCAGTTCGTCGATCAGGATCCCGGTACGCATGTGTCTCCCCGGTTCTAGTAAGCCCGCTCGAGCTGCTTCCGGTCGAGCGCGACGGATTCGGTGAACAGCCCGACGACCCGCGGCGCCACCGCGCGCAGCTGCCTCGTCGAGACGGCGGCCGGCTCGAAGGCGTGCGCGACGGTGTCGGCGATCAGCGCGGACGCCGGCGGGGGTGTGCTGACGAGGAAGCCGTGCAACACCGCCTGGTAGGCGACGGCGAGCTCGCGGGCCGGCCGGTCGGCGCGCAGCAGGTCGTTGGCCGCCAGCAGCTCGAGGTACTCGACGAACGCCTCGTCGTGCCGCGGGTCGAGCTGGGCGTGCAGCTTCGGCAGGAGCTTCCCGAGTGTGCCGGCGTCGTCGGCGTACCCCGCGCGCAGCAGCGGGCGACCCAGCACGTTCGCGTACTGGACCTCGGTCAGCCGCGACAGCCGCGCGGCGAGCGGGTCCGCTTCGACCGCCCGGACGAGGTCCTCGATGGTGCGCACGGACTCCCGGAGCAGCACCGCGAGGAACAGTTCCTCACGGTTCTTCCAGTGCAGGTAGACGGTCCCCTTGCCGACGTCCGCGCGCTCGGCGACGTCCTCGATCGTCGTGCGCCGGTAGCCGGCCCGCAGCAGCAGCTCGGCGGCCGCGGTGAGGATCCGCTCGGCCCGCTCGGCGCGGTCTTCGGCAGGAGGCATGCCGCCATCGTATGACCAAATACGAAATCTGGTCAAACGTCGACCCGAAAACGGCGGGACACACTGGGCGCCCCGCCGTCGTCAGTTCGCCGGCTGTCAGCCGTCCGAGGACCGCTTCCAGAGGTTGATGTCCGCGTCGGTGGCGTGGCCGTCGATCTCGGTCAGCTCCTCCGAGCTGAAGTCGAGGTTGCCCAGCGCGCCGACGTTGTCTTCGAGCTGCTTGACGCTGCTCGCGCCGATCAGCACCGACGTCACGCGGTGGTCGCGCAGGGCCCACGCGAGCGCCAGCTGGGCCAGCGACTGGCCGCGGCGCGAGGCGATCTCGTTGAGCGCGCGGACCCGGCCCAGCCGGTCTTCGTCGAGGGTGTCCGGGTCGAGCGACTTGCCCTGCGCCGCCCGCGAATCCGCGGGGACGCCCTTGAGGTACTTGTCCGTGAGCAGCCCCTGCGCCAGCGGCGAGAACGCGATGCAGCCCGCGCCCACCTCCTCCAGGGTGTCCAGGAGCCCGTCCTCCTCGATCCAGCGGTTCAGCATCGAGTACGACGGCTGGTGGATCAGCAGCGGCGTGCCGAGTTCGCGCAGCAACCGCGCGGCCTCGGCGGTCCGCTCCGAGTTGTACGACGAAATCCCGACGTAAAGCGCTTTCCCGGCGCGGACGGCGGAGTCGAGCGCCCCGACCGTCTCCTCCAGTGGCGTCTCGGGGTCGAACCGGTGGGAGTAGAAGATGTCGACGTAGTCCAGGCCCAGCCGGCCGAGCGACTGGTCCAGGGAGGACAGCAGGTACTTGCGGGAGCCCCACTCGCCGTACGGGCCGGGCCACATGTCGTAGCCCGCCTTGGTCGAGATCACCAGCTCGTCGCGGTACGGCTTGAAGTCGGTGGCCAGCAGCCGCCCGAAGTTCTCTTCCGCCGAGCCGTACGGCGGGCCGTAGTTGTTGGCCAGGTCGAAGTGCGTGATGCCGAGGTCGAAGGCGCGGCGGGTGATGTCGCGCTGGGTCTGCAGCGGACGGTCGTGGCCGAAGTTGTGCCACAGCCCGAGCGAGATCGCGGGCAGCTTGAGCCCGGACCGCCCGCAGCGCCGGTAGGGGATCGATTCGTATCGGCCGGATGCCGCAACGTAGGTCACGCGGCCGATGCTAGCCCGGCTGTCGGGTACGCTCCTGGTGAGCGACCGCTTAGGAGGTCAGTGGTGGGCACCGGATTCTTCGCTTCCGTCGACGACGTGTCGGCGAAACTGGCCGAAGCCGGCTACCTGGCCTCGACGGCGGTGGCGACCACGGTGTTCCTGGCCGACCGGCTCGGCAAGCCGCTGCTCGTCGAGGGCCCCGCCGGCGTCGGCAAGACCGAGCTCGCCAAGGCCGTCGCCCAGGTCAGCGGCTCGCGGCTGGTGCGCCTGCAGTGCTACGAGGGCATCGACGAGGCCCGCGCGCTGTACGAGTGGAACCACGCGAAGCAGCTGCTGCGGATCACCGCCGGCCGCGACGAGACGTGGGAGGACGCCCGCACCGACATCTTCGGCGAGGAGTTCCTGCTGCGCCGCCCGCTGCTCACCGCGATCTCCTCCGACGAGCCGACCGTGCTGCTGATCGACGAGACCGACAAGGCCGACATGGAGGTCGAGGGCCTGCTGCTGGAGGTGCTCGGCGACTTCCAGGTGACGGTGCCGGAGCTGGGCACGATCACCGCGACGCGCGCGCCGTTCGCCGTGCTGACCTCCAACGCGACGCGCGAGCTGTCCGAGGCCCTGCGCCGACGGTGCCTGTTCCTGCACATCGACTTCCCGGACGAAGAGCTCGAACGCGACATCGTCCGGCTCAAGGTCCCGGGCATCGACGAAGCGCTCGCGGATTCCGTCGTCCGGGTGATCGCCGCGCTGCGCGCGATGGACCTGCGCAAGCTGCCGTCGGTCGCCGAGACCATCGACTGGGCCCGCACGCTGCTCGCGCTCGGCGCGGACGCCCTGGACGAGCAGGTCGTCCGGGAGAGCCTCGGCGTCGTCCTCAAGCACCAGGACGACATCGCCAAGGCCGGCGCCGGCCTGAAGCTCGAACAGGTCCTGGACGCGTCGTGACCGGCGGCGTGCCGGAGCGGCTCGCGTCGTTCGTCAAGGCACTGCGGGCCCAGGGCATCCCGGCCGGCCCCGCCGAGACGGTCGACGCCGCGGCCGCGCTGGAGGTCCTCGGTTTCGACGACCGCGAGCTGGTCCGCGAAGGCCTGGCCGCGGCGCTGGTCCGGCGCGGCGGGCAGCGCGCGGTGTTCGACGCCGCGTTCGACCTTTACTTCCCGGCCGGGATCGGCACGCCCGAGCGGGCCCGGGAAGACCAGCCGTCGACGCTGGAAGAGCTGCGCGAGGAACTCGCCGCCGCACTCGCCGACGGCGACCAGCAGGCCCTCTCCCAGCTCGCCGGGCTCGCGGTGGACATGCTCGGCCAGTACGGCTCGTCCTCCGGCCCGGGCGGCGGGTTCTCGGCCCACCAGACCCTGGAGCGGCTCCAGCCGCAGACGCTGATCGCGCGGGTGCTGGCCGCGGTGCGCGGCGGCGGCGCGCGCGGCGAGTTCACCGATCGGTTCGACCGCGACGAGATCCGGCGTCGCGTCGAAGGCTTCCGCGGTCAGGTCCGCACCGAGGCGCGCCGGCGCGCGGCCGAGGTCCGTGGCCGCGAGCGCGTCGCCAAGCACGCCATCGCGCCCGCGCCCGACCGCGTCGACTTCCTCATCGCCAGCCGGACCCAGCTCGCCGAGCTGCGCCGGACGATCCAGCCGCTGTCCCGCAAGCTCGCGACGCGCCTCGCCGCCCGCCGCAAGCGCACGACGCGCGGGCAGATCGACCTGCGCCGCACGCTGCGGCGGTCGCTGTCGACCGGTGGGGTGCCGCTGCGCCCGGCCTACCGCCACCGGCGGCCCGGCCGGCCGGAAATCGTGCTGCTGTGCGACCTTTCCGGCTCGGTGGCGGGGTTCGCGAACTTCACCATGCTGCTGGTGCAGGCCCTGCGCGACCAGTTCAGCAAGATCCGCGTGTTCGCCTTCGTCGACAGCGCCGACGAGGTCACCCACCTGGTCACCACGGGCACCGCCGACCCCGAGCACCTGGGCGCGCGCATGCTGTCCGAAGCGGCGCTGGTGCGCTGGGACGGCCACAGCGACTACGGCGGCTCGCTGCGCCAGTTCACGGCCAACTGGCTCGACGCGGTCGGTCCGCGCACGTCGGTGCTGATCCTCGGCGACGCCCGCACCAACGGCGGCGACCCGAACCTCGACGCCGTCCGCGAGATCAAGGCCCGCGCCCGGCACGTCTACTGGCTGAACCCGGAACGGCGGTCGTTGTGGTCGACCGGCGACTCGGCCGCGCTGGAGTACGCCGAGGTCGTCGAGATGCACGAGTGCCGCACGGTGCACCAGCTCGGCACGCTGGTCACCCGCCTGCTGCCGGTGTGAGCCACGCGTCGATGTCGCGCAGCATCACGTCCTTGGTCGCCTCGGGGGCGAAGGACGCGGTGACGCTCGCCCGCGCGAAGCCCGCCATCACGGCGTCGTCGTAGCCGAAGGCGTCCCGGACGCGGGCGTACTCCGCGGCCAGGTTCGCGCCGGTGACCGACGGGACGTCGGTGTTGAGCGTGACCGTCAGCCCGGCGTCGAGGAGCCGGGGGAGCGGGTGCCCGGGCAGGGACGGCACGAGCCCGAGCGTCACGTTCGAGGACGGGCAGACCTCCAGCGCGAGCCCCCGGTCGCGGACCTCGGCGACCAGCGCGGGGTCTTCGAGAACGCGGATGCCGTGGCCCAGCCGTTCGGTCCGGCCGACTTCGAGGGCTTCCCGGATGCTGTCCGGGCCGGCGTCCTCGCCCGTGTGGTGCAGCAGGTGGAGGCCGGCCGCGCGGGCTTTCTCGAAGACCGTCGCGAAGGGACGCAGGGAGTGGTTTTCCTCACCGGCCATGCCGATCGCGAAGACTTCGTCGTACTTCAGCGCGAGGTCGAGGGTGCGCTCGGCCCGCTCGACCGAACGGCGTCGCGAGTGGTCCAGGAGGAGCCGCCACCCGAGCCCGGTGCCGGATAGTCCTTTGAGGACGGACGCGAGCGGCATTTCGAGGTCGCCGAGGCGCTCCCCGTGCGAAGCCGCGGTGAACGTGATCTCCGCGTAGCGCGTGCCTTGGGCGAGTTCGTCTTCGCAGTACTCGCGGGCGATGCGCTCGAAGTCCTCGGGCCGCCGCAGGCAGGAGCGGATGAGCGCGTTGTAGTCGGCGAAGGCGCGGAAGCCGTCGAACACCGGCGGCTCGGCCGGGACGTCGACGCCGTTGGCCTCGCCCAGTTCGCGCAGGGTGCCCGGCCGGACGGTGCTCTCCAGATGGACGTGCAGGTGGGCCTTCGGCAGGGTCGCCAGGTCGCGCATGAGCGCGAGCCTAGAGGCGGGTGGCGGCAGGTCGCGCGGCATTTTCCGCCCCCGGCCACGGTGCGTCCCCGGCCCGGCACGCTGAGCCCCCGAGGTTTGGCGGTCGTCACACGGGGAACCTCCGGGTGGTTCGTCCGCGTTGTCAGGATGACCGCACACCGACGAGGGAGACGACCATGGCTTTCCTGCGCAAGCTCACCGTGCTGGCCGGCGCGGCCGGCGCCGCCCGCGCGTACGCCAAGAAAAACCCCGAAAAGGTGAACGGGGCCGTCGGCAAGGCGGCCAAGTTCGTCGACGACAAGACCAAGGGCAAGTACCACGAGCAGATCGCCGGCGCGGTCCGCAAGGTCAACTCCGTGACCGGGCCGGACGGGCAGCCGGGGCCGGCCACCCGCTAGTCACCCGGCGGTCAGCACCTCGAGGACGCCCTCGCCGTACTTGGCGAGCTTGTTCTCGCCGACGCCGCTGACCGTGCCCAGGTCGGCCAGTGAAGCCGGCCGTTGCGTGGCGATCTGGCGCAGGGTCGCGTCGTGGAAGATGACGTACGCGGGCACGCCCTGCTCCTTCGCGACGCCGGCCCGCCAGGCACGCAGGCGCTCGAACACCGGGGCCGCCTCCGCGGGCATGTCCACCGCGGGGGCGGTCTTCCTGCTGCCGCGGACCTTCGCGGCCGCCGCGCGCTCGGGCTCGCGGCGCAGCATCACGTCACGGTCGCCACTCAGGACTTCGGCGCTGGCCTCGGTGAGCACCAGCGAGCCGTAGTCGCCTTCGACCGCGAGCAGGCCCTGGGCCAGCAGCTGCCGCACCACCGCGCGCCACTCGGGCTCGCGCAGCTCGGTACCGATGCCGAACGTCTTGAGTGTGTCGTGCTGGAACTGCGTGACCTTCGGCGTGGACTTGCCGAGCAGGATGTCGATCACCTGCCCGGCTCCGAACTTCTGCCGCCGTTCGTTGCGCAGCCGCACGATCGTCGACAGCAGCTTCTGCGCCGGGATCGTGCCGTCGAACTTCTCGGGCGGGCTCAGGCACGTGTCGCAGTTGCCGCAGGGTTCGCTCTTCTGCCCGAAGTAGTTGAGGATCTGCACGCGGCGGCACTCCACCGTCTCGCACAGCGCGAGCATCGCGTTCAGGTGCGCGCCCAGCCGCCGCCGGTGCGCGTCGTCGCCCTCGGACGTGTCGATCATCTTGCGCTGCTGCACGACGTCCTGCAGGCCGTACGCGAGCCAGGCGGTGGAGGGCAGGCCGTCACGCCCCGCGCGCCCGGTCTCCTGGTAGTAGCCCTCGACGGACTTCGGCAGGTCGAGGTGGGCGACGAACCGGACGTCCGGCTTGTCGATGCCCATGCCGAACGCGATCGTCGCGACCACGATCAGGCCGTCCTCGCGGAGGAACCGCGACTGGTGCTTCGCGCGGGTGCGCGCGTCGAGGCCCGCGTGGTAGGGGACCGCGGGAATCCCGTTCTGCACCAGGAACTCCGCGGTTTTCTCGACCGAATTCCGGGACAGGCAGTAGACGATCCCCGCGTCGCCCTGGTGCTCGGTGCGCAGCAGCTCCAGCAGTTGCCGCTGCGGCGAGTTCTTGCCGACGATCCGGTACTGGATGTTCGGCCGGTCGAAGCTCGCGACGAAGTGGCGGGCCTCGTCGAGGTTCAGCCGGGCCGCGATCTCCTGGTGCGTGGCCTCGGTCGCGGTGGCGGTGAGCGCGATCCGCGGCACGTCCGGCCAGCGTTCGTGCAGCGCGGAAAGCTGGAGGTAGTCGGGCCGGAAGTCGTGGCCCCACTGGGCGACGCAGTGCGCCTCGTCGATCGCGAACAGCGAGATCTTGCCGCGGTCGAGCAGCCGCACGGTGGATTCCACCGAAAGCCGTTCCGGGGCCAGGTAGAGCAGGTCGAGCTCCCCGGACAGGAACGCCGACTCGACCTCCTGGCGGGCCGCGTAGTCCTGCGTGGAGTTGAGGAAACCGGCGCGGACACCGGCGTTGCGCAACGCGTCGACCTGGTCCTGCATCAGCGCGATCAGGGGGGAGACGACCACGCCGACACCCGGCCGCACCAGCGCGGGAATCTGGTAGCACAACGACTTCCCGCCACCGGTGGGCATCAGGACGAGCGCGTCGCCACCCGCGATCACGTGCTCGACGATCGCCGCCTGGTCGCCGCGGAAGGCGTCGTAGCCGAACACGCGCCGGAGGGTCTCCAGCGCGTCGGACGCAGTTGCGAACTCGGTCTCTGCCACCCGGCCGAGTCTAGAGCGGGGGTCCGACAACTTCCGGCCGCCCTCTCCGGCGCGGCGGGATCAGAGCCGTTCGCCGAGGAGTTTCGCGAGGGCGACGTAGACGTCGTCGCGGATCGTGTGCAGATCCAGCACCCCGGCCCGGGTCCGGCCGTGACTCGTCTTGGTGACGACGATCCGCGTCTGCTTCTCCGCGATCCCGTCGATGTCCTGGTCGGGGCCCTGGCAGTGGAACGCGGCGTCACCGGTGCCGGGAACGGCGACCGGGCTTTTCGCGCACGACTTCGCGATGTCGGCGGACAGTCCCCGGGGAGACCGGCCGACGGGCACGAGAATCCGCAGCTGGAATGCCGCGGCGTCGTGGAATTCGCTCTTGTAGGTGCAGAGGAACGAATCCTTCTCCGCCGGCTGCTCGACCGCGGTGGCCGACCAGCTGCCGCCGATCGCGTGCGTGATGTCGTCCACCGTGACGAACGGGCACGCCGCGGTGACCTCCGCGGGGCTGACGAAGGCCGGCGGCGGGCTGGTCGTGGTGCGGGCCGGCGTCGGCGGGTGGCTCGTCGTGGCCGGTGGCGGCGGGACCGCGGGCGGCGTGACCGCGGGCGGCGGGCCGGAACAGGCGGTGACGCAGGCGAGCACGCACAGGGCGGCCATCCCCCTCGGAAGACGCATGATCCGAACCTATCCCGGCCCGGTCACGGCCGGATGACACACTGGTCGTGATGGACGAGTGCTTCCCGGTGCCCGATCTCGCCGCGCATTTCGCCGGCGAGTGGCGGCTCGACCGCGAAATCCTCACCGCCGGCGGGGATCCGGCGGGGGAGGTGACCGGCACGGCCACCTTCACCGAGGAGGACGGCGTGCTCGTCTACCGCGAAGCCGGCGAGATGCGGCTCGGCGCCTATACCGGACCGGTGACCCGCACGCTGCACTACCGGCCCACCGCGCCCGGGCGTGCGGACGTGCACTTCGACCACGGCGGGTTCTTCCACGCCGTCGACCTGCGCGCCGGGCACTGGACCACCGACCACCCCTGCCGCGACGACCTCTACCGCGGCAGCTACCGGGTGCTCGACGCGCGGCGCTGGCGGCAGGAGTGGGCGGTCCGCGGCCCGGCGAAGGACCACGTGATCGTCACGCGGTTCAGCCGGCCGCCGGGCTGAGCAGGTCGCCCAGGTCGATCCGGCGCAGGAACTCGCTCCGGATCCGGTCGCCGACCTCCGCGACCAGCCACCCGCCGTCGTCGGACGGGTCGATGTGCACCCGGAACGGCCGCTTCCCCTTGGGCAGGTCGACGACCCTAGCCAGCTCCTCGGCGACGGTCGCGACGTCGGCGTCGGCCGGGGTGATGTCGGCCAGCTTCTCCGCGACGTGGTCCACCAACCCCGCGTACCGCTCCTCGTAGGCGGCCGCGACGGCCTCGTCGGCCGGGTGCCCGGAGTTCGGGAAGTGCCGGGTGCCCGAGGTGAACGCGCCCGGCACGACGATCGTGGTGTCGATGCCGAAGCGGGCCACTTCGGCGGCGTAGGAGACGGCGAGGCTGTCCATCGCCGCCTTCGCCGCGAAGTACGGCGCGAGGTAGGGCGGGGTGCCGCCGCGGACGCTGCTGCTCGACACCCACACCAGCAGCCCGTCGCGTTGCGCGCGCAGGTGGGGGAGCGCGGCCCGGTTGACACGCTGAGTGCCGATCGCGTTGGTGTCGTACAGCTGCGCGAGCTGCTCGGGGGTGAACGCCTCGGCCGGGCCGAGCACCATGTGCCCGGCGTTGTGCACGACGACGTCCAGCCGGCCCTGCTCGGCGACGATCCGCTCGACGGCGGCGTCGGCGGAGTCCTGACTGGAGACGTCCAGCTCGACCGGGCGCAGGTCCACGCCGTGCTCACGGGCGAACGCGACGGCGGCCTCGACCTGGGGTGCGTTGCGGCCGCCGGTGGCGCGCATCCCCGCGTAGACGGTGTGGCCGTTGCGGGCCAGCGCCCGGGCGGAGAGGGCGCCGATCCCACTGGAGGCGCCGGTGACGACGATGATCACGGTCTTCCCTCTCAGACGATTCCGCCGTTGGTGCGCAGCACCTGGCCGTTGACCCAGCGGGCCGGGCCGGCGAGGAACGCGACGACCTCGGCGATGTCCTCGGGCTTGCCGAGCCGCTCGAGCGGCGGCTGCTTGGCCATCCGGCCGACGGTCTCCTCGTCCTTGCCGTCGAGGAACAGTGCGGTCGCCGTCGGGCCCGGTGCCACGGTGTTCACGGTGATGTCGCGGCCGCGCAGCTCGCGCGCCAGGATCATGGTGATCGCCTCGACCGCGCCCTTGGTCGCGTTGTAGATCCCGTAGCCGGGCAGGTTCAGCCCGAGCACCGACGTCGAGGTGGTGATCACCGCGCCGCCGTCGCGCACCCGCTTCGCGGCCTGCTGGGCCACGGCGAAGGTGCCGCGGATGTTGGTGCGGTGCACCCGGTCGAGGACCTCGAAATCGGTGTCGGCGATGGGGGTCGGCGGGTTCATCACGCCGGCCAGGTGGGCGACGACGTCCACGCCGCCGAACGTGGCCTCCGCGGTGTCGAACAGCTCCGCGACCGCGGCCGGGTCGGCCACGTCGGCGCGGACGGCGATCGCCCGCCCGCCCCGCTCGGTGATGGTGTCGACCGCGGCCTGGGCCTCCTTCTCGTTGCCGGCGTAGTTGACGACGACGGCCATGCCGTCGGCGGCCAGCCGCTCGGCGACCTGGCGGCCGATGCCGCGGGAGCCGCCGGTGACGATCGCGACGCGGGTTCCGGTGGTGGTCATGGTCTTCCTTCTTCCGGTCAGTGCGGTGGTGGTATCACCGCTTCCGTCATTCTGTTATCGACGATAGCACCGAGATGGTAACGGCGCTAGTCATCTGGTGTTATCGTCGTTACACCCGTGGGTCGTGGTCGGCATCCGGCCGTATCCGCGCGGCCGGTCGGCCGAATCGCGGGTCAACACGGTTTCCGGCCCCGGTGGGCGGGAACTCCGGACGCGTCGGGGGCGACATCCGTTAAGGAGTTTGTGCAATGCCCACATGGCTGATCGTCGTGATCGTCGTCGTGGCCATCGCGGTGCTCGGTGCCGTGATTTGGCTTGTGTCGCAAGAGATGCAGCGCAAGCGGCTGCAGCAGCGGTTCGGCCCGGAGTACGACCGGACGGTCGAGGAGAGCGAAAACCCGCGTGCCGCACAGCGTGAACTCGCCGAGCGCGAGCGCCGGCACAAGGAACTCGACATCCGTCCGCTGTCGGCGTCGGCGCGGGAGCGCTACGCCCGGGAATGGACGCAGGTGCAGGAAAAGTTCGTCGACGAGCCGTCCACCGCGGTCTCCGAAGCGGACCAGCTCCTCGTGGCGCTGATGGGTGAGCGCGGGTATCCCACCGAGGGGTACGAGCAGCAGGTGGCCGACCTTTCGGTGCGCCACGCCAAGACCCTCGAGCACTACCGTGCCGCGCACACCACGCAGCAGAAGCGCGACGGAGCGTCCACTGAGGACCTGCGCGACGCGATGGTGCGCTACCGCACCGTGTTCGAGGACCTGCTGACCGACGGCGCGGATGACGACCAGCACGGCCACCACGACCGCCGCAACGGGCACGACCACAACGGGCACGACCGTGACCGCGCCGACCGTCGCGACGACGACCGGCACGAGACCCACGAAACCGGACAGGACGAACGCCAGGCGTCCGCGCAGCCGCGGACCGAGTGGAACGGAGGACGCTGACCATGACCGAGCACCTGACCCGGCACAGCGCCGAACACGACGACGACTTCACCGGACACGAGGACGGCCGCGAGCCGGACACCGCCGGAGTTCCCGGGGACCGGGCCGACTTCCGCGAACCGGGCGTCGACGAGGGCTATGACGCCGATCGCGACGCCGACCGCGACACCGATCGTGACACCGACCTCGACCGCGACGGCGACCAGAACCTGAGCACGGCCGACCTGGCTTCGGCGTCGGCCCAGCCCACCGCCGACGACGGCCACACCGACGCCACGCCCGCCCAGTCGGGTGGCGACGTCGAGGCACCCGCGAAGTCGGGCGGTGACGTCGAGGCGCAGCCGCTGATCGACGAGGACAAGGTCACCGGCTTCCGGGACCGCTGGCAAAACGTGCAGACCGGCTTCGTCGATGACCCGAAGCAGGCGGTGCACCAGGCCGACGAGCTGGTCGCGGCCGTGATCAGCGCGCTGGCCACCACGTTCGCCGAGCACAAGAGCGAGCTGGAAGGCCAGTGGCGGCAGGGCGAACCGGCCACCGAGGAACTGCGGATCGCGCTGCGCCGCTACCGCTCGTTCTTCGACCAGCTGCTGCCCCGGTAGCCGGAACCGTTTGCCGGCGGGCATGATCGGGTAGCACGCCGGTGAACGGCTTCAGCAACGGGAGGCAGTCGATGAACGTGGCCGATCTGCTCGTCGACGGCTTCGGCCGGGTCCGGGAGAACGTGCACGCGGCGGTGGAAGGTCTCACCGCCGAGCAGCTCCGGACCCGGCTGGACGACGAGGCCAACTCGATCGCCTGGCTGGTGTGGCACCTGACCCGGGTCCAGGACGACCACGTCGCGGACGTGGCCGGGACCGAGCAGGTGTGGACCGGCCAGGACTGGCTTTCGCGGTTCGGTCTCCCGTTCCCGGCGGCCGACACCGGCTACGGGCACCGCCCGGCCGACGTCGAGGCCGTCCGGGTCGACCGGCCGGACCTGCTCACCGGCTACTACGACGCGGTGCACGAGCAGACCGTCCGCTACCTCGAGAACCTCGACGACTCGGCGCTCGACCGGGTCGTCGACGAGGCGTGGGATCCGCCGGTGACACTGGGCGTGCGGCTGGTCAGCGTCCTCGACGACGACATCCAGCACGCCGGGCAGGCGATGTTCGTCCGCGGCGTGCTGGAACGCCGCTAATCTTCGTAGCCGTCCCCACGGTGATCGGCCAGGCGCCGCGGGCCGGGCCCGTCGGCGCCGAGTTGGTCGCCCGGGTTGGCGAGCCGGCACTTGGCCAGGGACATGCAGCCGCAGCCGATGCAGTCGGTGAGCTGGTCGCGCAGCTGTTCCATCTGACGGATCCGCGCGTTCAGGTCGTGCTGCCAGCACTGAGAGATCCGGGCCCAGTCGGCCCGGGTCGGGGTGCGGTCGTCGGGAAGCAGGGCGAGCACCTCCCGGATCGTCGACAGCGGCATGCCGACCCGCTGGGACATCCGGATGAAGGTCACCCGCCGCAGCGCGTCGCGGCAGTAGCGGCGCTGGTTGCCCGCGGTGCGGCGGCTGCGGATGAGGCCTTCGTCTTCGTAGAACCGCAGGGCCGACGCGGGCACCCCGCTGCGCCGGGAGAGTTCGCCGACGGTGAGCTCGGGCAGCTTGGTGGTGACCATGGTTTCCAGCCAATCACAGCCACACGCTTGACTTCAAGCGAGCTTGAGGTCTGATCCTGGTCCGGACGGCAACAACGCCGCTGTGCCAAGGAGGAAGTGTGTCCGAAGCTCCCGTGCGGGTCGCGGTGATCGTGGGAAGTGTCCGGGAAGGACGGTTCGGCCCGGTAGTGGCGGACTGGCTGGCCGGCGTCGCGGGCGACCACGGCGGGTTCGAGGTCGACGTCGTCGACCTCGCCGAGCCCGACCTCCCGATGGTGCTGCCGGCGTTCGGCGCGGTGCCGCCGGCGGCGGTGGTCGCCGAGGTCGCGAAGGTGACGCCGCGGCTTCTCGCCGCCGACGCGTTCGTCGTGGTCACCCCGGAGTACAACCACAGTTATCCGGCCTCGCTGAAGAACGCGATCGACTGGCACCGCGCGGAGTGGACGGCCAAGCCGGTCGCGTTCGTCTCGTACGGCGGGATGTCGGGTGGCCTGCGCGCGGTCGAGCACCTGCGGGCGGTCTTCGCCGAGCTCCACGCGGTGACGATCCGCGACACGGTCAGCTTCCACGGCGCCCACGCCCGCTTCGGCGCGGACGGAACGCCGACCGACGCGGCGGCGGCGGTCGCGGCGAAGGCGATGCTCGACCAGCTGGGCTGGTGGGCCCGGTCGCTGGCGGAGGCCCGGACGGTCCGGCCGTACCCCGGAGCTTGACTTCAGGTCGGTTTGAGGGGGGCGCACCCGGTCGGGTCTTCCGGGCCGTCCCGATCTTCGTGCCTGGGCCACTGTGGCGGTCAGTCCACTATAGACAGTGCTCAGAATGCTTGGCACGCCTGGTACGGCAGCTGGACGTCCGTCCCGACGAGGGCGATGGTGCCGTCGACCGAGTACCCGCCCTGCGCGGCCAGCGCCGCGAACGCGGTGCAGACCAGTTGGTTGATCCCGGTGCCCGCGATCGGCTTCAGCGGGAACGCGAAGGTGATCGTCGCCTTCGGGCCGGGAGCCAGCTCGATCGGTCCGGTCCGGTACGGCAGGTTCGTCACGTAGCCGTCGGCCGCCTCGTCGGTGCTCGGCCCGGCCAGCAGCATCGACAGCGCCGTTTCGACCCCCACGGTGGTACCGGTCGACCGCGTCACCGGGGCGACCCGCCCGCCGATGACGAAGTACAGGATCGCGTCGGTGCCGCGCCCGCTGCTGCCCGGGTTCCGCAGCGTCGGCGCCGGCCCGGCCGAGACGACACCGGTCGGCTTGACGCCGCACGCGCTCACCAGCAGCAGGACGACCAGGACGAAGAGCTTCTTCACCGCGCCTCCACGACCAGGGCCTGCCGGGGCAGGCGCAACTCGAAGCGGGCTCCCACGCCGGTGTTGGCCGCGAGGATGTCGCCGCCGTGCAGCCGCGCGTTTTCGCGCGCGATGGACAGCCCGAGCCCGCTGCCCTCCGACCGCGCCCGGGCCGTGTCCGCCTTAGCGAAGCGGTCGAAGATCCGGGGCAGGACTTCGTCCGGGATGCCCGGCCCGTGGTCGGTGACGGTCAGCACGACGTCGGCACCCTCAGCCCGCAGCACCACTTCGACCGGGGGCGCGCCGTGCCGCAGCGCGTTGCCGACCAGGTTCGCCACGACGATGTCCAGCCGTCGCCGGTCGAGCGCGGCCGTGATCCCGGCCGGCAGGTCGGCGACCACCGCGGAGTCTTCGGAACCGGGTTCCCACCCGCGCGCGGCGAGGCTGTCGGTGACCGCGGCCGCGACGTCCAGTTCCTCCCGGCGCAGCTCGGCCCGCCCGGCGTCGAACCGGGAGATCTCGATCAGGTCCTGCACCAGCCGGGTCAGCCGTTTCGTCTCCGCCGACACCAGCCGCGCGGCGACCGCGGTGTCCGCGGGCAGCTGGCCGGCGTCCTCGTCGAGGACGTCGGTGACGGCGTTCATCGCCGCCAGCGGCGTCCGCAGCTCGTGCGAGACGTCGGCGACGAACCGCCGCGCGTCGGCCTCCATCGAGCGCAGCGTGCCGACCGTGCGCTCCAGCTCCGCCGCGGTGTGGTTGAACGTCGTGACCAGCTGCGCGAGCTCGTCGGAGCCCTTGACCCGCAGCCGCACGTCGAGGCGGCCCCGGCCGAGCTGGTCGGCCGCGGTGTTCAGCGCGCGGACCGGCCGCAGCACCTGCCGCGCGGCCAGCAGGGCCACCCCCACCGCGAAGGGCAGCGCGAGCGCGGAGACCAGCCAGGCCTGGCGGGCCAGTTCGTCGATCGCGGCCTGCTGCTGGTCGAGCGATGTCCCCGCGAAGACCTCGAGGCCGCTCGGCGTGCCCGACGCCGTCTGCACCGGGATCCCGACGTAGAACTGCGGGAACCCCTGGGCGTCGACCCGCTGGAACTGGGTGTACGTGCTGTTCGCCACGGTCTGGCGCAGTTCGGCGGGCACCTGTTCCAGCGACATGCCCGAAGTCGAGTGCAGGTTGTGGTAGACGACCAGCGCGCCGCTCGGCTTGAGCGCCGCCGCGAACGCGTCGAGCGTGGCTTGGGTGGGCGGCAGTGACACGGTCGGCAGGTACGCGACGATCTGGTCGCGCAGCTTCAGCATCGTCTGGTCCTGGATGCCCTTGAGGATGGCGTTGCGCGCGGAGACGTAGCTCGCGCCGGCCGCGGCGGTGGCGCCGAGGATCATGATGACCGCGAAGGCGGCGACCAGCCGGGGCCTCAGCCCGGCGAGCCACGAGCGGACCTGCCGGATCACGACCGGCCGAACCGGTAGCCGAACCCCCGGACCGTCTGCACGTGTTCCGGCTTCGCCGGCACGTCTTCGATCTTCGCGCGCAGCCGCTGCACGCACGCGTCGACGAGCCGCGAGTCGCCGAGGTAGTCGTGGTCCCAGACGGAAGAGAGGATCTGCTGGCGGCTGAACACCTGCCCGGGCGTGCGCGAGAGCTCCAGCAGCAGCTTCAGCTCGGTCGGGGTCAGCGACACCGGGGCGCCGCGCTTGGTCACCTCGAGCGCGGCCCGGTCGATCACCAGGTCGCCGTGGCGTTCTTCGGGCGCCGGCTGCTCACCGGGACGCTCACCCGGCCGCTCGCTGACGGCCCGGCGCAGCACGGCCCGGATCCGCGCGTCCAGCACGCGGGGTTCGACCGGCTTGGCGACGTAGTCGTCCGCGCCCGCTTCGAGCCCGGCCACGACGTCGAAGTCGTCGCTGCGCGCGGTGAGCATGATGATCGGGATCGCTCCCGACGCGCGCATCCGGCGGCACGTCTCGAAGCCGTCCATCCCGGGCAGCATCAGGTCGAGCACGACGATGTCGGGATGCTGGTGCACGAGCACCTCGATGCCGCGCTCACCCGACTCCGCGGTGTGCACCACGTGTCCCTGCCGGCGCAGGGCCAGTTGGAGTCCTTCCCGCACCGCCGCGTCGTCTTCCACCACCAGTACCTCGGCCACGGCGCCATTATTCGGAAAAGCGCACGTCGTGGCGACCCGGGCCGATCTTGTAGCAAAACCATGACATCGCCCTGACGGGATCTCGAAATGCCGGAGCCAGACTCGAAGACATGGCAGTGATCATCTCCGACGTACGCCCCGCCACCCCGCCGGCCGGGCGCCATGCGCTCGTGACCCGGGCCGTGTCCCGCACCGCCGTGCTCGCGGCGAGCGCGGGCGGGTTCGCTCTCGCCTTCGTCGCGGCCTACCTGCTCTTCGTCCGCACGGAGGCCGGGCGCGGCGTCGAGAACGGCGTCGTCCGCAGCGCCCAGTCCGCGGGGGCGACGGTCGAGTGGGCGGCCTCGCTCCGGGACACCGATCTGGTGGTCGTGCTCGGTGGCGTCGCGGTGCTGCTGGTGGTGATCGCCCTGGTGCGGCGCCGGTTCGCGCTCGGCGTGACGGCCCTGCTCATGCTCGCCGCGCCACTGATGGTGGCGCAGCTGCTCAAGCTGTACGTCCTGGACCGCCCGAGCACGGGCGACCGGTTCGGTGTCGCGAGCCACAACAGCTTCCCCAGCGGGCACGTCAGCGCGGCGATGGCCGTCCTGGTCGCGCTCGCGATCGTGCTGCCACGCCGCTTCCGCCTGCAGGCCCTGATCGCCGGCGGGGTCGGCGTCGCCTGGGTCTCGGCCGCGGCCGTGGCGCTGGGCTGGCACCGGTTGAGCGACACCGTCGGCGGCTGTCTCCTGGTCGCCGCGGTCACCTGCGCCGGGGCGGCGGTGGTGTCCGCCCGCCGCCCCGACGGTGACCGGGTGCCGCCGGTCCCGGTGCTCTGCGGCTTGCTGGCGCCGGTGGCGCTGGTTCTGGCCGGCTACCTGATCCTCGGGACGGCGACGTCCGGCGCCGCCCAGTTCGTCGCCGCGATGGTCCTCGCCGCGCTGTCGGCGATGGCGGTGGTGCTGCTGCTGGCGGCGCCATTGCGGCGGGTGGCGTTCGACCCGGCCGAGGCCCGGGTCCGGCGGCTCCGGCGCCGCTGATCGCCCCGGCGGGACCGGGAGTCCGTGTTATCGTTCGAAACGCCTGCCGGGATCGACAGCACATCGGGTGCCCGATTGCGGCGATGAAGGCATGGGCATCGCGTCCCGACCGGAGGTCGGCTCGAGAGAGTCGGCCTGCGTGTGAGATCCAGAGGATGAGATACCGACTGGTACAGGGTAGGCGGTAACAGTTCCCTCATGGCGCCGGCGCTTGACCGGCCACTCGGGGGGAGCGGCACCGCCGAGTGCAGATCCGGTGCTTCCCCGGTCGTCCGTCATCGGCCGGGGACTACCCGGCGATCACAGACCCAGTGCCGCCCGCAGCGCGGTGACCGCCGCCGCGACGGCCGTTCCCGCTCCACCGGCACCCTTGGCGAGAGCGACCAGGGCGTTGAGCCGGCGCAGCATCCCGGGCTTGTCCGGCTCCTTGGCCGCCAGTTCCTTGTTCACGCTCGCGACAGCGTCTTCGGCTTGGTCGGCGGCTTCGTCGGTCACCTTGCCGCGCAGTGCGGCGACTTCCGCCTCGAGCTTCTCCACGAGCGCCGCGAGGTCGGCTCCCTGCGTGCCCATGTTCACGTCGCGCATGGTGACCGTGGACTTGGACGCGACGACGCCCGCCGAGCCGTGGACGACGGTTTCGTTCTTCTCCTGCACGAGATCTCCTCCGTTGATCAGGTAGAAGTTTCCCCTGGGGCGCTCCAGCGCCTCGGACAGCATGGTCGCCGCGTCGGTCAGCTTGCGGGCGAGACCCTTGCTCGACACCTGGTTGCTCAGCACCTGCAGCATCCAGATGCGGTCGGCGTAGTAGCCGTGCGCCGCGTCGATCACCTCGGTCAGGTACTCGCGCTGCGTCAGCCCGTGCCGTTCGGGGCGCAGCAGCTTGCCGCACATGTCGTCGAGGAAATCCTCGATCCCGGCGCCGGGTGCCAGCCGGCCGGACCGGCAGAACCCCAGCACGGTCTCCAGCGCCGCCAGGTCCGCGTGCAGGTGCGACACCTGGACGCGCAGCCGCCGCAGGAGTTCACGGTCCGAATCCGCCGAGTCGGCGATGGTCCAGCACGACACCGGCGTGTTCGTGACGATGGGCGAGGTGTGCCAGAGCCGGACCGGCGGCGGCTCGTCCTTCGAGCGTTGCTGCAGTTCCAGGAAGACGCCGGGAGTGCCCACCGAAACCCACCAGCGTGGCGGCGTGAAACCGTCGGCGGTGCGGCGCGTCGTGGCGCTCAGCAGGTGGCCGGCGAGAGCCTGGCCGAAGTGCGCCAGGGGTTGTGGTTCGGCCGCGCCGCCGCGGATCCGTGCGAGCACACCGAGCGCTGTCCGCGCTCCCGAGGTGATCGTCGCCAGGTCCAACCCCCGGAAGTCGAGATCGCAGAAGAACCCGATCTCGAACCGGCCGACGACACCGTCGCTGTAGAACCGCCGGAACAAGGGCTTGAGCCGGACCCGGAAAGGGAGCCGGGGTTCCGTCCCGCGCATCCTCGACAGGACGATCCTGTTCCGGGCGTCGACGTAGAACGACTCGTTCAACCAGGGCGACGGGTTTCCGCGCATCCGCCGCCGGACCGGTCCGAGGCCGCGGATGAAGTCCGTCCGGCAGTCGTCCTGTGAGCCGCGGGGGTGGACCCGCAGCGGGTGCGGCCACTTCGGCGAGTCGATGCGGTGGTCCGGACCGGGCAGCAGCCCGCGCACGTCAACGACCGGGTGTTGCACCACGACCAGCACGTCGCCACCCCCTCCCGGCCGTCCGGAGCGCCGTTGGGTGATCGGTTCGGCGATTCCGGTCGTTACAGAGGAACGATACGTGCTCCACGGTCGGTAGCGGGCAGCGCGCACCGCCGGCGAGCGGGCCAGTTTCGGGGGATTGGACCGCGACAGCGCTGGTCGCGGCGCTTAGCGTCGGTGCCGTGCATCCGAGGCTCGCCGAAGACCTGAACTCCCTGCCCGAGCTGCTCGACGCCGCGCGGAAGCTCGCCGGTGAAGCGCTGGCCGGGTTGCCCGACCGGCCCGCTGCCGTCCCGCCCGGTGCCGTGGCCCGGGCGCCGCTGCCGCTCGGCGGTGGCGGGGGCCGGGCCGCGCTGGAGGAGTTCTCGCAGCGCTGGGAAGCCGGCTTCGCAGGCAGCGCCGGGCCTCGCTACCTCGGGTTCGTCACCGGTGGTGCGACTCCGGCGTCGCTGGCCGGTGATTGGCTCACGTCCGCCTTCGACCAGAACCCCGCCAACGGCATGGACTCCTCGGCGCAGAACCTGGAGCGCGAGACGGTCGGCTGGCTGGCCGAGCTGTTCGGGCTCGGTGCGGAGTTCTCCGGCGCGTTCGTCACCGGCGCCACGATGTCCACGGTCACCGGCCTCGCGATCGCCCGCGAATGGCTCGGCGAGCGCGCCGGAGTGTCGGTGTCCGACGACGGCGCCGCCGCGCTCGGCCCGGTCACCGTGCTGTCCGGCTCGCCGCACTCGAGCATCCCGAAGGCGTTGTCGTTCCTCGGGATGGGCCGGTCGGCGCTGCGGAAGGTGCCGGTGCTTCCGGGCCGCGAAGCCGTCGACGTCGCCAAGCTGGCCGAAGCGCTCGGATCGCTCGACGGGCCGGCCGTCGTCGTCGCGAACGCGGGCACCGTGAACACCGTCGACTTCGACGACCTGCGCGCGATCGCCGCTCTCAAGCAGCGGTACGACTTCTGGCTGCACGTCGACGCCGCGTTCGGCGGGTTCGCCGCGCTCGCGCCGGAGCACGCGGTGCTGACCGCGGGCCTCGACCAGGCCGACTCGGTGGTCGTCGACCTGCACAAGTGGCTCAACGTGCCCTACGACTCCGCCGTCCAGTTCACCCGCCGCCGCGACCTGCAGCTGCGCGTGTTCGGCAACAACGCGGCCTACCTCGGCGAGATCGGCGAAACCCCGGACTTCCTGCACCTCACGCCGGAGAACTCCCGGCGGCTGCGCGCCCTCCCGGCCTGGTTCTCGCTCGTGGCCTACGGCCGGGACGGGCACCGCGAGATCGTCGAGCGCTGCGTCTCGCTCGCGCGCGACCTCGGCGCGCGGCTCGACGGTTCGCCCCACTGGCGGCTGCTCGCGCCGGTGCGGCTCAACGTCGTGTGCTTCGCCCCGGCCGAGGACGTCACCCAGGACCGCATCGACGCCCTCGTCCGCGCGATCGCCGAAGACGGGACCACCTTCCTCACCCCGACCGTGTACGACGGCCGCCCGGCGCTGCGTGCGGCCTTCAGCAACTGGCGGACGACCGCGGCCGACGTCGACCGCGTCTTCGCCGCGCTCGAGCGCGTGGCCGCCGGCTAGCTGCGGTCCGACTTCGGCATCAGGTACTTCCACGGCGAGGCGCCGGCACCCAGCTCGCACGGCACGTGGACCAGCGCCGGCCGGCCTGCTGCGAACGCCTTGTCCAGCGCGCCGCGCAGGTCGTCCGGGGTGCGCGCGGTCAGGCCGAGCGCACCGAAGGTCTCGGCGAGCCGGGCGAAGTCCGGGTTCCGCAGCCGTCCGCCCAGCGCGCGGCCCTCGAACAGCCGCTCCTGGTCGAGGTGGACGTTGCCGTAGTAGCCGTTGTCGAACACGACCGCCACCACGTTGAGTCCATATTGGACGGCCGTGGCCAGCTCCTGCGCCGCGAACATGAAGCCGCCGTCCCCGGCCACGGAAACCACCGGGCGGCCGGGGAAGGCCGCCTGCACGCCGAGCGCCGTCGGGTAGCCGAAGCCGAGCGTGCCCTGGTGGCCGCACGTGACGAAGGTGCGCGGCGAGTAGACCTCGAACCCGAAGTAGGACGCGAAGCCGACCTGGCAGATCTCTTCGACGAAGAACCCGTCGCGCGGCAGCACGTCCCGGATCGCCCGCAGGAACTCCAGTTCGGGGCCGACGTCGGCGAAGTGCTCGGCCACGGTCGCCTTCAGCGCCACGAACTCCTCGGTCCGGTCCGTCCGTTGTGGACCGGCGGCCTCGGTCAGCGCGGCCGTGGCGTCGGCGGCGTCGGCGACGATCGCCACGTCCGCTTCCAGCCGGGTCGCCTGCCGCGGGTCGATGTCGAGCAGGATCGTCTTCAGGCCCGCGGGCTTGTCCGGCCAGCGGAACCAGGACAGCTCCATCCGCGACCCGATGCCGATCACGACGTCGGTCTCCGCCCAGCGCTCGAAGCCGGAGACGCAGGTGAAGCCCAGCGGGTGGTCGTCGCCGACGATGCCGCGCCCGCCGCGGAACGGCACCACCGGCGCCTGCAGCCGTTCGGCCAGCGCCCGGACCTCGGCGGCCGCGTGCCGCGCGCCGCCGCCGACCATGATCATCGGGTTCTTCGCGCCCTGCACCAGTTCCGCGGCCGCGGCGACGGCCGCCGGGTCGACGGCCGGGCGGGGCAGCGGCAGCGGACCGGCCGCTTCGGCGGGTGCGCGCAGGCCGAGCACGTCCCAGGGCACCGCCAGGGAGACCGGCCGCGGCCGCCCGCCCGCGGCTTCGCGGAAGGCGGTCGCCAGCGCGTCCGGGACCTCGACCGGGTGCTCCACCAGCGCCGACCACTTGGTCAGAGTCCGGAGAGTGGCCAGCTGGTCGGGCATCTCGTGCAGGTGCCCGAGGCCGCGGCCGAGGTACGCGCGGGGGATTTCGCTGGTCAGGCACAGCACGGGTGCGCTGGCCCCGTGCGCCGAGAGCATCGCGGCCGAAGCGTTGAGGACGCCGGGGCCGGGCACGACCGTGTAGACGCCGGTGCGGCCGGTCGCCTGGGCGTACCCGAACGCCATGTAGGCCACGGTCTGCTCGTGCCGGGCGCCGATCACCCGGATGTCTTCGCCAGCGCGGGCGAGGCTGTCGAACAGGTCGTAGGTCTGCACGCCGGGGAGCCCGAAGACGGTGTCGACGCCGTGGGCCCGCAGCCCGTCGACGATCAGGTCGGCCGCGGTGGGGGCGGGCGGGGTAAGCGGCATCGGCACGGCCTCCTGGGCGTCGTCCGTCGGCGGGACCATATATGGTTTCCTACATGATCAGCGCGTCCTCGGGAAGACCGGTCACGAAGTCCCAGCTGGCCTACGAGACGATCAAGGCCAGGATCCTCGACGGCCGCTACGGGCCCGGGTACCGGCTGGTGCTCGACCAGATCGGCCGCGAGCTCGAGGTCAGCGCGGTGCCGGTGCGCGAGGCCCTGCGCCGGCTCGAGGCCGAGGAGCTGATCGAGTTCGAGCGGAACGTCGGCGCCCGGGTGGTCGCCATCGACCCGACGGAGTACCGGCACGCGATGGAGACGGTGGCGATCGTCGAGGGCGCGGCGACCGGGCTGGCCGCGCCGCTGCTCACGCCTTCGGCGTTGGCGCGGGCCCGGTCGCTGAACGAGCGGATGCGGCGGAGCCTGGCCGAGTTCGACCCGCTCGCGTTCACGGCGCTGAACGCGGAGTTCCACGAGGTGCTGTTCGGCGCCTGCCCCAACCCGAACCTGGTCGACCTGGTCCAGCGCTGCTGGACCAGGCTGGCGGCGGTCCGCGACAGCACGTTCGCGTCCGTGCCGGGCCGGGCGCCGCAGTCGGTCGAGGAACACGAGCGGCTGCTCGAGCTGATCGAGGGCGGGGGCGATCCGGCGGAGGTCGAGCGGTTCGCGCGGGGGCATCGGTTGGCGACCTTGGAGGCTTATCTCGCGCGGGAGCGGTGAGGGCGCCGGGACTGGCTGGGCGGGGTTGATGCCGGGTTGGGTGCGCTGGCTGGCCCGATTGTTGTCCGGCAGACGTGCCGCGAGGTGCCTGGCGGGCGCGGGTTGGGTTGCCCGGCTGGCGTAGCCGAGGTTGCGCGAGTGGTGGGCAGGTGCGGGTAGCCCGGTGATGTGCGGTAGGCGTGGGGGTTGGTCTGGTCGCGTGCCGGGCTGGCACGGAATTGCCGCGCGAGCGTGGCCGCCGGAGTGTGTGGCCGGTTGGTGCTCGGGTGAGGGTTGCCCGGGCCGCCTTCGGAGTGTCAGGGTCGGGGATGCCGATCTTCTCCGCGCCGGACGGGACTGCGCTCTGTTTCGGTCTCTTCGGCTCCGGTGGTGCGCCCCTTGTCTGCCTGCCCGGTGGGCCCATGCGGGCCGGGGCCTATCTGGGGGATCTCGGGGGGCTGGGTGCTCGGCGTCGGCTCGCCGTGCTCGATGCGCGGGGGACCGGGGGCTCCGAGGTGCCCGGTGATCCCTCGACCTATCGGTGCGACCGGCAGGTCGAGGACGTCGAAGCGTTGCGCAAGCACCTCGGCCTCGAACAGCTCGACCTGCTGGGGCACTCGGCCGGGGCGAGTCTTGCCGTTCTCTACGCCGCTCGGTATCCCGGGCGGCTGCGCCGGCTTGTGCTCGTCGCGCCCAGTCCGCGGGCCGTGGGGTTGCAGCTGTCCGTGGCCGATCGGCGGCGGATCATGGCGCGGCGGGCCGGTGCTCCCTGGTTCGATGCCGCCGCCGCGGCCTACGAGTCCATTGCCGCCCGGACCGCGACCCGTGCCGACTGGGCCGCCATGGCCCCGATGTACTACGGCCGGTGGGACGAGGCCGCCCGGCGGCACCAGGCCGCCGAGGCCGGCCAGCGCAACGGTGCCGCCGCCCGCGTCTACAACGCCGACGGTGCCTTCGAACCCGAGCGCACGCGGGCCGAGCTCGGGGTGGTCGAGGCTCCCGTGCTCGTGCTGGCCGGTGAGCTGGACTGGATCGCCAGCCCGGCCGTCGCCGACGAGTTCGCCGCGCTGTTCCGGGACGCGCGGGTCACCGTCCTGCCCGGCGCCGCGCACTATCCCTGGCTGGACGACTCGCCCGCGTTCGTCTCAGCTGTGGCCGGCTTCCTGGCCTGAAGCCGGGTTCCGGCGCGGTTTGATGCGGACCGCCGGCAGCTCCGGCGGCGGCAGCCGCGCCGGGGTGCCCGTGTAGCCGGTCACGCTGCCGAACTGGTCGGACTCCGCCTGCCAGGCCTCCCGGAACGCCGCGATCTCCTCGTGGGTCCGGCCGACGAAGTTCCACCACATCAGGATTTCTTCGTCGAACGGGGTCCCGCCTAGCAGGAGGAACCGGGCCGGCCCGGTACCCCGGTTGCTCAGCGTCAGGGAGCGCACGCCGGTGCCGACGTAGCCCAGCTCGGCCGGGCGGACGCGCGTGCCCGCCACGACGACGTCGCCGGTGTCGGCCAGGACGCCGTGCTCGAAGCGCGGGTCGACCCCGAGGGACATGTGGGCGTCCGGGCCCAGGACGATCTCCGCGCCCAGGAGCGGGGTGAACGTCGGGATCGGGGACGTGCGCCCGGCCAGCGAACCGAGGAACACCCGGATCTCGGCGCCCTCGATCCGGTTCACCGACGGCACGTAGTGGTCGAAAGCGCGTGCGGTGTGCCGGTGCCGCTCGGGCAGCGCCACCCAGAGCTGGACGCCGTGCAGTGTCTTCGCGGCTTCGGTCGAGACCTCCGAGTGGCAGATGCCGTGCCCGCCGGTCATCAGGTTCAGCTCGCCGGGCCGGACCAGCGCGTGCGTGCCCAGGCTGTCGCGGTGCTCGATCTCGCCCTCGAACAACCAGCTCACCGTCTGCAGGCCGGTGTGCGGGTGCGGGGCGACGTCCATCGCGCCGGTCATCTCGGTCGGGCCGTAGTGGTCGGCGAAGCACCAGGCACCGATCAGCGACCGGGAGCGCTGCGGGAGCGTCCGCCGGACCCGCATCGCCCGCGGGCCGCCCAGGGGCACCTCACGCGGGGTGAGGATCTCGACGGCCGGGTGCTCGGGATCGGCGGTCGCGGGCCGGTCGACGCAGGCGAGCTCGGTGGGCGCGGCCTCGGTGTTGCTCATGCCCGCCACGGTAGTCGCGACGGGGACCCGGCCTCGGCGGGCGGGACACGCGAGCCGGGCCCACGGCGACCCGAGTCGCGCTGACCGGTTGCGGGCAACGCGGCCGCGTTTGCGTTGTGGAGTTGTCAAGCTGCGCGCCGCCGGGTCAGGCGGCGTGGTGCTGCTGCGCCGTGACGATCGCCTGTCCGTCGGCCGTCAGGACCGCCGGGACCAGCTCGCCCGGCAGGCCGGGGCGGGCCGCGCGGACCAGGCCCTGGTGGGCCAGCGCGTGGGCCGCGAACTGGTCGCCGCACGACAGGCCGTCGATGAACAGGTCGGGCTCGCTGCTGCAGGACACCTGGCCGCGGCCCGCGCCGACCGCACGCAGCATCGCCAGCATCCGGTGGTTCACCAGGGGTCGCACGACCGGTGTTCCGGGCTGTTCGTTCCTGTTCATCTCGGTCCCTCCCGCTCGTGGTCCGATCTCGTCCTACCCGTGCGTCGAACCAGCTGAGGGGATTTCGACAGCACATCCGGAACGGCCCGGCCAGAAGCGTGCGTCCATCGTCACCGCCGCCGGTCGAGCCCGGGTCGACTCCCCGTCGACGGCTGTTCGGACTCAGGACGCGACCGGATGGGCTCAGAACGGGGGCGACCCCGCGACCGCCGGCTCCGGCGTCCACGAACTCGTCGCCTCGCCGCCGGCGGCCCGGCTGAGCCTGGTCACCTTCGCCGTGGCGTACCGCAGGGCCGGGCCGATCTCGTCGACGTCCAGCTCCGTCACGGTGCGCTTCTCGCCCTCCTTCGTGTCGTACGACCGCTGTCTCAGCCGGCCTTGGACGAGCACGCGGGCGCCGCGCCCGAGCGACTCCGCGACGTTCTCCGCGTACTGCCGCCACAGGCTGCAGCGCAGGAACATCGCCTCGCCGTCGCGCCAGGCGCCGGACTCTCGGTCGAACGTGCGGGGCGTGGACGCGACCGTGAAGTTCGCGACCGCGGCGCCGGCCGGGGTGAACCGCAGCTCGGGGTCGCTCGTCAGGTTGCCGACCACGGTGACCAGCGTTTCGCCTGCCATCGGGCTCCTCCTTCTCCTCCGGGTGCGGGGTGCACCGCTCTCGCCGATGAGGAGAGCACGGGGGACCGACAGTTCCGGGCCGGGCGACGAGATGCCGGTACCCGGCCGGGCTGGTTTCCTGCCGCCATGCCGACGGCGTTTCAGAAGGAGCTGGGCACGCTCGCCCACCGGCTCGCGGACCTGTGTGCGCTGGTCGCGACCGCGCTCGAAGGGGCCACGCGTTCCGTGCTCGAAAGTGACCACACGCTGGGCGGACGCGTGCGGGAAGACGTCGCCGCGGTCGCCGCGCTCGGGGCCGCGTGCGAGGACCAGGCGTGTGCGCTGCTGGCCCTGCACGCGCCGCGGGAGGCGGACGTGAAGGCGGTCGTCGCCGCGGTCCACACCGCCGCGGATCTCACTCGGATGGGTGGTCTTGCGCGGGAGGTCGCGGAGCCGCGGCGGGTGCCGGTGGAGGTGCGGCCGGCGCTCGGGCGGCTGGGTGGGCATGCGGTGGCCGCGGTCCGGGCGCTGCAGGAGCTGCTCGCCGGGGGAGGCGGTGCCGGGCCGGCCGATGCGGTCGTGCTCGCCGAGGCCGCGGAGCGTGGGTTGCGCGAAGCAGCGCGCGGGTGTGGCGCGGGGGCCGCCGTCGACGTGGTGCTGCTGGCGGCGGTTTACGGCCGGTTCGCCGGGACCTCGGCCGTGATCGCCCGCCGGGCCTCGGGATTCGCGCCGGTCGGCGCTTGACGGGAGCAGCGGAAGATGCCGGAAAAGTCGAACTCGCCCCGGTTGTCCGAAAAGGACGGCGACCGAGCGCTCAGCTGCCCTGCTGCGGGAACTGACCCTGCTGCGGGTACTGCTGCTGCGACGGGTGCTGCGGCTGCGGAAAACCTTGCGGCTGCGAGGGGTGCGGAGGCTGGAAGCCCTGCGGAGCCCCCTGCTGCGGGAAACCCTGCGACGGCGGCTGCTGCGGGTAGCCGGACTGGGCACCCTGACCCTGCTCCTCCTGCGCCTGCAGGCGGACGGCGTCCTCCTTGGGGATCCGGTTCTCGATCCCGCAGAACGTGCACTGCGCGGAGTACTTCACGCTGATCGGGAAGAGCGGGATGAAGAAGAGGGTGAACTTCGTGACCGCCTTGCGCACGGCGTGCGAGGCGGGGTTGCCGCACCGGCCGCACAGGAAGGTCGTCATCGCCAGCACGTAGATCCGCGTCCGCCAGCCCCAGATCAGCATCGGTACTTCTTTCTCCCAGGTCTTGTTCCGCCGCGCAGCCTCGCACACCGGCGCGCCGCCGCGTGGCGGTTTCGCGGAACTCGGGGACTAGATTGTGATCATGCCGAGCGATTTCGCCCTCAAGACCATGAACGCCGTGCACCGCGGCCTGATCAAGCTCACCCGCGGGAAGGTGGGCTGGCACGCGGCCATGCCCGTCCTGGAGCTCACCACGATCGGCCGCAAGAGCGGCCAGCCGCGGTCGGTGCTGCTGACTTCGCCGCACCAGCAAGGCGACACCCTGGTCGTCGTGGCGTCGCGCGGCGGGGACGACACGCACCCCGCGTGGTTCCTGAACCTGCGCGACAATCCCGACGTCGAAGTCTCCCTGAAGGGCTCGCCGAAGCGGCCGATGCTCGCCCGGGTCGCCGACGCGGAGGAACGCGCCGAGCTCTGGCCGAAGATCTCCGGCGAGTTCAAGAACTACGCGCAGTACCAGACCAAGACCGAGCGCGAGATCCCGCTCGTCTTCCTCGAGCCGCGCTAGCTCCGGGCGCTCAGGTACTCCGGGTCCGGACCGGGGATCGGCTGGTCCGGCACCCCCGCGAGCAACTGGCTCATCGCGTGGAAGTACGGCGGCGCGGCGACCGTGCCGCCGAACGCGCCGTGGCCGCAGTTGCCCAGGTGCACCGGGGTGCCCGGGCAGATCTCGCGCGGCCGGGGGCCGTCGGCGAAGACCATCGACGACACCGCGTAGCCGTCGACGCCGCCGACGAACGCCACGGACTCGCTCTGCTGCGTCGTGCCCGTCTTGCCGATGTCGGGGCGCGTCCAGCCGGCCGCGTGGGCGGCCTGGGCCGATGTGCCGTCCGTCGTGTCCTTGCTCAGGCCCGCTTCGAGGGTGTCCGCCACGCCGGTCGGGATGACCTGCTCGCACGCCTGCTGCGGCACCGGGACGGCGTTCCCGTTCCGGTCGGTCATCGACAGGATCGGGTTCGGCGGGCACCAGACACCGCCGCTCATCAGCGTCGCCGAGACGTTCGCCATCTCCAGCGGGCTGACCGGGCTGTTGCCGAGGGTGAACGACAGCAGGTTCTGGAAGTACTTCGACTGCGGTTCGTTGTACTGCGGGTTGCCCGACGCGGGGTCCGGGACGGCGCCCGCGTCGTTGGTCGCGAGGGTGTTCCGCAGGCCCAGCTTGTAGGCCATGTCGAGCACGGCGGGCATCCCGACCTGGCTCTCGAGCCCGACGAAGGCGACGTTCGGTGACGTCGCGAGGCCGTCGGCGAGGCTGATCGGGTCGGCGTAGTGGCCGTCGTTGTGGACGGTGTAGCACGCCGAATGAGTGTCCGGCACCGGGAAGCACTGGCTGTCCGGGTTGGGCAGCGGCGTCTCCAGGCCCGCCTTGCCGGTGACGAGCGCCGCGGCCGAGGTGAAGATCTTGAACGACGAGCCCGCGCCGAACTCGTTGCTCGCGTCGGCGACGATGTCCGTGGACGTCTCGCCCCGCGCCGGGTCGGTGCCGTAGTTCCGGTTGGCGACCATGGCGAGCACCTGGTGGCCGGTCGAGCCCGGCTGCACGACGGCGAAGGTGTTGGCGACGCCGTCCTGGGTGGTCGGCACGTTCGCGTCGACGGAGTCCTTCGCCACCTGCGAGACGCGCGGGTCGAGGGTGGTCTTGATCGTGTAGCCGCCGGTGGCGAGCTGGTCCGCGGTGAACCCGGCGTGCACGAGGTAGCTCTCGGCGTACGCGCAGAAGAAGCCCGCGTCCGGCGCCGCGCCCATGCACGTCCCGGACGGCGTCACCGGGCCGTCCGGCAGCAGCCCGAGCGGCGCCGCCTTCGCCGTCGCCGCGTACGACGCCGGGATGGAGCCGTTGGTGACCATGGCGTCGATGACGAGGTTGCGGCGCTGCAGTGCTTTGTCCGCGTGGGTGTACGGGTTGTAGACACTGGGGTTGTTCACCATCCCGGCGAGCAACGCCGCCTGCGGGACGGTCAGTTTGTCCGCCGTCGTCCCGAAATAGGCTTTCGCCGCGGCGCCGACCCCGTACACCGTTCCGCTGAATTCGACCACGTTGAGGTAATTCGCCAGAATGTCGTCCTTGCTCATGGTGTTGTTGAGCTGGACGGCCATTTTCGCCTCGCGCAGCTTGCGCGCGAGCGAGTCTTCGCGGTCTTGCTGCTGCGCGACCGGGTCGTTCCGGTCGACGACGTTCACGAGGTAGTTCTTGACGAACTGCTGCGAGATCGTCGACGCGCCCTGCAGCGAGCCGCCCGCGCTGTCGTTGACCGCCGCGCGGAGCATTCCCTGCACGTCGACGCCGCCTTCGGTGTAGAAGCGGCGGTCCTCGATCCCGATGATGGCGGCCTTCATCGTCGTCGCGATCCCGGCCGCGGTGACCGGCAGCCGGTACTGCGCGTAGAGCGTCGCGATCGGTGTGCCGTCCCGGTCGGTCACCGTCGTGGTCAGCGGCGGATCGGCCGCGGCCAGCTGGGCGGAAATGGCGTCCACCGAATCGCTGACCTGATTCGACAGCAGGCCGGCGCCGATGGCGGCGGGCGCCATCGTGCCCGCCACCAGGATTCCGGCGAGAACGCACAAACCGGCAAAAGAGAACACGCCCGGGCGACCATTCACGAATCCGAGATTAGCCATCCGGGAATGAAGCTTCCGTTCGGTGAGACATGTGCCTCAACGGGCCAACCTGCCGAGCAGGGCCGAAGCGACCGAAACCGCGGCGACCGTCGCCGCGGCAAGCACGGCGAAGTCGAGCCCGAGGTGCGACGGGGTGCCGATCAGCAGCCCGCGCAGCGCGTCGACCTGGTAGCTCAGCGGGTTGACGTGGCTGAGCACCTTCAGCCACGACGGCATGAGGTCCACCGGGTACAGCGCGTTCGAGCCGAAGAACAGCGGCATCGTGATCGCCTGGCCGATGCCCATCAGCCGTTCGCGCGACAGCACGATCCCGGCGATCACGATGGACAGGCAGCAGAAGAACGCCGACCCGAGCACGAGCACGACGGCCATCGCCAGCAGCTTCAGCGGGTTCACGGTCAGCCCGACGCCGAGGATCGCCGCCAGGAACAGCACCATCAACGCCTGCACGAGCGCGCGGACGCCGGCGGCGAACGCCTTCCCCGCGACGAGCGCGGCGCGCGGGGTCGGGGTCACCAGGAGCTTGGCGAGCACGCCCGCGTCGCGTTCCCAGATGATCTGGATGCCGTAGAAGATCGAGATGAACAACGCCGACTGCGCGAGGATGCCGGGCGCGAGGTAGTCGAGGTACGGCGTCGAGCCGGTCGGGATCGCCTTGAGCCGGGTGAACGTCTCGCCGAAGATCAGCAGCCACAGCGCGGGCTGGATCGCCCGGGTGAGCAGCTCGGTCTGGTCGCGGCGCAGCTTCTGCAGTTCCACCAGGCACATCGCGCCGACGCGCGCGGCGAGGATCCGCGCCTGGCGCAGCGGGCCGGGGTCAGCCGAGACGGCGGGCGGTGCGGCGAGCGGCACGGACACTGCGGATCCCTCCTTCGTCGGTTTCGAGGCGGTCGCCGGTGACCGCCCGGAACACGTCGTCCAATGTGGACCCGGGGCCGAGGTCGGTCTCGAGGTCGGCGGGGGTGCCCAGCGCCCGGATCCGGCCGGCGTGCATGAGCGCGACGCGGTCGCAGTACTGCTCGGCCTCGTCCATGTAGTGCGTCGTGACCAGCACGGTCATGCCGGTGTCGGTGCGGATCTGCGTGATCCGCTCCCACACGGCCGAGCGGGCGACCGGGTCGAGCCCGATCGTCGGCTCGTCGAGGATCAGCAGCCGCGGCGAGCTGACCAGGGCCTGGGCGAGCTCGAGCCGGCGGATCATGCCGCCGGAGTAGCCCTTCGCGACGCGATCGGCTTCGTCGGCCAGCCCGACGAGGTCCAGGGCCCGTCGCACCTCGCCGGCGCGCCGGGCGCGGGGCACGTCGAAGAGCCGGGCGAACAACGCGACGTTCTCGCGCCCGGTGAGCGCGCCGTCGGCGGACAGCTGTTGCGGGACGTAGCCGATCAGCCGCCGCACGGCCATCCTCCGGCGCGCGACGTCGACGCCGAAGACGGTGATGCGGCCCGTCGCGGTGGGCAGCAGCGTGGTGATCATGCGCAGCGTCGTCGTCTTGCCGGCGCCGTTCGGGCCGAGCAGGCCGAACACCTCGCCGGGGGAGATCTCCAGGTCGACGCCGTCCACCGCGCGGGTCGTCCCGAACGAGTGGCTCAGGCCGGTGCATCGCACCGCGGGTTCGGTCATGGCTGCTCCTTCAGGATGCCCATGAGCTTTTCCAGGGCCGGCAACGCCTGTTCGATCGCCGCCGTGTCCTCTTCGGACAGTCCGGTGAGCGCTTCGGCGACGAGCCCGGTGCGGGCGCGCCGCCACGAGGCCATCCGGTCACGCGCGGCGTCGGTGATCTCCAGCCGGGCCGCGCGCCGGTCGGCGGGATCGGCCTCCCGGCGCAGCAGGCCGCCGTCGACGAGCTGGTTCACCAGCGTGCTGACCGAGTTGGCGGCCAGGTGCAGTTCGCGCGCGGCCGCGGCGACACCGATGCCGGGCCGGTCGGCCACGACGCGCAGGACCTCGACCTGCGCGCCGGGCAGCGGGAAGCCGGGCACTTCGGCGCGCACGCGGCGGCGCACGACCCGGCGGATCCCCTGGACGGCGCCGAGCAGGCGTTCGGCGAGTTCGGTCATACCGTCAAGGTAGCTCTGACTCAGATCTATTAGCAACGCTAAATGTCTGGTAGTGGAAAAATGGTGGCGAAAGTCGGGATCCGTTCGCCGCGTGAGGCGAAAGGGATACCGCTGATCGGCTGAACCTGACGCGGAGTGACCGTTCGGCGGCGAAGTGCTGCCGCTCGCCGCGTGATCGCGGGGTTCCGGTCCGGAACCGGCGGCCGCGGGAGCATGCTGTCCTTTCCGACCCCGCGTCCCCGCGCCTGACGTCCACAGTGGACACTGCCAGTGCGCCCGGCCCGGCGGTCCTTCACTACCGGAATAGGACACACCGTCGTGACCCTGCTGGACAGCAAGCTCGTCCGCTGCTGGACGTCCCGTCCGCACCTGCAGTCCCTCTACACCCTCGCCGCGGCCGCCCCGCGGATGCGCGCCGCGCTCGGCCTCACGCCGACCGGCGGCGGCACGATCGGCTTCAAGGTGGACGGGGACGCGCTGGCCCGCACCGAGGCGGAGCTGCTCGCCGCGACGTCGGCCCGGCTGCCGGTGCACCCGCTGGTGACGCAGGACCTGTACGGGCGTTCGACGGTCCGGTGCTGGCGCCGCAACCACGACCTGCGCGTGCTGACCGGCGACCTGGTCGACGTCGCGGACCGGCTGGCCCGGGCGGGCTACGGCGGCTGCCTGCGGTCGGCGACCGTCGAGTTCGCCGAGCCCGGCGGCCGCCGCGACCGCAAGCTCGCGCTGGTGTACCTGTTCGACCGCGGCACGTTCCACACCGCCCCCGTCGCCGGGAACGCGCCCCTCGACCCCGCGCTGGAGCTGCGCGCCCGCGCCGCCCTGCACGGCGCGCTGCCGTTGGAACCGCACGCGCACCGCCGGTTCGTCGTCTGAAATTCTCGCGTTTGTCGAGGTCACGGGCTTCTGCGAAGATGCTGCTCTCTTCCGACGAGAAGGAGACCGCAGTGGCTTCCGTGCTCAACCCGTACCTGAGCTTCCGCGCCGAGGCGCGGCAGGCCATGGAGTTCTACAAAAGCGTCTTCGGCGGCACTCTGACCGTGAACACGTTCGGGGAATTCGGTTCACCCGAAGGGGCGGACGCGGACAAGATCATGCACGCTCAGCTGGAGACCGAAAAGGGCTACCGGCTCATGGCGGCCGACACCCCGACCGGGATGGACCACAACCCGGGCACGAACATCACGGTCAGCCTCAGCGGCGACGACGCGGACGACCTGCGCGGCTACTGGGACAAGCTGAGCGAGGGCGGCACCGTGACGGTTCCGTTCGAAAAGCAGATGTGGGGCGACGAATTCGGCTCCTGCATCGACAAGTTCGGCATCCCGTGGATGGTCAACGTCGTCCATCAAGCGTAACGGGACGTTGCAGCCGGGACCCGCGTCGGTGACGATGAGGGGCCGGCGTGCTTCCGCGCCGGGCGAGAAGGAGGCCCGATGGCGGGTGTCCCCTGGACGTGCGCGCAGTGCGGCGCGGTCAACGACCCCGCGGCCGGACGCTGCGGTACCTGCCAGAGCCTGGCTCCCGGCCGGGCTCGCGCGCGGGCGCTGTGGGTGCTGCTGACCCTGATGCTGGTGGCCGGGGTCGCGATCGGCGGGGTCCTGTTGTTCAGCGCGCGCTCGAAGCCCACGCCGGACTCGGCCGGGCCGTTCCCCTCGTACACGACGCCCGCCCTCCCGACGACCAAGACCGTCGTCACGACCGCGAACGGCGTCACCCCGCCGGTGACGCCGTCCACGTCGACCTCGCCGTCGCCCACGCCGGCGGGGAAGCCGTGCCCGGGTGACGCCGCCCGCTACCTGCCCGGCGGCCAGGGGACGGCGCTGCTGGTGGCGCAGACGGTGAAGTCGCTGATCACGATCTGCCGGGTGCCCGACGGGCGGATCTTCTACGACGGTCAGGCCCGCGGGCAGGCGGCCTCGGGCGACACCCACATCATGCTGCCCGCCGAGGCCTCGGGCGACGGGTTCGTCGCGAAGAACGGGGACTACACGTACCAGGTCGGTGGCGGCAGGCTGGTCGTGTCGGCCGGGTCCGGCGTGCTTTCGGACGACGAGCTGACCACCGTCGGCTGAGCGCTTGCTCAGGATGTGGGAGCGCCGCCGCGCGACCGGCGGTTCCGGGGATCCTGGCGGCATGGCTTCTCCGCTGGACAACCCCGTTTGGGCGTCGCTGACCGGGCCGCACGCCCGCTTCGCGGAACGACGCGGGCGCGTGGTGCGCTACCCCGAGGACGTCGCGCCCTTCCTCGGCCTCCCCGGCGACCCGGACGAGCAGGACTGGCGGGACGTCGCCGAGCTGGCCGGGCCGGGAGTCGTCGTGCTCACTGCCGCCACCGCGCCGCGGCCGCCGTCCGGCTGGGAGGTGCTCGACGCGCTTCCCGGCGTCCAGCTCGTGGACGAGGGTGTCGCGGCCGCGCCGGACCCCGAAGCCGTGCGGCTGGGGCTCGCGGACGTGCCGGAGATGCTGGACCTCGTCGAGCGGACGAAGCCCGGGCCGTTCCGGAAGCGGACCGTCGAGCTCGGCACGTACCTCGGGATCCGGCGCGGCGGCGCGCTGGTGGCGATGGCCGGCGAGCGGCTGCACCCGCCGGGCTTCACGGAGATCAGCGCGGTGTGCACGGACCCGGCGTACCGCGGGCAGGGTCTCGGGACGCGGCTCGTGCTCGCCGTGGCGGCGGGCATCCGCGAGCGCGGCGAGACGCCGATGATGCACGCGGCCGCGAGCAACACCTCCGCGATCCGCCTCTACCTTTCGCTCGGCTTCGCCCTGCGGCAGCGGCCGGACTTCGTCGCGGTCCGCGTGCCCGGCTAGGCGCCGGTCGAGGAGCCGGGCCGCACGATCATCAGCACCGTCACCGCGGCCCACAGCAGGTTGAACACGCCCGTCACCATGGCGAGCCTGCTCAGCTTGCCCGAGGTGGACTCTTCGGCCAGCAGCCGCCGCTGCCGGGGCAGGACCAGCAGCGCGAGCACCGCGGCGGCGACGGCGGTCAGCCCGATCGACGTGAGCAGCCACGGGTCGCCCGTCACGTGCATCGTGCCCGCCACGCCGAAGCCGAAGACCGGCACCGCGATGGCGGCGTAGGCGTACACGCGGCAGATCCGGTGCAGCACCTTCGCGATCTTGAGATCGCCCTTCCGGACGGCGGCGGGGAACATGCTGGCCGCGATGGCGACCGGGCCGACGGCGAGGATCGCCGCCAGGACGTGGACCGAGAGCAGGATTTTCGACACGCGCCGAAGTTACCGATCTTCGCGCGGGCCGGGCAGTGGCTGGAATGCCAAGAACCACCGAGTTCCGGCCAACCACCTCCGGATGTCGAATCCGATCGCCGCCCTTCGACGAACAGGTAGCGAAAGGGGACCACGATGACCGCCACGACCCGCACCACCGCCCGGATCCGCAGCCTGCCGGTCCTGCTCGCCACCGAAGACGACGCCGAGGACATGGGCCTGCTGGCGCCGGACGATCGCCTGACCTGCCACGTGCACGGCCGGTGGATCCACCAGTGCGTCGCCTCGCCGGCGCACGTCAGCCCGGTCACCCGCCACCGCTGGTGCCGCGGCTGCCGAACCGAGCTGTGCGTCGCCGTCGACGAGCTGTCCCTGGCCGTCGCCATGACCTGCCCGCGCTGCGGCCACGGCGGCAGCGCCGCCACCTCCCGGCTGACGACGGCCTGCCGCGCGAGCCTGGCCGCCGAGCGCGACGCCCGGCGCGCCGCCTAGCTGGACGCGGGTTCGAGGCCGAGTTCGTCCAAGCCCGCGTAGACGTCCGGCCGGCGGCGC
Source organism: Amycolatopsis sp. NPDC005961 (assembly GCF_040629235.1). Lineage (NCBI taxonomy): Bacteria > Bacillati > Actinomycetota > Actinomycetes > Pseudonocardiales > Pseudonocardiaceae > Amycolatopsis > Amycolatopsis sp. NPDC005961. The sequence goes on along the minus strand of NZ_JBEXVF010000001.1, from coordinate 105,668 downwards.
CGCAGCCACACCGCGAGCCCGAGCCCGCCGGCCACCGCGACGGCCAGCAGCCACGGCAGCAGCGCGATCGCCGGCGCGTCGGACCCGGCTAGGGTCGGGAAGTTGAGGAACGCCAGGGTCGTCACGGCGATCAGGCCGAGCCCACCGAGGCCGGGCGCCACCGCCGTGCGCCAGATCCGGGGGTCGCGCCGCCGGCGGAAGAACGCCACGACGGCGACCCCGGCCAAGGCCTGCAGAGCGATCACGCCGAGCGTCCCGATGCCGGTCATGCTGGCCGTGAGGTCGGCGAGCGGGTCCAGCCCGGCCAGCGCGTAGACCGCGGCGATCAGCGTCGCCACCCCGATCTGCGTCCCGCTGGCGACGTACGGCGCGCCGTTGCTCGCGTTCGTCCGGCCGAGGACCGCGGGCAGCACCCGGGCCCGGCCGAGCGCGAACAGGTAGCGCGTCGCCGAGTTGTGCAGGGCCAGCAGCGCCGCGAACAGGCTGACGACCAGCAGCAGCATCATCACGTCGGTGAGGAGCGAGCCGAGGTAGGTGTGGCTGATCGAGAAGACAAGGTCCCCGGTGGCGAGGTGGTCCTGCGCGGTCTTGCCGGCCTCGGCGACGCTCGTCGCGCTGACGACCGCCCACGTCGTGAACGCGGCGAAGACGCCGATGAGCACGATCGCCGTGTAGGTCGCGCGGGAGATCGTCCGGTGCGGGTCCCGGGCCTCCTCGCTGAACAGCCCGGTGGCCTCGAAGCCGACGAAAGCGTTGAAGGCGAACAGGAACGCGACCCCGACCGAGCCGGAGAACACCACGCCGGGTGCGAAGGCGTGGACGTCCAGCCCGGTCCGGACGGCGACCGCGACGTCGAGGACGAGCAGGATCGACACCTCCAGGACCAGTGAGACCCCGAGCACCTTCGCGCTGACGTCGACCCCGCGCCGGCCGAGCGCGAACACCGCGGCGGCGGAGGCGAGGCTCCACAGCTGCCACGGCGTGTGCCACCCGAAGACCTGCTCGACGACGTTCGCGGTGAAGAACCCGCTCGTCCCGACCGCACCGGCGACGAAGCAGTTGTAGCCGAGCAGCGCGATCAGTGCCGCGACCAGGCCCAGCGGGCGGCCGAGGCCCTTGGTGACGTAGACGTAGAACCCGCCGGCGCCGGTGACGACCTTGCTCATCTGCGCGTAGCCGACGCCGAAGAGCACGAGGATGACGGCGGCGAGCAGGAACGCGCCGGGCATGCCCCCGCCGTTCCCGAGCGCGATGCCCAGCGCCGCGATGACGACGATGCCGGTGAGCGGCGCGACGGCGGCCAGCACGAGGAAGACGACACCCGGCGTGCCCAGCGCGTCCCGGCGCAGTCCGTCGGACATGGGAATCTCCTCCCGCGGTGGCTTGTCCGGGCATGGTGCGCCCGGGAGGTCACCGCGGTCTTGGACCCCAGCGCAGAAGCGTTGACTAGCTCGGCACCCACATCGTCACGCGGGTGCCGCGGCCCGGCTGGGAGTCCACCGTGCCGTGGCCGCCGACCTCGGCCAGGCGGGCCACGATCGACTGGGTGATGCCGAAGCCCGGCGGCCGGTCGCGGACGTCGAAGCCCTGGCCCTGGTCGCGCGCCACCACCGCGATCCCGCCGTCGCGCTCCTCCACTCGCAGCACCACCTGCTTCGTCCCGGAGTGCTTCACCGTGTTGCGCAACGCTTCCCGCACCGCCTCGCACATCGCCGTGCGGCGGTCCTGGGACAGCTTGTCGTCGTCGGCGAAGTCCGCGGCGACGAGCTGGGTGCGCAGGCCGTCGCGGGCCATCTCGGTCGCGACGTCGGCGAGCTCGACCGCGAACCCGCGCGCCGTCCCGTTCGGGATCGGCTCGGTGATCTGGCGGCGGATCTCGGCGGCCTCGGCCTTGGCCACCGACCGCACCTCGGACAGCCGGCTCACGGCGTGCGTGTCGTCGCCCGGCGCGGAGATGGCCAGCGCTTCCAGCGTCTGCAGCACGCTGTCGTGCATGATGCGCCGCGTCCGGCGGCGCTCGGCCTCGCGCCCGCGCCGGATCCCGATGTCGACCGCGAACCGGGTGCCGGCGCCGAGCAGGATGAGGATGCCCGCGGCCAGCACGATCGCCACGCCCAGCGCGACCATGCAGCCGATCGACCGCGTGATCGCGAGCTGGTTCGTCAGCGGCAGGCCGCCGGCCAGGGTGAGCGCCGCCCGGAGCGGGACGGCCGCTACCACCAGCCACAGCGCCGAGGGCAGCCCGGACGTACCCGCCCACATGGCCACCGCGCTGACCACCCAGGTCCAGGCCACGTCGACCGCGAACGGCTGCACCGCCGCCGGGGCCGTCGCGGCGACGGCGAAGTTGAGCGCCACCCCGACGGCCAGGTCCAGCGCCAGCGCGCGGCCGGTGACGCGGGCCCGCAGGCCGCCCGCGCGCAGCACCCAGGCCACCGCGCCGGCGTTGGCCGCGACGGCGAACACCGTGGCGGCGAGCACCGGCCCGAGCCCGAGCCCGCCGTTGGCCGCGGCGAACCCGATGAACACCTTGACGAACGCCGCGATCCGGTAGGCCAGCGGCACGACGACCCAGTAGCGCGCGGCACGAGCGAGCGTCGCGTCCCCGATGGCGGCCAGATCACTGTGGTCGTCGGGAGGCTCGGCCGGTTCCGCGGGTGTGCCGCTGCGCAACAGCGTGCGAACGAGCGCGCGCGGCGGCGCGGCGGAGCCCGCCTCGGGCATCGGTGGTCCCCATTTCATCCGGCCGTCCGGGCGGTCTGAGCCTGGCAGCGCGGCAGGGGCGTCGTCAACCGCTCGCGGGGTGGGGCCGAGCAGGGGTCAGTAGGTGTGGAACAGCGTGTCCTCGTCCGTGTACTCCGCCCAGCCGGGCGCGCCGGTGGCGGCGAAGCGGTACCAGGCGCCGTTCAGGTCGCGGGCCAGCTCCCGCGGCGGCTGCTCGCCCAGCAGGCCACGCGGCCCGGACACCGGCCCCAGCGCGTCGAACACGAACGGCAGCTCGAGCCCGTGGCACGCGCCCAGCGCGCCGTCGAGCAGCGGCGAACCCCACTCGAACTCGTACCGGAAGGTCCGGCCGCCGTGGTGCTCGGCCAGGTCTCGGACGCCGTCACGGAAGACCAGGTCGGTGAGGGCCGCGACGAGGACCTCGCCCGCCGAGCGGTCCGAGCCGAGGCCGTACCGCTGGAGCACGCCGGCCGGGTCGGGGTGCGACACCGCCAGCGACGCCACGGCCTGGTCGTCGGTGACGGCGTCCAGCGCGCCGGTGGGCACGAGGTAGAGCCGCATCTCCTCGCTGCAGCTGCCGACGACCAGGTCGACGTCGCGCCCGGCGCCCGCCCGGATCGCCTTGGCCGGGTGCTGCGGCAGGACGTCGTCGCCGACCATGGGGAGGAACGGGCTGAGGCCGTACCCGCGGTCATAGCCGAGCGCGTCGCGCAGGTCGGGGGCGCCGCCGGGCCGCAGGACGGCGTCCTGGGCGTCGAGCAGCTGCTCGGTCGAGACCTTCCGGAACGCCTCGGCGGTCGGCTCGGCCTTCAGCTCGTCGGCGATCACCCGGGCGAGACGGCGGGACTGGACGCCGTCGCGCACCATGTCCGGGTGTCCACTCTGGACGATGGCGCGGTGGAAGAGTCCCGTCGAGAGCGGGGAGCCGAGGAGGCAGGCGACGCTGACCGCGCCGGAGGCGGCGCCGAAGAAGGTGACGTTGCCGGGGTCGCCGCCGAACCCGGCGATGTTTTCCTGGACCCACCGCAGGGCCGCGAGCTGGTCGCGCAGCCCGAGGTTCGTCGTGCCGCCGTCCAGCGGCAGGAAGCCGTCGACGCCGAGCCGGTACTGGACGGTCACGAGCACCGCGCCGGCGTGCGAGAACGAGGTGCCGTCGTAGACCGGCGCCGACCCGGTGCCGCCGAGGAACGCGCCGCCGTGCACGAACACCAGGACCGGCAGTCCGGCCGCGCCGAGCTGCGGGGTCCAGACGTCGACCGTCAGGTACTCCGGGCCCGGCCGCCAGCCGGTGCCGGTGAGGGGGGAGAGGTCGAGGCCGGGCACGTCGTGCCGGCGCTGCGGTGCGGTCGGTCCGGGTCTGCTCGTGTCGCGGACGTCCTCCCACGGCGGGGCCGGGACGGGTTCGGCGAAGCGCAGGTCGCCCTCGGGCGCGGCGGCGTACGGGATGCCGCGGAACAGCGCGAAGCCGGCGGCGGTGACTTGACCGCGGACCGCGCCGGACGTGGTGGGGACGACGGGGTCGGTCATGCCGGGGGGTCCCTTCGAGGAAGATCGGGCGAGCGCCCGTCAGCCTAGGACCGGGGACGGGCCGCCGTCATGGGCGATCCGCCGAGAGTTGTCGCGGATGGATAACGGCGCCGGGCTCGTTGCGCCAGGTGGCCGAACGCCGGGGTGGGACGCACGCGCGTCCCACCCCGGGCGATCAGTCTTCGAGCAGATCTTCGATGGTGATCGGGATGTGCCGGACCCGGATGCCGGTGGCGTTGTACACGGCGTTGGCCACCGCCGCCGCCATGCCGACCGTGCCGATTTCGCCGAGGCCCCGCGCGCCCACCGCGTTGTGGAGGGTGTCCGGGTACTCGACGAAGTGGACGCCGACCTCGGGGATGTCGGCGTTGACCGGGAGCAGGTAGCTCGCGAAGTCGCCGTTGGCGAGCCGGCCGTTCGCCTCGATCTCCAAGCCCTCGTGCAGCGCGGCCGAGACGCCCCAGATCATGCCGCCCATGATCTGGCTGCGGGCCGCCTTGTCGTTGATGATCCGGCCCGCGTCGAACACGCCGAGCATCCGCGACACCCGGGCCTCGCGCGTCCACTTGTGCACGCGGACCTCGACGAACTGGGCGCCCCACGAGGCGAAGGAGTGCTTGGTCAGCTCCTCCCCGGGTGCCGACGTGCCGGTCACCTCGAGCGATTCGCGCCCCACGGTCCGCAGCAGCTCGCCGAAGGTCATCGACTCGCCGTCGGCGAAGACCTGTCCGTCGGCGTAGGTGACCTCCCGCCCTTCGAACGGCGCGCCGGGGTCGGCGGCGAGCGCGGTCAGTTCGTCGATCGCCTTGGTGGCGGCGAGCATGATCGCCGTGCCGGCGCTCGCCGTCGCCGTCGAGCCGCCGGACATGCCGCCCGGCGGGAGGGCGGAGTCGCCGAGGCGCGGGGTGATCCGGTCCGCCGGGATGTCCAGCGATTCGGCGCCCACCAGGGAGAGCACGGTGAGCAGGCCGGTGCCGGGGTCCGCGCCGCTCGTCGCGACGACGGCGGTGTCGTCCGCCCGCAGCGTGATGCCGACGGTGGCCGGGAACCGCAGGGCGGGGAACACCGCGGTGGCCACGCCCATGCCGACGAGCCAGTCGCCGTCGGTGCGCGAGCCCGCCGGGCGGTGCGCCCAGCCGAAGCGGTCCGCGCCGACGCGGAAGCACTCGTCGAGGTGCTTGCTCGACCACTGCAGGTCGTGGCCGGGCGGGGCGGTCGAGTTGTTGCGGACGCGCAGCTCGATCGGGTCCATGCCCAGCTTCACGGCGAGCTCGTCGACCGCGCTCTCCAGCGCGAACGACCCGGGTGCCTCGCCGGGAGCCCGCATGAACGTCGTCGGCGGGACGTTCAGCGGCACGATCTTCTGGGAGATGGACAGGTTCTTCGTGGCGTACCACTCGCGCGAGGTGCCGTGCGACGTCGGTTCGACGAACGACCGGGCGGTGTCGGTGTGGCACCACGAGTCGTGGCGCAGGGCCACCAGGGTGCCGTCCGGCTCGGCGCCGAGCGCGAGCTTCTGCACTGTCGCGGCCCGGCCGGCGGTCGCGGTGAAGACCTGTTCGCGGGTGAGCGCGGCCTTCACCGGCCGGTTGAGGGCGCGGGCCGCGGCCGCGGCCAGGAACGCCGGCGTGGACGTCCGCCCCTTGCCGCCGAACGCGCCGCCGACGAACGGGTTGATCGCGTGGACGGCCGCCGGTGCCAGCTCGAGAGCGGTGGACACCTCCGCCGCCTGCATGTTCGACGCCTGGTTCCCGCTGTAGATGGTCAGCTCGCCGTCGTCCCACACCGCGACCGCCGAGTGCGGCTCCATCGCGGCGTGGTTCTGCGTCGCGGTCGTGTAGGTCGCCTCGACGACCACCGGGCTCGCGGCCAGGGCGGCGTCGAAGGATTCGACGCCGTCTTCGAGCACCTCGATTTCCGGCGGTGCGCCGTCCATGGCCGGGGGCGCGGGTTCGGCCGAGTCGAGGTGTTCGGCGAGCGAGGTCCGGGCGGGCCGCTCGCGGTAGGCGACCTCGACGAGCCCCGCCGCGTCCCGGGCCTGCTCGAACGTCTCCGCGACGACGAACCCGATCGGCTGGCCGTAGTAGGTGACTTCCTTGTTCTGCAAGGGAACCCACGTCTCGCCGAAGGGCGGCATGCTCGGGGTCTGCAGCGTCAGGGGGTCGAACGGCGTGTACACCTCGAGCACGCCGGGTGCGCTCTTCGCCGCGGTGGCGTCCACGGCCTCGATCTCGCCGTGCGCGATCGTGCTGAGCAGGACGTAGCCGTAGACCATGCCGGAGAAGGTGCGGTCGGCGCCGTACTTGGCCTCGCCGGTGACCTTCTGCGGCGCGTCGAGCCGGGTGATCATCGGGAGCTCCCCTCGGTCAGTTCGAGCAGGGCGCGGACGATCGTCCGCTTCAGCAGCGACACCTTGAAACCGTTGTCGGACAACGGGTGCGCGCCGTCGGCGGCCACGGCCGCGGCGGCTTCGAACGAGGCCTGGGTCGCCGGGGCGCCGCGCAGGGCGTCCTCGACGGCGGGCAGGTGCCACGGCACCGTCCCGACGCCGCCGGCCGCGACCCGGGCGTCGGCGATCTTCCCGTCCCGGACGTCGAGCGCGACGGCGGCGGAGCACAGCGCGAACTCGTAGGACTGCCGGTCGCGCACCTTGACGTAGGTGGAGTTCGCCGCCCAGTCCAGCCGCGGCACGACGACCTCGGTGATCAGCTCGCCGGGACGCAGGTCGTTCTCCAGCGCCGGGGTGTCACCGGGCAGCTGGTAGAAGTCGCGCAGCGCCACTTCGCGGGTGCCTTCGGCGTCGGCCAGCAGCAGGCGCGCGTCGAGCGCGACCAGGGCCACGGCGACGTCACTGGCGTGCGTGGCGACGCAGGAGTCGCTGGTGCCGAGGATCGCGTGCATCCGGTTGGCGCCCTCGATCGCGGAGCAGCCGGTGCCGGGCTCGCGCTTGTTGCACGGCATCGCGACGTCGCGGAAGTACGAGCAGCGCGTGCGCTGCAGCAGGTTCCCGCCGATGCTGGCCATGTTCCGGATCTGCTGGGACGCGCTCAGCAGCAGTGCGCGCGAGATCGCCGGGTACACCTGCGGGTGCGCGGCGATGGCGCTCATCCGCTCCAGCGCGCCGAAGCGCAGGCCGTCGCTCGTGTCGATGCCGCGCAGCGGGACCTGGTTGATGTCCAGGACGTGCTGGGGCGTGAGGACGTCGAGCTTCATGAGGTCGACCAGCGTCGTGCCGCCGGCCAGGAAGGTGCCGGGCGTCGCGAGTGCCTCGTCGACGGTGGTGGGGGCGGTCAGCTCAAAGGGACGCATCGGCCCGCCTCGCCTGCTCGACGGCCTTGACGATGTTCGGGTAGGCCGCGCACCGGCACAGGTTGCCGGACATGAACTCCCGCACGTCCTCGACGTCCTGCTCGACGGCGGCGACCGCCGACATGACCTGCCCGGCGGTGCAGAACCCGCACTGCAGGGCGTCCTGGTCGACGAACGCCTGCTGCACCGGGTGCAGCCGGTTCTCTGTGGACAGTCCTTCGACGGTGGTCACCGGCTGCTTGACGGTGGCGGCCAGGGTGAGGCAGGAAAGCACGGGCCGGCCGCCGACGTGCACGGTGCAGGCGCCGCACTGCCCGCGGTCGCAGCCCTTCTTCGGGCCGGTGACGTCGAGGCGCTCGCGCAGCGCGTCGAGGAGGGTCACACCGGGATCGACGTCCAGGTGTTCGGTACTGCCGTTGACTTCGAGTGAGATGTCCACTGGTCTCTTTCCGCAGCTCGTCCGGGTGGGTGCCTGACGGTGGTGGTGGCGGCGAACGGGGAGCGGATAGTCATCCGCTTCACCCGTTCGTGAGGCTAGCGGATTACAATCCGGTTCGCAACGAACCAGTCACGCTGGAGTCGCTCCAGGTCTGGGTTAGATTCGGCGAACGACAACTTCGGTGGACGGGAGGGACGATGACGACGGGTTCGGTCAGCCCCCGGCGCGCGGACACCCGGCGCAACCACGAGCGCATCCTCGTCGTGGCCGCGGAGTCGCTGGCCCGCACCGGCGAGGTCTCGTTCAACGCGATCGCGAAACAGGCCGAGGTCGGCGTCGGCACGGTGTACCGGCACTTCCCGACGCCGGAGTCGCTGATCCTCGCGGTGTACGAGCGCGAGGTGCGGCAGATCGTCGACATCGTGCCGGTGCTGCTGGAGGGACACGCCCCGGACGAAGCGTTCCGGGTGTGGGTGACCGATCATCTGGCGCACTACATGATGACCAAGAAGGGGCTGGCCGACGCGCTGCGCCGCGCGACGGCATCCCGCGGCGAGCTGCCGGCGAGCGCGTACGAGGCGATGGTCGGCGCGGTGTCGGAGCTGCTGAAGGCCAACGAGGCGGCCGGCACCGTGCGGCCGGACCTCGACCCGCTGGTGGTGCTGCGAGGCCTGGCCGGGCTGCTGCTGCTCGACCCGAACGCCGACTGGCGCGGCGACGCGGCGGGGCTCGCCGAGCTGCTCTGGCACGGGATGGCGTCCTAGGCGTCGCCGTCGAGCCGGACCGTCACGGTGACGCGGCCCTTCTCGTCGCGCCGGGCGACGGCGTGACCGGTGCGTTCCGCATCGTCGAGTTCGAGGGACAGCGGACCGCCGTCGCCGGTGAAGTTGCGCCACCACTTCTTCGCCTCCGGCAGCATGACGCCGATGGTGACGACATCGCCCGTCCGCCGGTAGCCGACGGGAGTGCTGAACGTGCGGCCCGACCGCCGGCCCGTGTACGTGACCTGGGTGAGGTGGCGACGGACCAGCCCTCCCCAGCGCGGGGACGTCCGCAGCGAGCCGACGCACGTGTTGAAGCGGACGACGGCGTTTTTCGGGAGTGGACCTCGGTAACCCATGACGGCCACCCTACCAAGAAACGGAGACCAGTGTTCCGCTTCTGCCCGGGGCCTCAGCTGGAGGTGGGGAAGGTGAACCCCGCCGCCGAGGTGCTCGTGTGCGGCCAGCGCGTCGTGACCACCTTCGCGCGCGTGTAGAAGTTGACGCCCGCCGGGCCGTGGATGGGGCTGTCGCCGATGAGGGAGTCCTTCCAGCCGCCGAAGGAGTAGTACGACATCGGGACCGGGATCGGCACGTTGACCCCGATCATGCCGACCTTGACCTCGCGCTGGAACGTGCGCGCCGCTTCGCCGCTGCCGGTGAAGATCGCCGTGCCGTTGCCGTAGGGGTTGGCGTTGATGATCGCGATCGCCTCGGCCACGGTCTCCGCGCGGACGACCGCCAGCACCGGTCCGAAGATCTCTTCCCGGTAGGCCTGCATGTCCGTGGTGACGTGGTCCAGCAGGGACGGTCCGACGAAGAAGCCCTCCTCGTGCCCGTCGACGGTCAGGCCGCGGCCGTCGACCACCACCGACGCCCCTTGCTCCGCGCCCCGCGCGACGGCGTTCACCACGCGCTCGCGAGCGGCCTCGGTGACCACCGGGCCCATGTCGCTGGCCGGGTCCGAGCCGGGACCGACCTTCACCTCGCGGGCCTTGCGCTCGAGGATCTCGACCAGCTTGTCGCCGGCCGCCCCGACGGCGACGCCGACCGAGATCGCCATGCACCGCTGCCCGGCCGAGCCGAACGCGGCGGCGGTCAGCTGGTTAGCCGCGTACTCCAGGTCGGCGTCGGGCAGGACGACCGCGTGGTTCTTCGCCCCGCCGAGTGCCTGGACGCGCTTGCCGGCCGCGGTCCCGCGCTCGTGCACGTACTTGGCGACCGGGGTCGAGCCGACGAACGACACCGCCGCGATGTCCGGGTGGTCCAGGATCGCGTCGACCGCCGTCTTGTCGCCGTGGACGACGGTGAACACACCGTCGGGCAGACCGGCCTCGGCGTAGAGCCGCGCGACGAAGTTCGACGCCGACGGGTCACGCTCGCTCGGCTTGAGGACGAACGTGTTGCCGGTGGCGATCGCGACCGGGTGCATCCACAGCGGGACCATGATCGGGAAGTTGAACGGCGTGATCCCGGCGACGACCCCGAGCGGCTGCCGGAAGTCGTGCACGTCGACGTCGCGCGAGACCTGGTCGGAGAAGCTGCCCTTGAGCGCGTCGGCGATGCCGCAGGCGTACTCCACGACCTCGCGGCCGCGCACGATCTCGCCGCGGGCGTCCTCGACGACCTTGCCGTGCTCGCCGGAGATGATCCGCGCGAGCTCGTCCTCGTGCTTCACCAGCAACTCGCGGAAGGCGAACATCACCTTGGTCCGCTGGGACAGCGAGGAGTCGCCCCACGCCTCGAAAGCCTTGCTCGCGGACGCGACCGCGGTGTCCACATCGGACGCTTCGGCGAGCAGGACCCGCGCCTGCCGCTTCCCGGTGGCCGGGTCGTAGACCGGGGCCGTGCGGGTCGAGCCCGCGGACGTGGCGGTGCCGTCGATCCAGTGTTCGATGGTGTTCACGGTGCTCCCTACCGGTAGTGGCGCTGAGCCTGCTGGGTTCACAACAGCCCCACCGCGGTGTCGACGGCCTTGGCGACGTCCCCGTCGTGCGGGTAGAGCAGTGAGCGCCCGACGACCAGGCCCTGCACGGTCGGCAGCGCCAGTGCCCGCTGCCAGGCCGCGAACGCCGCGTCCGCGTCCTTCACCTCGCCGCCGAGCAGGACGGCCGGCAGGGACGAGGACGCGAGCACGCGCTCCATGTCGTCCACCACCGGCAGCTTGAGCCAGGTGTAGGCCGACGAGCGGCCGAGCGCGGCGGCGATCGTGATCGACTTGATGACGGCGTCGGGGGAGAGGTCGTTCTTGATCCGGCCGTCGGTCCGGACCGACAGGAACGGCTCGACCATCGCGATCAGCTTCCGGTCGGCCAGCGCGTTGACGGCCTTCGCGGTGTTCTCCAGGACGCTCGGCGTGGCCGGGTCGTCGAGGCAGATCCGGGTGAGCGTCTTGCCGCCGTCGAACCGCATCCGCTCGATCGCTTCGGCGTCGTAGCAGGCGAAGCGATCGTCGATCTCGAAGCTCGACCCGGCCAGCCCGGTGCGGTTCATGGACCCGATCACGGTCTTGCCGTCGAGGACGCCGAGCAGCAGCAGGTCGTCGATTACGTCCGCGGTCGCGAGCACGCCGGTGACCCCCGGCCGTTCCAGGGCCAGGCACAGGCGCTCGAGCAGCTCGCCCCGGTCGGCCATCGCCGACGGGTTGCCGCCCACCGCGTTGGCGCCGCGGGCGGGGTGGTCGGCGGCGATGATCATCGTCCGGCCCTTGTCGTTGAACGGCGACCTCGCCCGCACCCGGTTCGCGGCCGCCTCAGCGATCGCTTCCGGGTCGTGCACCCGTTTCGCGACGAGACGTCGCAGCATGTCGGTCACAGTTCCGCTCCTTCGGCCGGTCCGAGAACGACAGTGCCAGAGTCCCGGAGACTTTGTCAAGACATATGGACAACAGGTCATCCCTACCGCACCGCGGAGCGCGGTAGGCTTCCCCCGATGAGCACCCCGCCGCCGTCGTCCCGCGTGGACGTCACGCACCCGGCCTGGGACCCCGGCCGGGAGATCGTGCTGGACCCGGGTAGCCCCGAGCCCCTGTACCACCAGGTTTCGCAGCAGCTGCACGCCGCGATCGAGGACGGCAGGCTCCCGGCGGGTGCCCGGCTGGGCAACGAGGTGGACCTGGCGGCGAACCTGCGGCTGTCGCGCCCGACCGTCCGGCAGGCGATCCAGACGCTGGTCAACCAGGGCCTGCTCGTGCGACGGCGCGGCGTCGGCACCCAGGTCGTCCGCACCAAGGTGGCGCGGCCGCTGCGGCTGAGCAGCCTGTTCGACGACCTCGCCGGCCTCGGCGGCAAGCCGGAGTCGGTGGTGCTGGCCAACAGCGTGGCGGACGCCGACGCGAAGGTGGCCGAGCTGCTGGAAGCGCCGGGCCTGACGCGCGTGCGGCGGCTGACCCGCATCCGCTCGACCGACGGCGAACCGCTCGCCTTGATGAACAACTACCTGCCCGACGGCGTCATCGACCCGACCGACGAAGAGCTGCGCGACAAGGGTCTCTACCAGCTGCTGCGCTCGGCGGGGGTCCGCCTGCACGCGGCGGAGCAGCACATCGGCGCCCGGCTGGCGACCGAAGAGGACGCGGAGCTGCTGGACGAGACGCCGGGAGCGGCTCTGCTGACCATGCAGCGCACGACGTACGACGACTCCGGCCGCGTGGTCGAGTACGGCTGGCACGTCTACCGCGCGTCCCGCTACGCGTTCAACCTCTCGCTGACCAACGGCCCTCAGTAGTCACAAGCCGGTGCGGCGTCTTGTCTCAGCTGCCGCAACCGACCTGACGAACCGAGGTAGCCATGGACACGCTGGACGATCTCCGCCGCCACCTGCAGTGGGCGATCGAGCTCGAGCACGCGACGATTCCCCCTTACCTGTGCGCGCTGTATTCGCTCGACCCGGCCCGCAATCCCGAAGCCGTGCAGGTGGTCGGGTCGGTCCTGGCGGAGGAGATGCTGCACCTCGCGCTGGCCGCGAACCTGCTCAACGCCGTGGGCGGTTCGCCCGCGCTCGACACCCCCGCGCTGTTGCCGCCCTACCCGCATCCGCTGCCGCACGGCGACCGTTCCGTGCACGTCCACCTGGCGCCGTTCGGTGCCGAAGCTCTTGAGCTGTTCCTGCGCATCGAGCGGCCCGCGTCGGCGGACGCGCCGCCGGAATCGGACGAGTACGAGACGATCGGCCAGTTCTACGCCGCCATCGAGGCCGGCTTCCACACGTTGTGCGACGAGCTGGGCGAAGCCGCGGTCTTCACCGGCGACCCGGCCCGGCAGATCGACGCGTTCCACCTCCGCGGCGGAGGCGGTGAGGTCATCGCGGTGCACGATCTGAAGTCCGCGGTGGCGGCGCTGGCGGAGGTCGTCGAGCAGGGCGAGGGCGCGGCCCGCACCGACGTCTGGGACGGCGACCGCGACGTCTTCCACCCCGACCGCGAGGAGGTGGCGCACTACTACCGCTTCCAGGAGCTGCGTCTCGGCCGCCGCTACCGCACGGGCGACACCCCGGCGTCCGGCCCGACCGGGGACGAGATCGCGATCGACCCCGACGGGGTGCTGCCGATGCGTCCCGATCCGCGGACGGCCGACTACCCGGAAGGCAGCGCGGTCCGCGTCGCGCAGGAGGCGTTCAACCAGACCTACTGTGTGCTGCTTTACCAGCTGGAACAGGCGTTCACCGGCGAACCGGGGCAGCTGCGGGACGCGATCGGCACGATGTACGCGCTGCGGGCCCAGGCGGTGGCGCTGATGAAGCTGCCGAGCGGGGACGGGCGGACGACGGCGGGGCCGACCTTCGAGTACGTGCCGCCGGAGCGGCGGAACTGACGGGGCCGTCGCGTAGGGTGCGATCGGAGCGAGGGGGTGGCGGTGACGGGAGCGGGCAAGCCCCGGCTGCGCTCGGTCGTGCTCGCGGCGGTGTGGCGGCGGATTCCCGATGTCGAGGTCCTCTCGGCCGGGGACGGCGGCCCGCTGACCCGCACCGTCAAGAAGATCATCGACCCGCTCGTCGTCCGCACGGCGGCGCGGCCGAAGCTGGGCCGTCCGCTGCTGGAGCCCGCCGCGGCGGCCGAGGTCACCGAGCTGGTCCTCGCCGACGCATCGCGGTTGCGGGCGACGGCCGCGTGGTTCGTGCACCTCAAACGGCAGCGGCGCGCGCTGCGGATCACCGCGGGCGACGTCCAGGACGTCTGCTTCCCCTTGGCGTACGAGCTGGCGACGGGGTACGGCATGCCCGGACCGGACGCCCCGGAAGCCGCGGCGTCGGCATTGCGCGAGCTGCACGGCGAAGGCGACGAAGCCGGCGTAGCGCAGCTGATCGCGTATCTCGCCGATCCCCGGGCGGCCGCGGACCTGACCGCCGCGCTGCACCGCCGCTGGCACACCGACGCCGGTCTCTCGCCGGATGACGCCGTGGTGCTGCTCGGCCGGTTCGCCGAAACCCTCACCGATGCCGCGTGGCTGGCCGGTTCCGCCGCGGGGCACGCCCTCGGCCTGGCGCTGCGCCGGCCCGGGGGAGCCGACGCGCTCGCCCGGGCCGCCGAGGCCGTTTCCGGCTCCCCGGCGCCGGATCTCGGTCTGCAGCGCGGGGATCGCACCGCCGTCCCGCCGCTGCGGCGGCAGGACGAAGCCGGCCCCGAGCTCCTCGAACGCAGCGTCGAACGGCGGGTGCGCGCCACCCTGCGCCGGCTCCCCGCCGGCGAACGGGGAGCCGTCGCCGAGCTCGTCGACGACGAAGCCCGCCGCGTCGTCGCCGGGTTCGGGCTCGGTTTGCCCGCGCTGGCCACGTGTTTCGCGCTCGGCGTCGTCCTCGCGCCCGCCCTCCGGCCGCTCGACGGCGTCGCACCCGGGACCGTCCCCGGGTTCGCGCGGCAGCTCAACGCCCAGGTCGCGCGCGAGGGGTACGTGCTCCACGCGCGCCGCGCGCTGGCCGGCACCACGCCGCTCACCCCGCGGCCCGACGACGAGCTGCTGCGCGAGCTGCGTGAGTTCGGCAAGCAGTTCCTCGGCCGGCTGTGGATCCGCCTGCACGGCTTCGACGTGCGCGGTGACCTCCCGGCCGACGCGGCGGACGTGCGGGACCTCGTCACCGGCGTCGTCCGGTCGACCTCCCTGGACCTGCGGACGAAGGTGCGCCGCGCGCTCGTGGCCCGGCTGCCGGACCTGGAGGCGGTCTCGTGACGCACCCGGTGCACACCCCCGTCGTCGCGGCGGACGGCGGCCTCGTCCGCTTCGCCCTCGCCGATCTGCTCGCCGGTGTCCCCGGCTCGATGCGCGTCGAACTCACCGACGCCGGGGCCGCGGAACCCTGGCTGACCCGGCTCGTCGGCGAGGAACACGCCCTCGAGGCCCTCGTGTCCGGGCGCGTGGACGTCCCCGCCCGGCCGGAACTCGCCACCCTCGCGCTGCTGCTGTG
Organism: Amycolatopsis sp. NPDC005961; assembly: GCF_040629235.1. Taxonomy (NCBI): domain Bacteria; kingdom Bacillati; phylum Actinomycetota; class Actinomycetes; order Pseudonocardiales; family Pseudonocardiaceae; genus Amycolatopsis; species Amycolatopsis sp. NPDC005961. Next base: position 90,509 of record NZ_JBEXVF010000001.1, on the reverse strand, counting down.
GGCTCGCCGGTGGTGGCCCGCGAGCCCGACGCTCGGGATTCCCGCGTTGGACCCGGCGCTGCTGGACCTCGAAGCCGCGGTCGCCACCGCGGAGGTGGCCGAAGGCATGCTCGATGGTTTCGAAGCCACCCCGGCGGACCTGTTCGACGCGGCCGTCGACGGGCTCGCCGCGACGCCGGTGGCGGACGAGGTCCGGGGCCTGTGCACCAGGTTGTCGGCCTGGTTCGACGGCCAGGACGACGTCGTGCGCGCCGAAGCCGCGGCCCGGCTGGCGGCCGCCGTGACGCCGGGGCAGCGCGCGTATGCCCTGGCCGCGGGCATCGAGCCGGCCGCGTCCGGGGAAGGTGTCGTGACCGAGGGCCGGGAGAGCGTCGACTGGGCGCGGGTGCCGCCGGGCATCCTCGACGCCGCCGAGAACACCGTGACCTGGCGGGTCGTCGCGGCGCCGACGGCCACCCGGCTGGAGGTCGAGGTCGCCGGGGCGTTCGCCGACGCGACGCTGTCGGCCTTCGCGACCCGGGACGGCGAGGTCGTCGCGGAAGTCCCGTTGCGCTGGGGCGTCGGGCGGTTCGCCGGCGCCGTCGATCTCGCCCCTCCCGTCCCCATCGGACTGTTCGTCGGCGTGACTCCCGAGGACCTCGCCGGGACGACGGCCGAAGACCGGGCCGAGGTGGTGGCGCTCGTGCGGGCGCGCGAGGCGCTGCCGCCGGAAGCCCGGACGCTGGCCGAGCGCGCGGCCACCGACGGGGAGTTCTGACGTGCTCGTCGGCTTGCCGCCGCCCTTTTCCCCGCCGGACCGGCCGGTGCCGGACGCGCTGGCCGGGGCGAGTTCGCACGGCTACAACTGCCGGTGCGTCGCCGCTCATTTCGGCTTGGACCCGGCACCCTACGGCGAACTGCCCGCGTGCTCGCTCACCGACGCCGAGTACCAGGAGCTGGCCGGTGAAGCCGTCGAGATCCAGCGGGAGGCCAAACGGCTCGCCGCGGCACGGGACATCGGGGGCGCACAACGGTTGTACGGCCGGATGCGGCAGATCGCGCAGCGGCTCGACCGGAGCGACTTCGAACTCGCCGCGGTCAGCGACCTCGCCACGGTCTGCTACTCCGCGGGGGACCTGCGCAACGCCCGGCAATGCGCCGAAGCCGTGCTCGCCGCCTTCGAGGTGGGCGCGGCCGCCGCCGTCCACTTCGGACAGTACGCCGAGCTGCGGACGATGGAAGGTTCCCGTGAGGTGGCCGATCGCGTGCTGATCTCACTGTCCACCGAGGACGGTGAGATCGCGCGGGCCCGTGAGCTGATCGCCGGACAGCGGCACCGGGCGGCGCTGCGGAAGGCCGCCGGGCCGGAGCAGTACCCGCCCGAGCTGCTCGACCCGCACGGCACCGACGAGCTGGAGCTGCGCATCCTCGAGGTACGCGTCCAGGTGGCCGCCGGCGATCCGGCCGGGGCGCTGACCGCGCTCGACGAGATCCTGAGCACGCCGGCTTGCGACCACGCGCCGTCCTTGAAGGCGATGGCCCAGGCCGAGCGCGCCCGCCTTCGCCGCGCCGGCGGTCAGGACGCCGACGCGCGCGCCGACCTCCTCCGGCTCACCACGGACCACCCGGCGAAGTACGCCGTCGACCTGGCCACGGACCGTGCGCTGGCCGGTGACTTCCCGGGCGCGGTCGCCGCGATCGTCGCCGCCCGCGACGACCTCGCGACGGCGGGCGCGTCCGGCGACGTGGCGGAGGCGAGCCACGCGCTGGGGACGTTGCTCCTGCTCGCGGGCGACGCCCGGCAGGCGCGGGACCAGTTCGAGCACGCGGGCAAGATCTGGACGGCCCACGAAGACACGCCCGGCCTGCGACGGCTCGACGTGGCGCTGGCCCGGTGCGCCGCGGCGGACGGCGACTGGACGACCGCCGAGGAGCACGCGACGCGGGCGTGGGAGTCGGCGCGCGCGTCCGGCGAGTGGCTGGAGTGCCTGCACACGGACTTCGTCGCGGCCACGATCGGCTACGCGCGCGGCGACGACCTGCGCGCGTTGCTCGACCTGCTGCTGCCGCTGGCGCTGGCGGCGGCCGACTACCGCTTCGAGTTCGCGTCGCCGCGGGCCCGCACGGCGTGGGCGCGCGACGTCGCGGGACCGGCGACCGAACTGGTGATGGCGCTGCTGATGCGGCTGCGGGAGCCGCGGCTGGCGGCGGAGCTGGTCGAACGCACCTGCGCCGTCGGGGCCTACACCGAGGGACCGGCGCTCGAACTCACCGGGACGGTTCCCCCGCTCGAAGGGGCGCCCGACGGCGACCGGCTCCCGCTCGCCGCGCTGGGCAGCGTGACCGCGTCGCTGCCGCTGCGCCTCGCCCCGCCGCCCGCCCTGCGGTGGTCCCCGGCGTCGCCGATGGAACTCGATCGCTGGCTCGACATCGCCGCCGAGCGGTACTCTTTGCCCCCGAAGGAAACTCCGGTCGTGCGCACCTGGCCGGCCACGGCCAGGGAGACGTTCCTCCTGCGTTACGCCGACGCCGGGCACACCTACCTCACCTGGCGGACGACCGGCGACCTCGACGACGTCCACACCCACCCGGTCGACGCCGCCCTCGTCGCGACGGCTCGCGAGTACCTGGACGCGGCTTCCCCGACGCCGCACGAGGGTGAGAGCGTGCCCGACGCCGTCGGCCGCGCGCTGTCCGCTTTCGCCGGCGAACAACGCCTGGCCCGGGTCCTCGGCCTGAACCTGCTGCCGGCCGATCTCGTCGCGCGACTGCGGGAGGCCGCGGCCGGAGGACGGCGTCCGCTGCTGCGCGTGCAGCCGTCGCCGAGCCTCGCCGCGGTGCCGTGGGCGCTGCTCGCCCTGCCCGACCGGCGGCCGGACCGCGTGCTCGAACCCGGCGAGGAAAGCAGCTGCTTCGACGGCGACGAGCGTGTCCTGGACGTCGCCGACGTCTCGCTGCTCGCGCCCGTCGGGATCCCGCGCCGTCCCCCGGCGCCGCCCGGGCCACCGGTGTACCTGCTCGACCCGCGGATCCCCGGCCAGAGCGCGTTCGGCGAGCTGGGCTCGGTGCTCGGCAAGCAGGACCCGGCGTCGCCGCTGATCCGCCACCTGGACGCGCGGATCGCCGAAGGCGCGGTCCGGCCGGCCGCCGCACGGGGCCTCGACCTGGTCCGCCGCACCGACACCGACCGGCGGCTGCTCGCGCGGCTGCTGGCCGGGCCCTGTTCGCGGCTGGTGTACGCCGGGCACGTCAGCCGGGTCCGCGACGAACACGGCGCGCAGACCGCGCTGCACCTGTCCTGCGCGGCCGACCTGCCCGGCACGGCCGAGCCGATCGGGGCGCACCGGCCCTTCACGGCCGCGGACCTCGCCCTGTCCGAAGTGGACGCGATGCCGGCGCGGGTGGCGCTGATCGGCTGCGCCAGCGCGAGCGACTTCGGCCTGCCCGAGCCGTTCGGCGTCCTGCTCGCCGCGGTCGCGGCCGGGGCCCGGCTGGTGGCCGCGACGCTGTGGGCGCTGCCGACGTCGGCGGCCGTCCCCGGCGCGGACCCGATGGCCGAGCTGGTGATCGCCGTCGACACGGCACTGGCCGGCGACGACCCGGTCGGAGAGCTCTGCGCGTGGCAGCGGACCCGGCTCGCGCGGTGGCGCGAACGGGCCGAGCCGGCGCGTTCGCCGGTCTTCTGGGCGGCGCTGACCTGCCTCGATGCCTCCGATGACGGCCAAACCTGGGTTCGGTAGCAGCGCGCTCCGCCGAAGCTGTGTGCACAACACACAGCGAAAGGCGGGACCGATGTTCAAGAAGATCCGCGACAAGGTCAACGAAGCCACCCAGCAGGGCATGGCCCGCGGCGCACAGGACTTCCGGCAGCACGCCGAGCAGTTCCGGCAGGCCGCGGCGGCGCAGGGGTACGACATCACCCCGCAGCTGCCGACGCCGCAGCTGGCCGCGCAGGCGTTGCGCGGCCTGGCCGCCGACCCGGACATGGCGGCGTTCATGGCGCTCCCTCCGGAGGAGCAGCTGCGCCAGCAGCAGGAGCTGCAGGCCTACGGCACCGAGCTGCGGCGGCTGTACGACACGTGCGAGCCGGCCACGTTGGTGATCCGCGCCCTCGAGCCGACCGGCAAGACGATCGCCGGGCAGGCGCAGTACACGGCGACGCTGGAGGTCACCCGCACCGGCGGCACCCCCTACCGGACGGTGACCCGGCTGATCGCGCCGCAGGCGACGATCCAGCAGTACGCGCCCGGCACCCGGCACGAGGCCCGCGTCGACCCCGCCGACCCGGCGAAGGTCGCCGTGTTCGGCCCGATCGACTAGGCGGCCGCCGTGTACGGATTCATGTCCAGCCTGTCGGACCCGCCTCGCAGCGGCCGCCGGGCCGGCCGTCGGCTGTGGCTCCTGGGGATCCCGACGACGCTCGCGTGGGCGGCCGCGGGCTGGTCCGGAGCGCTCGGGATGCTGGACGGCTTCCGGCTGATGTCGCTGAACCGCCTCGACTCGTGGGGGGTCGACGCGGGCTCGGCGGCGTCGCTGGTGCTGTTCTTCAGCGTCGCGGTCACGGTGGCGTCGTCACTGGGGTTCGCGATGCTGTGGGGCGCGGGGATGTCGGTGAACCGCCTCGGCATCGGCTTCCGGGCGAGCTCGCTGACCGCGGCACTGGGCGTGGCGCTGGGCAGTGGCGTCGCGATCCCGTCGTGGACCCCGCCGGAGTCGGTGGGGCAGCGGCTGCCGTTCCTCGACGGGAAGGCCGAGCCGTGGTCCGACGTGGACTGGGTCGTGTACTACGAGCCGTACCTGGTCCCGGCGGTGTCCGCCCTGGTGGCCCTGGTCCTGATCGTCGTGCTGCTGCGGGCGTTCCTGAGCGAAGCGGAGGCGGAGGACCGGACCGAGGCGCTGCGGCAGCGGGGGCGGCGGGTCACCGGGCACGTGGTGCACGTCGAGTTCACCAACGTCTGGGTGATGGGGAACCCGCGGTTCGTCGTCCACGTCCGGTTCCCGGCGGAGACGGGGGAGCGCACGGTGGTGGCGACGATGGTGACGTCGCTGTTCCAGGCGCCGTCCCGCGGCTCGGCGGTGACGGTGCGGTACGACCCGCAGGACCCGGAAGCGGTGCTCGTGGAGCCCTAGCCGATCGGGGCTCGCGCTCGCGGCCCTGGACCCCTAAGGGGCTCGTGGGACCGTGCCGCGGGCGGGGAACATACCGGACGAACCCGGTATCGAGCCCCGAACGAGGAGAGCACCATGGCCACACGCCGGCCGGTCATCCGCGGCCTGATCCTCGCCTTGGTCGTGCTCCTCCTGGCGCCGGTCCCGGGTGTCGAGGCGGCGACCGGCCCGCGGTACGCCGTCGCCGGCCTGCACCGGCCGGTCGAGCTGCTCGTCGACAAGTGGGGCGTGCCGCACATCTACGCGGCCGACACCAGCGACCTCTTCTTCGCCCAGGGCTTCAACATCGCCCGCGACCGCCTGTTCCAGATCGACACCTGGCGCCGCCGCGGGCTCGGGACGCTCAGCGACGTGCTCGGTCCGTCCTATGTGGAGCAGGACCGCGCCGCCCGGCTGTTCCTCTACCGCGGCGACATGGACGCCGAGTGGGCGTCCTACGGTCCGGAGGGCAGGCTCGCCGCGACCCGGTTCGCCGAGGGCATCAACTCCTACGTCGACTGGCTGGGCCGCAACCCCGCCGCGCTCCCGCCGGAGTTCGCCAAGCTCGGCTACCAGCCCGCCCGCTGGCGCCCGCAGGACGTGGTCCGGATCCGTACGCACGCCATCGGGGAGAACCTGATGTGGGAGGTCGCCCGCGCGAAGCTGGTCTGCCTGGCCGGCCCCGGCGCGAGCCGCTACCTGCGTTCCCTCCACCCGGACCACGAGGCGGCGGTGCCCGCGGGGCTCGACCCGTGCTCGGTGCCGGACGACGTGCTCAAGGTGTACGACCTGGCGACCGCCTCGGTGAACTTCACCGGCGCCGGTCTGCAGACCAAGGACATCGCCGACGCGACATCCGGCAGCAACGCCTGGGCGATCGGGCCGGGCCGGACGGCGTCGGGCCGGCCGATCCTGGCCAACGACCCGCACCGCGGCGCGGACGCCCTGCCCTCGGGCCGCTACGTCGCCCAGCTGTCGGCGCCCGGGCTGAACCTCGCCGGGGCGGGTGAGCCGTGGAACCCGGGGATCGCCATCGGGCACAACGAAAACATCGCGTTCGGCCTGACCAACCTGCCGATCGACCAGACCGACCTCTACGTCTACGAGCTCGACCCGAACGACCACACCCGCTACCGCTACGGCACCGGCTGGGAGCGGATGACCACGCTCACCGAGTCCATTCCGGTGCGCGGCGGCACCCCGGTGACCCGGGAGCTGTCCTTCACCCGGCACGGCCCGGTCGTCAAGGTCGACGAGGCGGCGCACCGGGCGTTCGCGGTCCGCACGGCGTGGACCCAGCCGGGCAGCGCGGCGTACCTGGGCAGCCTGAACTACCAGCGCGCCACGAACTTCGACGAGTTCACCGCGGGCATGCGGAAGTGGGGCACGCCGGGCTCGAACCTGGTCTACGCGGACGTGCGGGGGAACATCGGCTACGTCCCGGCGGGGCTGACGCCGCGTCGTACGGGCGCCGGTTACGACGGCCTGCTGCCGGTCCCCGGTGACGGTCGCTACGACTGGAACGGCTTCTACGCGAACCGCGAGCTGCCGGGGCAGTACAACCCGCCGTCCGGCTACTTCGCCTCGGCCAACGACTTCAACATCCCGCCGGGCCACCCGGTGGTGTCGAACTACGAATGGCAGCTGCCGTACCGCAAGCAGCGCATCGACGAGCTGATCGAGTCCCACCCGGGCGCGACCGTCGCCGACTCGCTGGCGCTGCAGAAGGACGAGAAGTCGCTGGTGGCCACGCAGCTCCTCGAGTTCGTGCGCGGACTGTCCTCATCGGACCCGGACACCGCGAAGGCGCTGGAGCTGCTGCGCGGCTGGGACGGCGTCGCATCGGCGGGATCGCCGGCGGCCGCGCTGTACGAGACGTGGATCATGAAATACCTGCACTACGTGTGGGCGCACGCGGTGCTGCCCCAGGCCGCGGCGGACGCGCTGGTCCGCACGATCAACCCCGACTTCAGCCTGATCATCGCCTCATTCCGCGACCCGGCCGGATGGCTGGGCCCGGACGGAGCAGCGGTGCGCGACCAGCTGATCCTGAGCTCGCTGCCGGTGGCTTTCCGCGACGTCGCCGGCCAGCTCGGCCCGGACCCCTCGACGTGGCACTGGGGGACGCTGCACCACAACGAGTTCAAGCACCCGCTGGGCACCCCGAACGTCGGCCCCACCCCGATCGGCGGCGACTACCACACGATCCACCCGTCGTTCTTCCACCCGCTGACGTACGCGCAGATCATCGGAGCGACGTTCAAGATCGCCCTGGACGTGGGCAACTGGAACGACTCGGCGGCGATCAACGCGCCGGGGCAGTCGGGGGACCCGCGTAGTCCGCATTTCAGCGATTTGAACGGCCTGTGGGCCTCGGGTGGGTCGTTCCCGCTGCTGTACAGCCGCGGCGAGGTCGAGCGGAACCTGGACGTCCGGATCCGGCTGGAGCCGGCCGGCTGAGTCCGCAACGCCGGACCGAGGTCGCTGTGGTTCGGGATCGGTGTTCTCGGTGGTCATCGCTGCTTGCCCTCCGCTGACCCTTTGCTTGCTGCGGAGTCACATCGAGGAACAAGCCGCTGGGCGTACTCCAACCGGGCCGGATCTCGATCGTGTCGCCGGCACGGCAACTACGGGCGGCGTGTGCTCGGGCGCCGACGGCTTGGCCTAATCGAACAAAACGTCCAATAAGTCACGAACGACACCATGTTGCCGTCCATTATGGAGATTCGGTAACTTTGCACCGATTGAGCTGGTTGAACTATTTTCGCCGGTAGGCCGATTTGGCAAGGTGATCTTGGGTTCGTCGGGGGCCCGGCTGTGTGCTGGCGCTCTTGGACGAGGGGGATCTCGTGGGGGTTTCCGGCGTGCCTTGGCGCGCTCTTTTCCTGCCTGCCGTCGTCGGCGTCGCCGGTTTGCCGGTGCTGGCGGCACCGGCCGCCTCGGCCGCCGTCTCGGTGCCTGACCATGCGCCTGATGAGGCGACGGTGTCGGTCTGGGCGCGTGAGGCCGGGAAACAGGCGAGACTGGCTCCGAGACTGCGATGCGGCCAAATGCGAAGTCGTTACGCCGGAACTATTTCGCTGGCTGGGTGGGAAGGGACGACGTTCCGTTTTGTGGCGGACTGGGCTGGACCATCTCGTTCACCGCGGCACTGGCCAGGCTGGTCGCCAAGGCTGTAACTCCAGCGATTACTATCGTCGATACAGGGACAAAGAAGGACTTGACGCGGCTGAAATCCCGGACTCTTCCCCAGTGCACGCTTGCCGCTTTGGCCAGGCGCCATTCCCATGCCAGTCCGAGGCTCAAGGCGAAGAAAAGCAGGAACCCGGTTTTGATCGCAAGGGCTGGGATAACCACGCCAGCGGGAGCTGCAAAATCTACGCTGAAAAATTCGATCGGAACGAGGGTCAGGAGTAAGGCCATGGACTTTCTGATCGGAACTTGACCCCGGATCGCCGGGTAAAAATAGCCAAAAACGCCGCCAAAAGCAACCCATCGGAGATAATGCACTACTGTCACAAGGATTTCCAATGGGGCATACGAAGATAGGTTTGCGGCAAGCGATGAAATGAAGGGAAGTAGTTCATAAATCATGAATGGAAAGCTGACCGAGAACGCTACGACCAAGCCAAATTTGGCGTTTTCCGCCTCACTGTATCCACCGTTGGACCCCTGTGCGGCGTGGGTTATTCCGATATGTTCTGCCGGGACCGCTCGATACATGCCAGCGGCCCGATCGAGTCGGTACTGTTCTTGGACAAGTTTTTGTAAATCGAACTCCCCGGACTCATTTCGACTCACCTGCGTCCTGAACGTCGCGGACGCGAGATTCGATATTTTGGATCGCTGGCCACTTAGGCGCAGGAGGCGAGCATGCGCCGAACGGGTGACTCGGGCGAGTCTGCTCGATTTTTCGTCGATATTGATCAACCAATGAAATCCGGCCAAGCATGCCACTGCGGCGCCGATGGCCGAATAAGTCGAGATCAACTCCACTTGAACGGATGATACGACCAGAAGAATGCCGATGGCGGCAGCTTTGATCAAGATTCTATTTCTGGACAGTGCTTCGTCTCGAAGTAGCCACAAGATCCTGACCAAGTAGGATAGGAAAAATACGTTGGCCATAAGAAGCATGGTCATGGCCAATTTTTGTGTGTCGTAAAACCGAAAGGCCAAGCCCAAGGTGTAAATGTCGACTTTGACCAGTTGTCAAGTATTGTTTGAACTGGAGAAAAGGAAAGCATTGTCAGTGCGGCCAGTATGAATGAAAAGTACTTGCGTACTTTGAGTCGCCTCGATGCGAAATATATGTATGCCGCCCAAGCGATCAAGCATAGTGGTGTAAGTATCGAGTAGGGTTCCAGTCGACATGCATGGAGCAGAATAACTCCGGTAGCGCAGGAGATGCCAAGTTCCAACCCGTACCGCCAATTTTGCAGGTTCCGTGTCCATGTGCTCGCCAGTAGTATGCCGCCCAGAATGCAAGTTGTGGTGAATAGTGCGATTTTAGGGTTCAGAAAGGCTCTTCCTTCTAAGATTATCGCCAGCACTGTGGCTACTGCAATTATGGTGAGAGAAAGCACGATTCTACCGTGAACTGATCGACCTGATTCGGCGTCATTTCGCATCGAGGCGAAGCCCAACAAGATCGGCACAAGAATCAGGAGGATCACCAATGAGAAGCTCGAGCTCAAGACTGGGAAGCCAACGGTTGTCAAGGCTCCGACGGTGACAACCGCGATCGCCAGCCATGGTAGAACCTTCTTCACTCGCCGATGTGCTTCGGACTTGGAGGACCGACCGCTGTAGAGGAATCCCAACCATGGAAAGAGTGCTGCAAGGGGGAAAAGTAGCACAGAATTTGGAACGTCCTGATCGTCAGGATCGGATCCCGGGATGGAGGAATTATTGCTGCCGTCGCGCGGGCTCAGGGAGACATTTCCCGATGCGGTTGGTGCTGTTGGTAAGAATGATACTGAGGTCGAATTCTGACTGCTTATCGGAGCTCCGTCGGCGCCGATGATCTGATAGCCGTCTACTTCGATCTGCGCCGAGGAGCGATCGATTCCTAGGTCGGCAACCGATTTCCTGTTCTTTAGAATGCTGATGTTCAGGTGAGATGTGGGTGTTTCACCCTCTGCTGATGCGGTTACCTTCGCCAATCCATTTTCGACAGGTATGGTAGTTGTCAGATTGCTTACGGCTATATTCGATATGTGTGACCTGAGTTGAATTTGCACCAATCCTGCTGCATTGCTCATGAACCTCTCGACCTGCTCAAACCTTGTGCTATTCAAGCAAGTCAGGAGGGGGTCGAGCTTGTCCAGTAAGAGTTGTGACTCAACGTATACTTTTGTGCTGTCCTTTTTTCCTGGCACTAATTTCACGCTTACGTGCGTTTCGGTGGTGCGTGCCAGTTTTGACGGCTTTGCTATCGGGCAGTCGTCGGAATCATTTATGTACGAGATAGTGGTATCGTTCGATCTGGATCCTGTGAACTTCTCCTCTGTGAGCTCGTTGTAAAATGTTGATTCGGATTCATTTCCGAATAGAATCGGCAAGTTATCCGAGTCGAAGATGTTGTTTAGGAAGAACATCGAGAGCGTTAGGAAAGATAGTGTAGAAAATATCAGGATGCCCCGCGTTATTCTTCGCAAGAGGCTCATTAAGCTGACCTTCCTGATATTTCGTGTGTGACTGGAACGGGTAGGCATCCTCGGTAACCCTTGGTGCAAGTAACTGGCTCGCTGGTGCTGAGCGGTGTCGGGTATCGCTCGTGAACGAGCCGTCCTCCGTAATCGAGACCGTTGTTGAGTAGAGTCGCGCAGGGTGTGCGAGCTGTTACGGCTGTCTGCCGACACGCTGACGTCGTCTGTCGATCTCGGACGTCAGCGCGGAATCTCGACTATTGTCGATCTTGAATTGGGGATGGAGTGCGCCCTTGACGCGCCGAATCGCGCGCAGATGTTCACGTCGAAGGCGGCGCTCGGCATCGCACACCAACGGCTCGGTGTCTTGCTCAGCCGGCGCGGCCGCCACCGCACGGCACTGAAGCACTTTGATGAAGCGCTGGCGCTTCGTAGCAAGAGCTGGCAGCGGTGGAGTGCTGCCGACACGCTCATTTCCCGGGCTGATGCGCTTCTCGAAATTCGGCAGGTCGACCAAGATTGCGACGCGTACGTGCGAAGCTTGGGCATCCTCGAAGGCCTCCGAGATGTACGTGCGTTGGAGGTCCGAACGCGCCTTGCCTCTCTCGGGGCGATCTCCGCTTGACGACGTGCTGGATATCAAGCGATCAGCGAGTGGCGACGAAGAGGTCGTAGGTTTCGAATCCGTACCGAGCGATCGCAGTCGCCCATCTCTGGTACGTCCCGAGTTCGCCGTGGACCTCTCGCCCCGCGACGCGCTCAGCCTTGATCAGCACGGACAATCGATGGGGGAGTCCATTGCCCTCCAAGACATCGACGATGTCCTGACCGGCTGCGTCGCCGAGCCGGATCATTAGTTCTCGGGTCCCCCGTGGGTCGCTGACCAGTGCAGCAAGGAGCAGCGCCGCGGCGTGGAACTCTTGCCTGATGAGGAACATGTCGAGCTGCTCCGGTGCTACGGACAGGCGAATGAGCCGGTAGAGGTTTGCCAGTTTCTTGACCGCGCGGGGTGTCGGGAGCAGGGACACGAGGTTCGCCAGAAAGTCCTGCTCGAAGGGCTGAAGCTTCATGCCCTCCGGAGCGAGGTCGCTCGGCGAATAATTGGCCGGGCGCCGGCGCGGGCGGTTCTGGAACTGAACCGGGTCTGGTTGCTCGATCTCGGTGGAGGTGTCGGCTTCGACGGCGGTGCTCTCTGTATCAGGCTGCGCAGGGTTTTGCCGGTAGCCGACCCTGGGCAAAATTGCCGGTCGTGGCCCAGTGTCTACCGGCAGCATCGATCTCAGGTAGTCCGAAGCTTGGGCGCCCATCGGTCGCAACGCGAAGGGAATATGAAAGATCTTGTCCAAGTAGTCCAACGGCGTGACCGCATCGTGCAGAAGACCCAGGTGGTACCGCTTCAGCGCCTTCATCAGCCATCGCGGGTCGACTGCCACGACGACCATGAACAAGTCCATGGTGAGCAGGAGGTTGATGGCCTGCAGTACGTCAGCGACCCGCTGGGGCGTGCAGCGGTCGAGGTCGTCGACGTAGAGGACGATGCGCTGCAATGGTGGCCTGCCCCGCGCGCCGTCGTCGGACCAGGCTGCTCGAGCCATCGCCAGGTCGTCGCTCAAGCGACGAAGGTCATGGTGGATGCGACCGGTGAGACCGCGGAAGCTCTCGTACCGCTCGGCCGTACTGATCTCCGCGAGCAACCGGTCGAGCCGGTGCGCCGGCTCGACGCGAGCGAGTGCGTCATCGGTCTTCTTGATATCGGCGTCGAGTTCGTCCTTCCGGCGCAACAACTGCTTTCGGACGTTCTCCGTGGACTCGTGTAACGTGCGCCAGGCAGCGGCGACCGGCGCCAGCGCCGCGATCGCGCCAGCGATCCACGCGAGCTGATCCTGTCCGAACCGAATGCTGAAAACCACGCCGGCAATGCCGACAACAGCTACGAGAAGGAACGGCCAGCCTCGGTGGGTGCGGAGCTCCCGCCAGCCGCTGGTCACCGCGGCTCTTGCCACGCGGGCGCTGCGCAGCGGCGCCCGGGCGGCGGCGAACCAGCCTCGGTCGGCTTCGATTCGATCGATCGCTTCGAGGTCTGCTGTCAGCCGTTCGCGATCGGATTTACGTGTCGAGAGGGCCGTTTTGAGCTCGGTGACCCGCTCCGCGGTGGCCTGGTCGACCACCGCATCGGTTACGGCGAGCTCCTGGAACATGTGCTCGACGAGCCCGACCCACAGGTGGTCGTCGCTGTAGTGCCAAGCGTTGAAGGTCACCTGCCTGAGGTTTGAGACGAATGTGCTGGTGAGTGACCCTTCGGCGCGCTCTGCAGCATCCACAAGCCATCGCCGCAACTGCACCATGAAGGTCGACTTACCCGACCCCCAGTCGCCGAGGAGTGCCACGGACAACGGTGGTCGCACGGTGGTCGCCGCGAGCATCGCGCCGATCAGGCGGACGTCGTTGCCGATGCCCAGGCGATCGTCGCTGCTTTCCAAATCGCTCTGGACGTCGGCGACTACTTCCTTCACGACGGTCGGAAGATCGGCTCCGGCGGGAAGCTCCTTTTGGTGGGCGATATCCCATCTGCGCACGGTCCCGTCGGCGGAACCGGAGAGGAGTACGGCGCCGCCGTCGTCGAGGAAGGCAAGTGACGTGATCGTGCCCTCGTGCCCTATATAGGCGTCACCGACACGCTCACCCGTTACGGTGTCCCACTCGGAGATGACATGGTCCGTTCCGCCGCTGAAGATTCGGTTTCCGTCAGGACTGAACCGGACGACGGTCACGGATCCGATGTGACCTACTTTCGGCGAGGTGATTGCTCGGCCGCTACTGGCGTCCCACACTCGGATTCGGCCGTCGCTGCCGCCGCTGACGATGCGCCGCCCGGTCCGATCGATCGATACGGTCAAAGCAGCCGGCGAGTGCGCGTTGATCGGGTCACCAACACGGTCTCCGGTTGCGACGTCCCAACGCAGCAACCGACCGTCCTGGCTGCCGGCCGCAATGATCTGGCTCCCGTCCGGGCTCACGCAAACGGAGTTCACTGGGCCACGGTGCCCGGTCAAGTGCTTACCGAGGGGTTCTCCCGTCGAAGAGTTCCATCGACGTACGGTGCCGTCTGCGCCTGCGCTGACAAGCAACTGGCTGTCGGGCGTGAACGTGACTGCGCGAACGCCGCCGGGGTGGCCGGTCAGCGGCTCGCCGACGTACTCGCCGGTGTGGGCATTCGAGCAGACAATGGTGTCGCTTTCGCCGACTCGAGCGAGGAGTCTGCCATCGGGTGACAGCGCGATCGCGTTGACCCAGCCGTCCGGGGCTCGGAATCGGCCGAGCGAGCGACCGGTCGCCCCATCCCATCGGCGGATGGCTCCGTCGATGCTCGCGCTGAACACTTCTGGCGGCCAGCTTTGGACGGCAAGTGCGTTGACCGGCACGCTCGGTCCCGGAAGCGATTCCCGGGTTACTGTCGTGGCATTGAAGGACCACTGGATGATTGTGCCGTCGTTACTGCAGCTGAACGCTCGATTATCGGTCGGGCTGACCTGTATGGAGCGGATCGAGTCCGTGTGACCGCGAAGCGGGTCACCGATTGCTGTGCCAGAAGCGAGGTTCCAGCGACGAACGGTGCCGTCACCGCCGCCGCTGAGAATCTGGCTTCCGTCCGAGGTGACGGCTACTGCGAACACTGCACCCTCGTGGCCGTGAACGGCTTCGCCGATCTCCATACCACTGCTGAGGTCCCACTGACGGATCGTGCCGTCGCCGCCACCGCTGACAAGCCGTGCGCTGTCGGGCGTCAAGGTCAAGGCATGGATCAAGCCGACGTGGCCGAGGAGAGGCTCCTTGAGTCGTCCATCGTACGACGCGCGTCGGATTGAGGTCTCCTTGCCGGCCCAGATGATTTCTTCGGTGATGGGCGAAACGCAGATCGCTCGTATCGATCCTGCGTGTGAGAACGTGTTGGTGAGCTGACCGTCGGTGAGGTTCCACACGTGCAACTCTCCATCAGCACCACCGGCGAGTACGCGTGTGCCATCTGAGCTGACTCGGACCGTCCAGACTGCGCGCATGCTGTTGCCCAACGAGCGGGTGAGGTTACCTGTCTCGACGTCCCAGACGCGTACCACGCCGTCGTAACCGCCGCTCACGATCTGCCGGCCGTCCGGTGTCACGGTCACAGCGAGCACCGAGTTCGAGTCGGCCTCGATGGGCGCACCACTGGGGCGGCCGTTGGTCGTGTCCCAGCGCGTGAGGAAGCCGTCGCGGCCACTAGCGACGAGCCAGCGGCCGTCCGGTGCGATGGCCATCGCGTAGAACGGCCGCCGGTGCCGAGCGAAGGGCTCAGAGTTCGCCATGTTGATGAAGTCGTCGCAGCCATGGCGAACGTAACGATCTCAGGGACTTGAAAATCGTTCTCGTCTTGACTCGATTGGCACACCTCTGGCACAAAATCGGCACAGCGCTGGGTCGCTCGCGCGGTTCCGCAGAATCGCTGTTCGTTCCACAGTGGATTTATCAAGTCATCGAGTTCTCGTTGGCTCAGAACGAATTCGCGGAGGACAAATGAGCTCTCGCACTCTTCGCTTCAGGACATTGGCCAGGGTGCTCTGCGTCGCCCTGGTCGCCTCAACCGCCTTCGGCGTCGTCGCGACTCCGGCTGACGCTGCAACTCAGGTGAAGCTTCGCGACAAGTGCGGCTACCTGGCTTGGGGGGAGTACCGGCACTGCGACGGCGGCACCGGCTCCACCGTCATGCTCGACGTCGAAGACATCTGGGGCAACATCTACCACTACTGCGTCGGTCCCGGCATTACCGACCTCCAGCCGGTGATCAGGTGGCGCGTGACCGGCGCTTGGTGGAACGGCGGAGTCAACTGCATCCCGGGCTTCTACGGCGAGGCCTGAGGTGTTCCGAACTCGACTCATCGGGCTGCTCTGCTTGCTGGCGCCGATGACCGCGTGCACCGGCGGGGGCGAGCCGACGGTGGTCGGCCCGCCGGCTGCGGCGCCCTCGCCGCCGAAGCCACACGGGCCGGAGGATCAGGCAGTCGAGCAGGCCCTGCGCGTGTACGAGCGGTACTGGCGGATCAGCGAGGAAGCTGCTGCTTCGCCGCGCGGCGTGGACTGGCCCACGGAGCTGGCGAAGGTGATGGCGGACCCAGCGCTGTCCGCCTACATCGGCGAGCTGGCGAACCTCGCCTCCGTGCCGGCGCACAGCAGGGGGCAATACGGCCGATCGCCCAAGGTGACGACCGTGGCCTTGGCGCCACCGCCACGGGTCGTCGTGATCGACTGCCTCGACGCGACGAATGAGCACCTGATCAGCGAGAAGCCGGGCGATGGCGGGCGGAGCTTGGACCATCCCGACCAGCCCAAGCGCTACGAGTTCGAAGCCCAGATCGTCCGTTACCCGAATCCGGACCGCTGGCTCGTCCAGCAGGTACAGGCGCGATTGGAGAAGCCATGTTGAGGCGTGGTTGCGCGTTCTGGCTGTGCTCGGCATGACCGCGGTTCCAGCGATGGCGCATGCTCAGGAAGCCGGTGGATGCACCGCCGCAGGAAGCCAAGGTCGATGCTGGGTGACAGCGGCGAATCCGGGCCGTCCAGCTGGGCCCGCAGGTCCGGCGACCGCATCCGGCGGCCGGAACAGCGGCGCTCCGCAGTATCCGTGCGTCGACCAACCTTGGACGCCGCCACCTGCCGGGGACCCGCTGTGGGGTGGCCATGATCCGTCGCAAGGGTCGCTGAAGCTGCTGATCTGCCGAGGTGGCGGCGCGCTGCAGGGGTGGCCGCGGGTGGTGTTCGCGCCGAACGGGCAGCCGATCGCCGTGCCGCAGGTTTCCCCGGTGGAGCTGGCCGAGCAAGCGATCGCCGAAATGAGCCTGTCGGCTCCGGACATCCAGCTGAGCCCATCCGCGAACTCGCCGCGCGGAGCCACGATCGGCTTTCCGGTCTGGATGTGGACCGCCCGCCGAGAGGCGACAACCGGCCCCGTGACCCGGACGGCGACCGCCGGCCCGATCAGCGTCACCGCCACGGCGACGCTCGCGCGGATCGACTGGTCGATGGGCGACGAAACGACGACGCGCTGCTCAAATCCGGGAACGCCGTTCACCGACGATCAGGCAGGGAAGCCGTCGCCGACCTGCGGGCACGTCTACGAACGGCTCGTGGCCGGCGGCGTGGCCGAGATCAACGCGACGAGTAGGTGGGAGATCAGCTGGTCCGGCGGCGGCCAGAGCGCGTTCCGGACGTTGAACCTGACGTCCTCGGCACGGCTGGCCCTTCGCGAGGTCCGGACGCTGAACACGGGAGGGCCGCGATGACCACCCGAGGTCCGCTGCGAACCGTCCCGGAAACCCCACCGCCCGAGCCAGCACCACTACGACCGCCGCGGCGGCGCCGGTCGAAGCTGTTCATCCTGCTCGGCCTGGTCCTCTCCGCGGTCTCGGCCATCGGCGTGGTCTGGGTGTTCCGAACCGTCGACGACTCGATCGCGGCCGTTGGCGTCGCGGCCCCGGTCCGCTACGGCGAGGTCATCACGGCCGAAGCGCTGCTGGAGGTCCACGTGCGACCGGATCCCGGCGTGCACGCCCTGGCCTGGGACCAGCGGTTCGAACTCATCGGCAAACCGGCCCCGACCGACCTGCGACCAGGCGCGATCCTCACCTCGGATCTGGCGGCCGACAGCCCGTCGATTCCGGCGCCGGGTGAGCAGTTGGTCGGCGTCGCGGTCAAGCCGGGTCAGCTGCCGACGACACCTCTCGAGCCCCGGCAGCCCGTGCTGCTGGTCCCGGTCGGCTCGACGGACAACGCCTGGACACCGGTCCGCGGTTCGGTGCTGCGCGTCGGTGCCCGCGACAGCTCGTCGCTGCAGGTGGTCGACATCGTCGTTCGAGAGCACGACGGCGCCCAGGTTGCCGCACGCGCGTCGACCGGCGGTGTCGCGATCGTTGCCCTGCCGAAGGGCGGGTGACCGGCATGCTGATCGCGTTCGCTTCCCTGCAGGGCAGCCCCGGCGTCTCCACGGCGGTGGCGGCGCTGACCTGGGTCTGGCCGCGCCACGCCGTGCTGGCCGAGTGCGACCCGACCGGCGCTCAAGCGCTGGACGTCTTCGACCCCGACGGGGGTCACGGCCAGCCCAGCGTCTTCGAGGTCTTGGTCCAAGCCCGTTCGATGCCGCTGCACCGGGCGATGTCCAGCCAACTGGTGGTACTGCCCGATGGCACGGCGTGCCATCACCTGCTGCCGGGGGCCCGCTCGCCGCGGGAAGCCGAGAGCCTGGACTGGCGACGGCTGACCGACTTGTTCCTCGAGCTGGAGACCGTCGACGTCCTCGCCGACTGCGGTCGCGTCCGAGCGGGTGGCGCACCCTACGCGGTCCTCACCGGCGCCGCGCTTATGGTCCTGGTCGTCACCAACTCCCGCAGCTCACTGCGCAAACTCGCTGCGTCGCTGGACGTCCTGCGCGAGGAGACAGGCCGGGCCGGCGACGACCTGGCGCTCCTGGTCGTCGACCCCGACCCCCGCACGCACCAGCGGTTCCCGCACCGGGAGATCGCCGACCAGTTCGCCGCCGAGGGCGTGCCGATGGCCGGCTGGCTGCCGTGGGATCCGGTCAGCGCGGCGCAGTTCACGAACCTGCACCGGCCGGGACGGCGCTTCGAGTCCTCGCCGCTGCTGACCACCGCACGCAAGGCCGCGGACGAGATCGGCCGGAGGGCGGTGCGCCATGTCCGTTGACGAGCTCGTCGCCCGCGCCCAGCAGCAGCTCGCACCGCTGGTCCAGCAAGAGGCCGCACGGCAGTCCCGCTCCGAGCGGGAGGTGGCCGAAGAACTGGTCGACAACGTGCTGGCCGCGGTCGGCAAAGACTGGGCCAGCTCCGGGCAGCAGTTCTTGAACGCCCGCGAGGAGCAGACCGTCAGGCAGGCCGTCCTCGCGGAGATGTTCGGCCTCGGCAGCCTCGACCAGCTCCTGGCCGACGAGGCCATCGAGAACATCGACATCATCGGCAACGAACCCGCCTGGCTGTCCCACCACGACGGCCGGGTCACGCGCGGCCCTCGCATTGCGGCCACCGACGCCGAGGTCGTCCAGTGGCTGCAGCGCATCGCCGCGCGGATGGGGCGCACCGAGCACACCATCAACGACGCCCGGCCCCTGCTGAACATGGAGCTGCCGGGAGGGGAGCGGCTCGCGGCAGCCATCGGCGTCACCAACCGGCCGCACATCTCGATCCGCCGGCACCGGCTGCCGACCGCGGGACTCGAGGAGCTGCGGCAGCGCGGGATGATTTCGGCCGCGCAGCTGATGCTCCTGCGCGCGGCCGTTCGCGCGGACAAGAACGTCGTCGTCTGCGGCCGCCAGAAGGCCGGTAAGACCACGCTTCTGCGTGCGCTCTGCTGGGAAATCCCGCCGACCGAGCGGTTCGCGACGCTCGAGACCGAGTTCGAGCTGGGCCTGCACCGCCACCGCGACCGCTTTCCGGCCGTGATCGCGTTCGAGGAACGCGAAGCTAACTCTGAGCGGTTGGACGGCGGGGTGGACCTCCCGCGGCTGGTGTCGCAGTCGCTGCGGATGCACACAGCACGAACCGTCGTGGGAGAGGTGCGCGGCAACGAGATCATCCCGATGCTGAACGCGTTGTCCTCCGGCGGCGCCGGCTCTCTGTCCACTGTGCACGCACGCAGTGCCGCGCAAGCCGTGCACCGCATGGTCCTGCTGTGCTTGGAAGCGAACGCGGCGTGGACGCCGGAGTTCGCCTACGTGCTCGTCGCCAACACGATCGACCTCATCGTGCACGTCGACCTCGTCCAGCAGCAGGACCGCCTGGACCGGCACGTCGCCGAGATCGTCTCGATCGAGCCCGGCGAGTACGGAAGACCCGCGCGAACCTACTTGTTCAAGGCCAGCGCCAACGACCGGCGCGGGCAGCCTACCGGCAACCTGCCGACCGACCTCGCCGACTACGAACGCGGCGGAGTCGACCGCGCCTGGCTCACCGCGAGCGGCGACGGCGGCTGGAGCACGCCATGAGCGAACTCATCCTGGCCGTCGCGGTCCTCCTCGGCGGGGCGGCCGTGACCATGATCGTCGCCGGCGCACTCGGCAGCGACGAACCGCAGCGTCCGAGCTTCCGGCGGCCTCGTCGGTGGCGGACAGACCGCCGCACCGCGATGCGCGGCGGAGCGGCCGGAGGCCTCGGCGCCGGCACCTGGCTGACGAGCGGCTGGCCGGTCGCCGGGCTCGCCGTCGCGGCGCTGGTCATGTTGTGGCCGTGGCTGTTCGGTGCTGGGAATACCGCGGCACAGCGCATCGAGCGGCTGGAAGCGTTGGCGGACTGGCTCCGCGGCCTCGCCGACGTCCTGCAGGCCGGCAGCGCAGGACTTGTCGGCGCGCTGCAAGGTTCCGCGCCCGAGGCGCCGGCCGCCATCGCCGGCGAGGTCGCCCAGCTCGCGCAGCGGCTCCGGACGTGGGACGTCCCGAAGGCGCTGCTGAGCCTCGCCGACGACCTGGACGACGAAGTCGGCGACGCCGCGGCCGCCGGTCTGTGCGTCGCTTACGCCCAGGGGAGCGGCATGGTCGACCTGCTGCGGACCCTGGCAGGTCAGATCGCCGACGACGTCGCCGCCCGCCGCGACGCCGAAGCCGAACGCGCGCGCCGCCGATCCGCCGCCAGGATCCTGCTCAGTCTGTGGAGCGCGATGTTCGTCGGCTTCGCCGCCTTCGACAGCTCCAGCTACACCTCCGTCTACGACAGTCCCGGCGGCCAAGTCGTCCTCGCCGCCGTGCTGGGCGTCGTCGCTCTCGCTGTCGTGTGGCTGCGCCGGCTCGGCCTCGAACCACGCACATCGCGATTCCTCACGCCGGGAGATCGGGCATGACCGCCCAGGTGATCCTCATCCTCGCGGCGATCGGTGCTTCGGCGGGCGTCACGCTCGTCGTCGCCGCATTCGCCCCGACGCGACCGCGGCTCGCGGACATCCTGCACGACCGCGCAGCCGAACCCGGCCTCGCCAAACTGGCGATCCAGTACGCGGACCGGTGGCACCTCGCCGCGTCGCCGACGGACTTGGAACTGGTCGGTCAAACGCGGGAAAAATTCTTACTGCAGCGCGTCGGCCTGCTGCTCGGCGGCGCCCTCTGGATCCCGCTCCTGGCGATGCTGCTGGTCGCGCTCGGCGCGGCGCCGCCGGTGTTCCTGTCCGGAGCAGCCTCCCTGGGAGCCGCTCTGCTCGGCTGGCAACTCCCGGCGCTCCTGCTGAAAGCCAAGGTCCAGCGCGCCCGGACGACGTTCACGACCGCGCTGGCCGCGTACTGCCGGCTGGTCGCGCTGGGCAGGCTCGGCGACCGCGGCCCGGCCGAAGCCCTGCGCTACCCGGCGACGCTCGGATCCGGCTGGGCGTTCGAACGGATCAAGCTCGCCATCGACGAGGCCGCGCTGCGCGGCCGGATGCCCTGGGACGGCCTCATCGACCTCGCCGAGACCACGGGCGTCCGCGAGCTCAAGGACATCGGCCAAATCATCGCCAGCGCCGGCCACGACGGCGCCGGAATCGCCGACACCCTCCGCGCCAAAGCGACATCGCTGGCCCAGCAGCAGCTGGCGTCCCGCAAGACCGGCGCGTCGGTCCGCTCCGACCGCATGGACATGCCCCTCGCCCTGCTCGGCTTGGCCTTCATCGGCTTCCTCGCGTTCCCCGGGATCTACCTGATGCTCCACGTCTGAACAGGAGAAGAACATGATCAACACCATTGCCCTGAAGCTCTGGCTCGCCGTCCGCGACCGGGCCGCACAGTTCGCCCGCGACGAGCGCGGGGACGAGAACATCACCAAGGCGTTCTACGCCGCCCTCGGCATCACCGTCGCGACGCTCATCGGCGCCGGTATCACCGCGTTCATCAACGGCAAGCTCCCGCTGATCGGAGGCCACTGATGCGTGGCGAACGCGGCGACGACAACGTCGCCGCCGCGGTCATCTACAGCGCGATCCTGCTCGTGGCCTGGGCCGTCATCCAGATCGCCGTCGTCCTGCTCGGCCGCGGCGTAGCCCTCGAAGCCGCACGAGACGGCGTGCGCTCGGCCCGGCTCCCTCCGGCAGACCCGGCTACCGCGGCCGCGGCAGCCGAGACCTACACCCGCGACGCCACCGGCACCTGGCTGTCCGACGTGCACGCGAACGCCAGCACCGACGGCGAGCGCGTCACCGTGACTGTCACCGGCCGGGCCACTTCGCTGGTGCCCTTCGCCCGGTTCCCGATCAGCCAGACCGCGTCCGGCCCGATCGAACGGCTCGAGCCATGACCGGCGACGAGCGCGGCGACCTCACGGTCGAGACGGCGATCGGCGTGACCGCACTGTTCCTGCTCCTCGGACTGGGCCTGGTCGGCATTCGCGTCATGGTCGCCGACGCGGCGATCGACGAAGCCGCCCGCTCGGCCGCCCGCGCCGCGTCCATCGCCCGCGACGGCCACGCCGCGGCGGTCGCCGCCGACCGCCGTGCCCGGGCGGTCCTGGCCGAGCAGCACCTGACCTGCGTCAGCCTGGACGTGGTGGTCGACGCCGCGGACTTCGCGAAACCCTTCGGCGACACCGGCTACGTCGTCGCGACGATCACCTGCGACGTCCCGCTGGACGACCTCGCCATCCCCGGCATCAGCGGAGCGAAGACCCTGCAAGCGCAGTTCCGCTCGCCGATCGATCGCTACGGCGCACGATCATGAACGTCCTGCGCGACGAGCGCGGCTCCACGTCGGTGCTGATCGTCGGCCTCTGCCTCGCGCTGCTCACCGCGCTCGGCTTCGCGGTCGACGGGACACGCAAAGGCCTGGCCTACTCGCAGGCGACGGCGATCGCCGAAGAAGCCGCCCGCGCCGGCGCGCAGGCGTTGCGCGTCCGCGCCCTCGCCGACGGCACCGACGCCGCCGTCGAGCCGGCCGTCGCCGAAGCGGAAGCACAGCGGTACATCGCGACGTCCGGCGCCACCGGCACCGCACACGCCGACGAGTACCAGGTCGTCGTCGACACCGTCATCACCCGCACCACGATCTTTCTCGGCTCCATCGGGATCGCCGAGTTCACCGTTCACGGCCACGGCGCCGCCGTCCTCGTCTCGGCGGACTGAGCCGGGAGGAGCCCACCATGCGCACGACATCCCGAACCCTCGCTGGCATCGCGGCGATCGCTGCCCTGATCGGCGGACCGCCCGCGGCGTTATGGCACTTCCGCACCGTGTACCTGCCGGACCGGTTCGACGACCTCGTCACCTGGCTGACCATCCGTGACGACGGCAGCCTGTTTCTGCTCCTGCTGGCGGTCGTCGGTGTCATCGCGTGGTTCCAGTTGCTCGTGGCCTTCGGCGTCGAAGCCGCGGCGGCTCTTCGCGGGGCAACGGCTGTGCGGCTGCCGGGCTTCGGCTGGGCGCAGCGGCTCGCCGCCGGAGCGCTGCTCCTGCTGCTGGCCGGCACGGCAACGGCCGAAGCCGCCGAGGCGCCACCCTACGTCGTCGTCACCGGCGACACGCTGAGTTCGATCGCCGCGGCCGAACTCGGCGATGCGAACCGCTACCAAGAGATCTACGAGCTCAACCACGGAGCCCCACAGCCCGACGGCGATGCACTTCGCGCCCCTGACCTGCTGAAGCCGGGCTGGGTTCTCCAGCTGCCCGGATCCGACGAGGTCACCGTCCGGCCAGGCCAGACCCTGTCCCAGATCGCCCGCGACCGGCTCGGCGACGCCGACCGCTACCAGGAGATCTTCGACCTCAATCGCGACCGCCCGCAGCCGTTCGGACGGCCGCTCACCAGTCCGGACCGTCTGTACCCCGGCGACGTCCTCCAGCTGCCGGGAAGCCACCCGAAGCCCACCCCGCCCCCGCCGGCGGTCTCGGTGGTTCCCTCGTCTCCGCCGCATCCTGCGGCCGCCGTCCCGCCTGCGACGCCACCGCCCACCGAGGTCGCGTCTCCGCCCGAGCAGGGCAGCGGCGTGAGCCCCGCCCTGCTGGCCGGTGCTGGGGGAGTACTCGTCGCGTCGCTGCTCTTGCTGATGACCACCCGCCGCGGCCGCGTGCGCCAGCAAGTCGTCATCGAGGTACCCACGGTCAACCAGCTCGACCACGCGCTGCGAGAGATGGCCGAGAACGCTCGCCACCGCGGCATCGAGCTACCCGCGGTCGCGGGGGCACGCATCGGAGCAAACGGGATCCGTCTCCGGCTCGCTCGCCCTGCCGACGCCATCCGCCCTTTCACCGCTGCTTCGGACAGCGAATGGGTACTGAGCGAGCAGCCAAGCGGATCCGAGGTGGACAACCAGGAGCCAGCCCCTTATCCAGCCTTAGTCTCGCTCGGCCACACGAGCGAAGGCGAACTGGTGCTGGCCAATCTCGAGCAAGCGGGCGTGATCGCGCTCCGAGGCGAGCTGGAGGAGGTCCACGCTGTGCTGGCCGCGATGGCAAGGGACCTTCTCTCCGCTCCGTGGACCAGCGACATCGTGATCGTCCTGGTCGGAACCGGCGAGCGCACCGCAGACCGAATCCGGCTCGCGGAAACATGGAGTGACGCCCTCGACGCCGTTGCGACCGAGCTACGTCGCTCCGTGGTCCTCTCGGCTCTACCGCTCGACCACGCCGAGCTCAGCGACCTCGCGGCCGTGGCGGAACGCGTCGCCGCCATCGTGACGGCCGCCCCCGATACCGCTCTGCTGCCGGGTGCTTGGCGACTGGACGTCGGGGGTGACAGGACATTCGTCGACGAGCTCGGCACGGACGTCGAGCTGCAACGGCTGACGCCTGATCAGGTCGCCCAGCTCACCACGAACCTCATCGAACCGACAATCCGCGAGCCGGAACCTGAACGCGAGCCACCTGCTGCTACCCACGAGATCCCGACTCCCGCGATCAGGCTGCTCGGCCCGGTCAGCTTGACCGGCGTCGACCCTACGGCGGTCGAGGCGAAGAAGATCAACCGGCTGACCGAACTGGCGGCGTTCCTCAGCCTCCACCCCGGAGCGAACGCCGACGAGATCTCCCGCCAGCTCGGCACCGACACCGCGCCGTGGTCGGCAGCGACCCGCCAGGGCTACATCTCGCGCCTGCGCACCTGGCTCGGCCGAGACGCCAACGGCGAGCTGTACCTCCCGAACGTCGACGCGAGACGAGGCGGCTACCGCCTCTCAGACTCCTTCGAGAGCGACTGGGACCAGTTCCGAGACCTTTCTCGGCGCGGTCTCGCAGACCCCGAGACTTCGGTCGACTACCTGAAACAGGCTATGGAGCTGGTCTCGGGCCTGCCGCTGAGCAACGTGCCAGCGGATCGGTATGCGTGGAGCTCGTGGATCCAGCGGGAGATGATCGACGCCGTCGTCGAGGTGGCTCACGCATTGGCCGCCGTCAGCTTGGCGGCCGGCGACCTCACGACTGCGCGTCGCGCGGCCGGCCGCGGCATCCAAGCCGATCCGGTGAGCGAGCTCCTTTACCGAGACCTGCTCCGGGCCGAACACCGCGCCGGCAACGCGGCCGCGGTGCGCGAGATCACGGACAGGCTGAGTTCGACCGCCGCCGCGCTCGAAACCGAACTCGATGAAGAGACGATTCAGCTGGTGAGCGCCTTACGGACCGGCTGACCGATACGTCGCGACGACGGCCTCCCAGACTCCGTCTGCTCGGGCGGCCGGGAACCGATTCGGTGCCACCTTGTGCCGCCGACGTCGTTGAACTCGATCTCGATCTCGGTATTGCCGTTGCTGGCGGTCATGGCCGCGATCGTTTCGTCGACCTCGCCGTCCGCGGGCCATGCCCAGGGTTCCCACAGCCCGTCCTCTCGCAGAAGGACCGAACGCTTCCCGCCGGTGGCCGCACAGGGAACTCGGCGGTCTTCGGACGGCAGGTGGATGTGGATGGCGACGACATCGACATCGATGATCGGTGTGTCACCTCTGTTCTCGACCTGCACGCGGACGCCCTGATCGGTGGTCTGGAGCTGCGACACCTTCACATAGAACGCCTGCACCCGAGCTCGTTCGGCTTCACGCCGGTTGGCGCGGGTCACTTCCTTCCGGGCTATCCGAAGAGCTGCCCAGGCGGCGGAGAACGCTCCGAAGCCGCCCATCCACTGGCCGAGTCCGGCCCAGCTGTCCGAGTCGTCGCCGAAAGGCCAGTAGCGAGTGCCGATCATGACCAAGAGTCCAATCAGGAACCCGCTCAGAAAGCCCCACTTGCTGTAAACGAAGCGGCTGATTTCATTGAAGACCTGGTCCGTGCGCACCGCACCTCCAAACGAGCAGTCCCACGCGACGGCGCGCAGACTTCTGCTTCTTGCTAGTCGTGCCGGCACCGTCCGCTGTTACGAGACCTGGGCGTCTGAGTGCTCTCGTATCCCCGTGAATGAACGGCATGTGTGGTTCCGCGTGTCTCGGACAGTTAGCCAATCTCGTCGAGTCTCGCAAGAGTGCAGATCTCAGGACTTCAGGGTCTCGGCGGTCTCGCTCGACGTCTCGGGGCAGGTCTCGATGGATGAATCTGTTGGCACGAAGGGGCAAGTCGGACGGAGTCATCTCGCTGTATCGGAGATGACGACTCGGCTGACTGCGTCTGAATGGTGTTACGATCAGGGGCGTTCGCTCGGCGAAGGATGTCGTTTCTCTGGCCACGTCGAACTAATTCACGGAGCAAATGCGGAAAACCTGCATGCGCGCCTTGCCCGCGTATCCGTAGACCTCCTCCGCTGGGCTGCGGACATGCATTCCACCGAGTCTTCTGAGGACACCTGACCCGCCATGACTTCATACGATCGTGTGATCATCAACCCGCCGGTGCCCGGCCTGACGAACTTCGGCCAGCGAGACCGAGCTGTCTCGGGGCCATCGGGACTCTCCGACCACGCTGTCTCGCCCCTCGGCATGCCCCTTGCCCTCCTGCGTGACGAAGTCCGCGTCGCCTTTCTGGGCCGGACGTCCACCGAAGAGCAGCAGGACCCCCGGCAGTCGATCCTGCGCCAGCTGGGCAACTCCAAGACCGCGTTGCCCCAATCCTGGGTCATCGTCGCGCACTTCTACGACGTCGAGTCGGGACGGATGGACCTCGAGCGCCGTGGACGCGGCGACCACTACGACCGCTTCGACATCCCGATTGCCCGCGATGGCGGCATTACCGACCTGCTCTCGGAAGCAGCGAGACCGGACCGCCGGTTCGACGTCGTCATCTGCGAGAGCATCGCGCGGGTGGCTCGCCGCGCTTACGAGGGACTCTCGGTCGAGCGAGACCTCGAGCGGTACGAGGTCTCGCTGTTCGCGGCCAACGAGACCATCAGCGTCTCGGGCAGCCGAGCGCAGAGAATCCTGCAGCGCCGAATCAACCAATCCGTCGCCGAGTACGAAGTCCTGAACACCCTCGAGCAGTCATGGGGTGGCCTCTGCACCCACGTGCGAGAAGGCTGGAACATCGGCAAGCCCTGCTACGGCTACAAGGCCAAGACCTTCCGGCACCCGAACCCGGCGAAGGCGGCCAAGGGCATCACGAAGACCCGCCTCGAGCCCGACGGACCGTGCGGCGAGACTGTGACGCAGATCGCATCCTGGGTCTACTGCGACCACTTGGGCACCGACGTCATCGCGGACCTGCTCAACCAAGACCTCGTGAAGCATCCGCCGCCGAGTCCACCCGGTGGTCGCCGGGCGCGGGGGTGCTGGAGCCGGTCGAGCATCAACGACATCCTCAGGAACCCGAAGTACACCGGCTACCAGGTCTACAACCGCCGAGCCACCAGGTCGGGCCGGGGCAAGCACAACGACCCGGTCAAGTGGGTCTGGTCGCCCGAGCCCGCTCACGAGCCGCTCATCCCGAAGTGGATGTACGACGAGCTCATCGGTCGCCGGAGGAGCAAGGAGCGATCCCGCACGAGCAACGCGCCGAACTCGCACCCGCAGACGAAACGGACCTACCTCTTCCGCGGCAAAGTGTTCTGCCCTTGCGGCCGTCGCATGGTCGGCGAAGTTCGCCGCGAACGCGCCTACTACCTATGTCGACCGAGCAACAACAACCGCGGCCGGCCGGACAACTACCTCGGCCATCCCAAGACGCTCTACTTGCGCGAAGATGCGCTCCTCGATGCCGTCGCCGCCTTCCTCGCCGACCGCGTCTTCGGCCCGGAACGCCGAGCGATCTTCGATGCCCAGCTGGCAGGTATGGACACCGGCGAGGCCGACGAGCGTGAAGCTCAACGTACGCAGCTGAAGAAGGCCATGGCTGATCTCGTCAAGAAACAGGAGTCGGTCCTCGGGCAAGCGATGAACGGAGACCCCGATGACGCGTTCACGAAGGCGCTGAGAGGGCGGTACAACGACCTGGAAGCCCAGCGTGCCGATCTGGCCGCGAAACTGGCAGCCGTCGACCAGTCGGCCGGGACAGAGTCCGACAAGCCGGGGCACGATGCGTTGTCGCTCCTCGATGCGTTGCCGGTCTTGGCGGTGAACCTCGCGAAGGCGCCAGAAGATCTCCTGAGGACCCTCTTCGAGGTGGTTCAGCTCAGCATCCAGGTCCACGATGAGGGCGAGCGTGCGACAATGACGATCACCCTGCCCGCCGACCACGTCAGCGAGGTCGCGGGCACAGCAGAGAGGATTGGCGACCAGATGAACCCGGCAAGGACGCCCGAGGGGCGTGCTGTTGGGGTTCTGGATCGTGCCCCCGGTGAGATTCGAACTCACACTGGACGGGTTTTGAATCCGTTGCCTCTGCCAGTTGGGCTACGGGGGCGTGACGCAGTGACTCTACGGGATCACCGGGCGCCGACAGCTACCGGGGCGGGGAGTGTCGCGCCCGCCACTACGTGGTGAACGCCATCTCTGCTTCTGGATCGTTCCCGGTAGGCTTCAGGTTCGCGGGAAGCCGCGAAACCGACCGTCCCGCCGACACTTCAGGAGGACCCCGGTGACCGATCAGGCTACCGAGGCCAACGGTGCCGCCACCGTGCCGCAGCGTCGGGTGCTCGTCGCGGAAGACGAGGCGCTCATCCGGCTGGACCTCGTCGAAATGCTGCGCGAAGAGGGCTACGAAGTCGTCGGCGAGGCCGGGGATGGCGAACAGGCCATCTCCCTCGCCACCGATCTCAAGCCCGACCTCGTGATCCTCGACGTCAAGATGCCCAAGCTGGACGGGATCGAGGCCGCGGCCAAGATCACCGGTGACCGGATCGCGCCCGTCGTCATCCTCACCGCCTTCAGCCAGCGTGATCTCGTCGAACGCGCCCGGGATGCCGGCACCATGGCCTACCTCGTCAAGCCCTTCGCCAAGCGGGACCTCGTGCCCGCCATCGAGCTCGCCGTCAGCCGGTTCTCCGAGCTGCAGGCCCTCGAGGCCGAGGTCGCCGGGCTCACCGACCGGCTCGAGACGCGGAAGGTCATCGACCGCGCCAAGGGCCTGCTCATGAGCCGGCAAGGCCTCACCGAGCCCGACGCCTTCCGCTGGATCCAGCGCACCGCCATGGACCGCCGGACCACCATGAAGACCGTCGCCGAGGCCGTTGTCGAGAGCATCGGAACCTAGCCGGACCGACGGCCGGCGGGCAGAATCACCAGCGTGAAACTGCTGCCGGCCGTCGTCGCCCTCGCACTGCTGGCCGGGTGCGAAGCCGCCCCCAGCACCCCCGCGCCGACGACCACCTACGAGCTGCCGCCGCGGCCGGTCCGGCCCGACGAGACCGCCCTCAAGGTGCCGCCCGCGAAGAACGGTGACACCGAGTTCACCCTGATCGGCCTCGCTGCCGGCCTGCCCAGCATCACCGGGAGCCACGCCGAAATGCTCCCCAAGGGCCAGTACGTCCGGTTGCGGCTCGTCGTGACGAACACCGGGACCTCGAGCGTCCTGTTCGACCCGAAACGGCAGCTGCTCGTCGACGACCAGGGCGCGACCCACCCCCCGGACGAGCAGGCCATGCTGATCAAGCGCCAGCCCGCCCAGTTCGACCTCGGGCACAGCGTGCGCGTCGAGTTCGACCTCTACTGGGACCTCCCCAAGGACCGGAAACCGGTCGCGCTCAGGGTGTTCGGCGGCCCCACCATCACCGACATGAAGAACGTCAACGGCACCGACATCAAGCTGTGAAAAAAAGGGGCCCGGCACGAATGCCGGGCCCCTCACCAAAGAAACACTCAGACGCCGAGGTCGCCACCGAGGTAGGCGGCCCGCACCTTCGGGTCGTTCAGCAGCTCGGCCCCGGGCGCGCTCTGGACCACACGGCCCGTTTCGAGCACGTACGCCCGGTCCGACAGCTTCAGCGCCTGCTGGGCGTTCTGCTCCACCAGCAGCACCGTCGTCCCGCGCTTGTTGATCTCCCGGATGATGTCGAAGATCTGCGCGATCAGCATCGGCGCCAGGCCCATCGACGGCTCGTCGAGCAGCAGCACCTTCGGCTTCGTCATCAGCGCGCGGCCGATGGCGATCATCTGCTGCTCGCCGCCCGACATCGTGCCGCCGAACTGGGTCTTCCGCTCCGCGAGCCGGGGGAACAGCTCGAAGACCTCTTCCAGGTCGGCGTCGAGGTCGTCCTTGCGGGTGTAGGCACCCATCAGGAGGTTCTCCTGCACCGTCATGCCGGGGAACACGCCCCGGCCTTCCGGCGACTGGCCGATCCCGAGCAGCACGCGCTTGTGCCCCGGGGTCTTCGAGATGTCCTGGCCGTTGAACAGGATCCGGCCGCTGGTGAGCGGCCGCAGCCCGGAGATCGTCTTGAGCGTCGTGGTCTTGCCGGCGCCGTTGGCCCCGATGAGGGAGACGATCTCACCCTCGTCGACCTGGATGCTCATGCCCTTCAGGGCCGCGATCTTGCCGTAGTGGACGTTGATGTCCTCGACCTCAAGAAGCATCTTCGGACACCCCCAAGTACGCCTCGATCACCTTCTGGTTGTTCTGCACCTCGTGCGGCAGCCCTTCTGCGATCTTCTGGCCGAAGTCGAGCACCGCCAGCCGGTCGCTGATGTGCATGACCAGGCCCATGTCGTGCTCGATGAGCAGCACGGTGCGGCCGTCGTCCCGGATCTTGCGGATCAGCGCCTGCAGGGCGTTCTTCTCCG
Organism: Amycolatopsis sp. NPDC005961; assembly: GCF_040629235.1. Lineage (NCBI taxonomy): Bacteria > Bacillati > Actinomycetota > Actinomycetes > Pseudonocardiales > Pseudonocardiaceae > Amycolatopsis > Amycolatopsis sp. NPDC005961. Next base: position 59,677 of record NZ_JBEXVF010000001.1, on the reverse strand, counting down.
CCGGGTTCATGCCCGCGGCCGGCTCGTCGAGCAGGAGCAGCTTCGGGTCGGTCGCCAGGGCACGCGCGATCTCCAGCCGGCGCTGGTCGCCGTAGGAGAGGTTCTTCGCGACGTTGTGCTCGACCCGGCCGATGCCGACGAAGTCGAGCAGCTCCCGGGCCCGCTCGCGGCCGTGCTTCTCTTCCTTGCGGTGCCACGGCAGGCCGAGCGTCGCGCCGATCGCGCCCGTCTTGTGGTGCGCGTCGACGCCCACCATGACGTTCTCCAGCGCCGTCATGTTGTGGAACAGCCGGATGTTCTGGAACGTCCGGGCGATGCCGCGCTTGGTGACCTTGAACCGCTTCATGCCGTCGATGCGGTCGCCGTCGAAGCGGACTTCGCCCTCGGTCGGCTGGTAGACGCCGGTGACCACGTTGAACACCGTGGTCTTGCCGGCGCCGTTCGGCCCGATGAGGGCGAAGATCTCGCCCTCGTTGATGGTGAGGTTGACCTCGCGCAACGCCGTGACGCCGCCGAAGCGCATGGTCACGTTGTCGAATTCGAGCAGCGGGCTCACTTCGTCACCTCCGCCGAAGCCTCGGAGTCGGGGCCGGCCACTTCCGCGCCCATGGCGCCCATGCCGCCGGTTCCTTCCCGTAGTTCGGCCTTGCGCTGCCGCGACGGCAGCAGGCCTTCGGGCCGCAGCGCCATCATCAGCACCAGCACGGCACCGAAGATGAGGACGCGGTAGTCGTTGAACTGGCGGAAGCGCTCCGGCAGCCACGCGATCACGAACGCCCCGAGGATGACGCCGGGCAGGTTGCCGGAGCCACCGAGCACGACCGCGGCCAGGATGGTCGCGGACAGGATGAACGGGAAGTTGTTCGGCTCGATGAACACGGCCTTGCTGGCGTAGATCGTGCCGGCGAAGCCACCGATCATGGCGCCGATGGCGAAGGCGAGGAGCTTGAACTTGAACGTCGGCACGCCCATCAGCTCGGCCGCGTCCTCGTCCTCGCGGATCGCCGCCCACGCCCGCCCGACCCGGCTCTTGGTGAGCCGCACCGAGAAGACGATGACGAGCGCGATCGCGAACACCATCAGGTAGTAGTACGGCGCCGGGTCGAGGAAGAACTCCATGCCGAACAGCGGCTCGGGGTGCGGGACGTTCGTGATGCCGCGCGCGCCGCCGATGCCGTCGGTGTTGTTCGCCGTGATCCGGACGATCTCACCGAAGCCCAGTGTGACGATGGCCAGGTAGTCGCCGCGTAGCCGGAGCGTCGGCGCGCCGAGGATGACGCCCGACACCGAGGCCAGGAAGATGCCGATCAGCACCGTCGGCCAGAACGACCAGCCGTAGGTCGTGCCGATCGACGCCCACGTGTACGCGCCGATCGCGAAGAACGCCACGTACCCGAGGTCGAGCATGCCCGCGTGGCCGACCACGATGTTGAGGCCGACGGCGAGCAGGATGTAGGTGCCGACCGGGAAGATCAGGACGGTCGTCCAGTCCGAGTACGGCGACATGAACGAGCCGATCCACGGCGCCGGCAGGATCAGCACCAGGACGATCAGGGCGAGGTACACGCCGTAGCGCTGCCACGTGGGCGCGTCGGCCCACCAGTCACGCATCCCGTCGATGGGATGGAAACCCTTGCGCGCCGGGGTTTCGTTGTTGTCAGCCACTCCGTCGCCTTTCATGCGCGTGCTCGCTGCAGGGATTCACCGAGGATGCCGGTGGGCCGGAGCATGAGCACGAGGACGAGGACCACGAACGCGGTGACGTCCTTCCACTCGGAGCCGAGGAAGATGGAGCTCCAGTTCTCGACCAGGCCCAGGACGATGCCGCCCAGCAGGGCGCCGCGCAGGTTGCCGATGCCGCCGAGCACCGCCGCGGTGAACGCCTTGATGCCGAGCAGGAAGCCGACCCGGTAGTCCGTGTTCTCGTATTCCATGACGTAGAGCGCCGCGGCGACGCCGGCCATCGCGCCGCCGAGCAGGAACGTGATCCGGACGATGCGGTCGATGCTGACGCCCATGAGGACGGCGGCTTCGGGGTCCTGCGCGGTGGCCCGGATGCCGCGGCCGATGCGCGTGCGGCTGACCAGCTGGTCGAGCACGACCATCACGACGACGGCGGCGATGATGACGAAGACGTGGTCGGTGCGCACGACGCCGTTGCCGATCCGGAACAGCTCGTCGTGCGGTACGAACCGGGGGGCGTTCTGCTGGACCTTGCCCGCCTTGTCCGACAGCGCGGGGATGATCGCGAGACCGAACAGCTCCTGCAGGAACAGCGAGGCGCCGATCGCGGAGATCAGGGCGGCGAGCCGGGTGGCGCCCTTCTTGCGCAGCGGCCGGTAGGCCAGCTGCTCCAGCACGATGGCGGAGCCGCCGGACGTGATCGCGGAAGCCACCGCGATGAGCAGGAGGATGCCGATCATCCCGAACACGCCGACCGTGATCGGGGCGGTGCCACCGGCGATGGCGATGAGGATGAACAGGGACGTCATCGTCCCGATCATGAAGATTTCGGAGTGCGCGAAGTTGATCAGCCTCAGCACGCCGTAGACCATCGTGTAGCCGAGGGCGATGAGGGCGTAGATGGAGCCGGCTACCAGGCCGCCGATGGTGCTGCCCAGAAACTGGCTCTGCAGATCTTGGAACATGACGTAGTTGCCTTACCTGACGGGGCGAGGATGGTCGCCACATTGGCGGGGAGCGGGGGTGCTGTGGTTCACAGCGCCCCCGCTCCCGTTAGGTGTTTCTACTGCTCCGTCAGCCGGTGATCTTGGCGGTGGTCGAGTCGCCGAGGTTCTTGATGACCCCGCCGACGACCTGGTAGACGTAGATCGCGTTCGTCTGCGGCTCGCCGTTCTCCTTGAACTTGACCTGCTTCGACGCGCCCTTGAAGTCTTCCGTCTTCAGGAAGTCGTTGATCTTCTCACCGGTGGTGTTGCCCGCCTTGACCGCGTTGATGATGGCGGTCGCCGCGTCGTAGCCCTCGGTGGCGTAGATCGCCGGGTCGACGTTGAACTTGGCCTTGTACTTGGTGGCGAACTCGTTGGTGGCACCCGCGTCCGGGATGTTGCACGGGCAGCCGATGACCGCGCCGTCGGCGGCCGCGGCACCCGCACCCGAGACCAGCTGCGGGTCGAGCGAGCCGTCACCGGTGGCGAAGACGGCCTTCACGCCGCCGTCACGGAGCTGCTTGAGCAGCCGGCCGCCCTGGGCGTAGTAGCCACCGAAGGTGATGACGTCCGGGTTGGCCGCCTTGACCTTCTGCACCGTCGACGAGTAGTCCGACGCGTCCTTGGCGAACTTGTCGCGCTCGGTCGTGATGCCCTTGTCCTTGAAGGTCTTCTCGAACGCGTCCGCGAGGCCGACGCTGTACTCCTGGTCGTCCGAGAGGACGTACGCGTTCTTCGGCGACTTCGCCGTGATGAGGAAGTTCGCGATCGCGGGGCCCTGGTCGTTGTCGTTCGCGACGACGCGGTGCCAGTACTTCCAGCCGTTCGAGGCCAGGCCCGGGTTGGTCGCCGACGGCGACACGCTCGGGACCTTGCCCTGCTCGAGGACGCCGCCCACGGCCTTCGACTCACCCGAGAACGCCGGGCCGATCAGGGCGGTGATCTTGTCCGTCCCGATCGCGGTCTGCACCAGCGAGGTGGCCTGCTCCGGCTTGCCCTGGCTGTCGTAGTTCTTCAGCTCGAGCTTCACCTTGGGGTTCGTGGCGTTGTACTCGTCGATGGCGAGCTTCGCCCCGTTGTTGGGCGGGATCACGATCCCGGAGTTCTCCCCGGTCAGGTCGCCCATGAACCCGATCTTCAGCGTGCTGCTGTCACCGCTGCCCGACGAGCTGCTGCCGCCGGCACAGCCCGCCAGCGCCAGCGACGTCGCCGCTGCGAGGGCGAGAACCCGTCCAAAACGCACTCCTGACACCGACTACCTCCCATGACCAACCAGCCGCCGGTAGGCGTTGCCCCCGACACAGGGGCTAGGTTAGGGCAGGAAGATATCCCTCTCGCCCGTCATGTGCACAGGCGGCCTCACTACTCTGTGTCCACATCGTGACGATCGCAACCGACACGAATTGCACGAAAAGCCGAACGACGTTTCGTTACAGCCCGCCGCTGGTCACGTAGCGATACTAAGTATCGGGGCCCGTTATGCGAATGGGTGACAGCCGTGTTTCCGCGGTATGTCATCGTCCATTTCGCCGGGCGGTGCGTGGCCGGTTTCCCGGCTTTCCGCTGTTCACCCTGGCGGGGGCCCCGCGCGGCGGGCACCGCCGCAGGGATGCACCTTACGTCCGGTTCGGGCGGCCGAACGGACCACCCCCCGGTCACCGGGAACCTCAGGTCTGCCCGAAGGGGCACCCGGCCGTCACAACCACCGGTTGTCGTGGACGCCGGAACGGCTGTTGGACCCGCACCCGTCCCCGGCGGTTCGCTGGAGGCAGCCGAGAGACAGGGAGAGACGGATGCGGGAAGTGGTCGAGGGGGTCGCGGCGGGCGTGCCGTTCGTGGCGCTGGCGCCGGCGGACCCGGGGGCGACGGCGGCGCTGGTGGCGGGCTGGCACCTGATGGAGGTGCCCGCGAGCGAGCGGGCCTTCGCCGAAGCGGTGCCGATGAGCGGCCTGCAGGCGTGGCGGGTGTACTTCGGCCTGCCGCTGACCGGGGCCCGGCTGCCCGAGGGCGGTCCGGCGGAGCTGTTCCGGCGGGCGAGCGAGGACGCGGTGCTCAACGTCTTCGAGCCGGTCACCGAGCAGGCGGTGGCGGAGTTCCCCGCGGCGCTGGCCGAGCTGCGGGACCGGCTCCCGGGCGCGGACGGCCCGCTCGGCGTTTTCGGCGGCTCGGCGGGCTCGCTGGTCGCGCTGGAGGTGCTCGCCCGCGGGGACGTCGCCGTCGAGGCCGCCGCGGTGGTCAGCCCGGTCGCGCGGCTGGGCCCGGTGATCGGGCGCAACGAGCGGCTCTTCGACGTCACCTACCCCTGGTCCCCGCGGTCGCGGGCCGTCGCCGACCACTACGACTTCGTGCGCCGGGCCGGGGAGCTGACCGCGCCGCTGCTGCTGGTCGCCGGGGCCGAGGACGACAGCGCCGTGCGCGAACCGGCGCGAGCCCTGCGCGAGGAGCTGGGGACCGAGCTGGTGACGGTCGAAGGAATGGGGCACGAGTTCGCTCCGGGGAGCCCGGAAGCGAAGCAGGTCGACGCGGCGTTCAGCGAGTGGTTCGCGCGGCGGTTGCGAGCCTGAGGTCGTCGTCGGGCAGCCAGGCGTGCGCCGGGTCGTAGGCGCACCAGTTCTCTTCACGGCTGGTGCGCCCGGCCAGCGCCAGCAGCCGCCGCAGCGCCGGGTGCGCCTTCCCGCGCCGCCAGACCAGTGACCACGGGAACAGCGGGGACGGCTCGAACGGCAGCACCTTCAGGTCGAGGTCGGGCGCGAGCTCCATGTCGGCCCCGGCGAGCGTGACGCGCCGCTTGCCGTACCGCGTCTGCTCGAGCGTGTGCCGCAGGTCGTAGCTGACGCCGGAGTCGTCGATCGGCACGTCGAACCGGCCGCACATCGCCTGCAGGTAGGACAGCCATTCGGCCGCCCCGCCGGACCCGGGCAGCCAGATGCCCTCGGCGCGCAGCTCGTCGAGCCGCAGCGCGTCCAGCTGGGCCAGCGGGTGCTCCGGCGCGAGCAGCGCGACCAGCGGTTCGAGCCGGACCGTCCGGTGCTCCAGCTCGTCGGGCAGCGGCCGGCCGAAGCCGGTGACGCGGCCGACGGCGGCGTCGAGCTCCCCGGACAGCAGCGGCTCGACGGCGTGGGCGAACCCGCCGCCGGCGACCCGGTCGATCCGCAGCGCCTGCTCCCGTTCGGCGAGCCGGCGCAGCAGGAACATCGGGGAGAGCCGGAAGTCGACGACGTCGAGGCGCAGCGGCCGGTCGTCGGCGCTCATGGCGGCCACCGCCGCGTCGGCCACCCGCACCAGCTCGCGCGCGTGCGGGAGGAACCGCTCGCCGTCGGCGGTCAGCTCGACCGACCGGTTGGTGCGCAGGAACAGCGGCGTGGCCAGCGTCTCCTCGAGCTTCCGGATCCGCTTCGACAGCGCCTGCTGCGTGAGGAACAGCGTCTGGGCCGCCCGCCCGAAGTGGCGCTGGTCCGCGGTCACGACGAACGCCCGCACCTGGGCGAGGTCGAGGTCCACCGGCTCAGGCGCCCGGCGGGCGGTCCCGGACGACGCAGGTGAGGCGCGCGGTGCAGGTGCGCCGGCCCTCGTCGTCGGTCAGGACGATCTCCGCGGTGATGGTGCCGCGGCCGACGTGCAGCGGCGTCGCGACCCCGGTGACGGTGCCCGAGCGGACCGCCCGGTGGTGCGTGCAGGACAGCTCCAGCCCCATCGCCGCGCGGCCCGGGCCCGCGTTGAGCGCGGCGACCGTCGAGCCCAGCGCTTCGGCGAGCACGGCGTTGGCGCCGCCGTGCAGCAGGCCGTACGGCTGGAGGTTGCCCTCGACCGGGATGGTGCCGACCACGCGTTCGGCCGTCGCTTCCAGCAGCTTCATGCCGACTTTGTCGTTCAGCTGCTGGTCCGCGGCCGCCGGGTCGATGCCCGACAGCCGGTCCACGTCGATGGGGGCACTTTCGGTCACGCAATGCTCCTGTTCCTATGCGACACGTAAGAGTGTCGGACCCTCAGCCTAGACTCGGCTCCGTGAGCCCGAGTGAGAAGACGACCGTTGCCAACGCCACAGGAACGACCACTGTCGCCGAGCGGCCGAAGCTGCTGCTGATCGACGGCCATTCGATGGCCTACCGGGCGTTCTTCGCCCTGCCCGCGGAAAACTTCAAGACCAAGACCGGGCAGGTCACGAACGCCGTCTTCGGGTTCACCTCGATGCTCATCAACCTCCTGCGCGACGAAGCGCCGACCCACCTCGCGGTGGCGTTCGACCTCTCGCGCAAGACCTTCCGCTCGGAGACCTTCGCGGACTACAAGGCGAACCGCAGCGCGACCCCGGACGAGTTCCGCGGCCAGGTGGACCTGGTCCGGGAGGTCCTCGACGTGCTCGGCATCCCGTCGCTGACGAAGGAGAACTTCGAAGCCGACGACATCATCGCCACGCTCACGACGCAGGCCGCGGCGGACGGCTTCGACGTCCTCATCTGCACCGGCGACCGCGACGCGCTGCAGCTGGTGACCGACCACGTCACCGTGCTGTACCCGAAGCGCGGCGTCTCGGAGATGACGCGGTTCACGCCGGACGCCGTCGAGGAGAAGTACGGCCTCACCCCGCAGCAGTACCCGGACTTCGCCGCGCTGCGCGGCGACCCCTCGGACAACCTGCCGAACATCCCCGGCGTCGGCGAGAAGACCGCGGCCAAGTGGATCAAGCAGTTCGGCTCGCTCGACGACCTGATCGACCGCGTCGACGAGGTCAAGGGCAAGGCCGGCGAGGCGTTGCGCGCGCACCTCAGCTCGGTCCAGCTGAACCGCCAGCTCACCGAGCTGATCCGCGACGTCGAGCTGGAGGTCGGCCCGTCCGGGCTGGAGCTGCGCCCGTGGGACCGCGAGGCCGTGCACGCGCTGTTCGACGAGCTGGAGTTCCGCGTCCTGCGCGACAGGCTGTTCGCGACGCTGCAGAGCGCCGAGCCGGAGGCCGACGAAGGCTTCGAGGTCTCGGGTTCCGCGCTCGCGCCGGGCGCGCTCGCGGCGTGGCTCGCGGCGCACGCGGGCGAGGGCGAGCCGGTGGCGCTGGCCTTCCGCACCGCGGGCGCGTCGGTCCGGTCGGACCTGCGCGCGATCGCTTTCGCGTCGGCCGACGGCGAAGGCGCGTACGTCGACGTGACGGCGATGGACCAGGCCGACGACGCCGCGCTCGCCGCGTGGCTCGCCGACCCGAAGGTCCGCAAGACCGGCCACGACCTCAAGGTCCCGCTGCACGCGATCCGCTCCCGCGGCTGGACGCTGGCCGGGCTCGCCATGGACACCGCGCTGGCCGCGTACCTCGTGCGGCCCGGGCAGCGCACGTTCGAGCTGGACGACCTCGCGCTGCGGTACCTGCACCGCGAGCTGCGCTCGGAGACCGACGGCGGCGACGGCCAGCTGTCGCTGCTCGACGGCGGCGCGGAAGGCCTCGAACAGAAGGAGATCGACGAGGAGCTGGTCAAGGCCCGCGCGATCTTCGAGCTGGCCGGCGCGCTCGAGAAGGAGCTGGACGAGATCGGCGGCGCCCGGCTGCTCGCCGAGCTGGAGCTGCCGCTGCTGGAGGTCATCACCGAGCTGGAGATCGCCGGCGTCGCCGTCGACCTGGAGCAGCTGACCACGCTCGAGGCGCACTACCTCTCGCGCGTCACGCAGGCGGCCGAAGAGGCGTACGCGGTGATCGGCAAGCAGATCAACCTCGGTTCGCCGAAGCAGCTGCAGGTCGTGCTGTTCGACGAGCTGGGCATGCCGAAGACCAAGCGCACCAAGACCGGCTACACCACCGACGCCGAGGCGTTGCAGGGCCTGTTCGAGAAGACCGAACACCCGTTCCTGCAGCACATGCTGGAGCACCGCGACGCGACGAAGCTGCGCACGACCGTCGAGGGGCTGATCAAGTCCGTCGCCGACGACGGCCGCATCCACACGACGCTGCTGCAGACCATCGCGGCCACCGGGCGGCTGTCCTCGACCGAGCCGAACCTGCAGAACATCCCGGTCCGCACCGAAGAAGGCCGCCGCATCCGCGACGCGTTCGTCGTCGGCGAGGGCTTCAGCGAGCTGATGACCGCGGACTACAGCCAGATCGAAATGCGGATCATGGCGCACCTGTCGAAGGACGAGGGCCTCATCGAGGCGTTCAACTCCGGCGAGGACCTGCACACGTTCGTCGCGTCCCGCGCGTTCTCGATGCCGCCGGAGGAGATCACCCCGGAGCTGCGCTACCGCGTCAAGGCGATGTCGTACGGCCTCGCGTACGGCTTGTCGGCGTACGGGCTCTCGCAGCAGCTGCGGATCTCGACCGAGGACGCCAAGTCCCAGATGGAGGCGTACTTCGACCGCTTCGGCGGGGTGCGCGACTACCTCCACTCGGTCGTCGGCGTCGCGGCGAAGAACGGGTACACCGAGACGGTCTTCGGCCGCCGCCGTTACCTGCCGGACCTCAACAGCGACAACCGCCAGCGCCGCGAGATGGCCGAGCGGATGGCGCTGAACGCCCCGATCCAGGGCAGCGCGGCCGACATCATCAAGGTCGCGATGCTCAACGTCCACCGCTCGCTGGTCGAGGCGAAGCTGAAGAGCCGGATCCTGCTGCAGGTGCACGACGAACTGGTGCTCGAGGTCGCCGAAGGTGAGCGCGAGGAGCTGGAGAAGCTCGTCCGCCACGGCATGGGCTCGGCCTACGACCTGGCCGTGCCCCTGGAGGTCTCGGTCGGCTACGGCCGGTCCTGGAACGAAGCCGCGCACTGATCTCACCGAGCGTCACGGCCCGGATCACCGGGTCGTGGCGCGGGTGTACTCGGGCGGACGTCGTCGGGTGGCGGTCGTCGCGGCGAAGCTGTCGTGCATGGCCAGTGACTTCCAGCGACGCAAGATCTCCGGCATTTTCGGCGCGATGGACGCCGACGACGACGGCTACCTGACCGAGTCCGACTTCCGGGCGCTCACGGCGAGGTGGCTCGACCTCCGCGGCACCGACGGCAGCACGCCCGAAGGGGAGAAGCTCGCCGCCATCATGATGGGCTGGTGGGCGACGCTGCGTGACGCGTCCGACCGCGACCGCGACGGCAAGGTCTCCCTCGACGAAGTCCTGAGCGTCGTCGACGAGCTGCCGAAGATGCCCGGCGCGGTCACCGGGACCGCCGACGCGATGTTCGAAGCGGTGGACGAAAACGGGGACGGCGCGATCTCGGCGGCGGAGTACCGCCGGATGATCGAGGCCTGGAGCGGCACCGGCGTCCCGACGGCCGAGGTGTTCGCCTTGCTGGACACCGACGGCGACGGCCGCCTCTCGCACGACGAGTTCACGGGCCACTGGTACGAGTTCTGGGCGGGCGACGACCCGGCGGCCCCGGGGAGCGCGGTCTTCGGCCGGGTCTGAGGCGCCGGGGCACTCTTCGGTGATCGTTCGGGCAGTCGCTCAACGGGCCATTGTCCCGCTGAGCGGTCTCCGAGCGTGCCCGTCCGCTCACTCGGACGCAGAAATCGTTGGCATTACTACGAACGGCTGACTCCGTTCGGGTGAGCCATTACCGCTGGGTAGGGAGGTCGGCGCCCGAGGCGCGACGATCACGGCGTAGGGTCCGCCGAATGGGGTTCGAGCGTGAGCGACGACGCTGGCGGGTCCGGCTGCACGACGAACTCGGCCGGGTGTGCGGTGCGGGCACGGTGCTGGACGAGTACCACGTCCTCACGAGCGCGCACGTCGTCGAAACCGCCGGGGGACCGCGGTCCGCGCTGAGCGTCGACTTCGTCGGCCTGGCCGAGGCGATGCCCGGCACGGCCACCGTCGTCGAAGGTTGCTGGGTGCCCTCCGACGGCGGCGGGCGCGGCGATCTCGCCGTGCTCCGCCTCGATCGTCCCGAATCCCGCGTCTTCCGCGCGCCGCTGCACCGCATGCCGATCGGCGAGCACCAGCTCGTGCGCGCCTTCGGTTTCCCGCCCGGCTCGGTCGGCCGCTGGACCCACGCCCGGCTCGGCGGTCCCGAGCACCCCGGCGGCCCCGGCGGCGAGTGGGTCCGGCTGTTCCGCACCGCCGAAGCCGAACCGCTCGGCCCCGGCTTCGGAGGCACGGCGGTGCTCGACGAGGCGACCGGCCACCTCGTCGGCGTGGTCGTCGGCAAGGACACCGGCACCTGGATGATCCCGGTCGAGACCATGCTCGGGCACCTGCCGCAGCTGAGCATCTGGACCTCGGGCAGCCCGGCCGTGGACGCCAGCTTTTCGCGGCCCGTCGGCGAAGCCGTCGACGTCTCCTTCGTGCAGCGCGTCGCCGACTGGTTCGCCAAGGCCGAGCCCGGCACCGTCTGGGTCGTCGACACCGGCGAGGCCGGGTCGCCCGTCGCCGCGGCCCTGCGGTTCGGGATCGTCCTCGCCGACCGCGAACGCTCCCTCGGTGTGTCCGGCCTGCCGCCCGCCCTGGGCCAGATGCCGCCGGCGGGCAGCGTCGACCTCGCCGTCGACGCCACCGGCCGCACCGCGGACGCCGTCCGCCACCGGATCGCCGACCGGCTCACGACCGGCGTCGCGGGCCGCACCCTCGTCATCGACGCGATCGACGACTCCGCCGAACCCGACCGGCTCGTCGGTGAGGTGCTGGCCCCGCTGGCCGGCCGCGCGGCCGAGCTCGGCATCCGCCTGCTGCTCGGGTTCCGGGAAGAGTCCTCGCCCGGCGTCGCGGCGGTCCAGGCGGGCACCCTCGGGGCCCGCCCGGCGCGGGACGACCTCGCGGGCCGTCTCGACGTATTGACGCAGTCCGTGGAGGAGCTCGCCGAGATCGAGGCGTACCAGCTGCGCGTGGCGACCCGGTTCACCGGCGTCGCGATGCTGCCGGCCCGCGCCCAGCGGCTGCGCGGCGCGCTGAAGCAGCTGCGCTCGGCCGAGGTCGACGGCGACGCGGAGTGGGTCGAGAAGCACATCGACGGCCACGAGCACGCGGTCGCCCCGGCGGTCGAGGACGGCCGCCGCCAGCGCGCGGTGCTCGACGGCCTGGTCGCCCGCCGCGAGGAACTGCGTGCGCGCTTGGCGGCGGACAACGAACTGACCCGCGAGCACGGCCTCGACGGCGACCCGGAGCTGGAGCAGGCGTACATGCCGGCGAAGAGACTGCTGATCGACGGCCCGTGCGAGCTGACGGCGGCGGCCACGGCGGTCGACACGTACGCGGCGGCGGTCCGGGCCCGCATCGAGGATCGCGGCTGACCGAGCCACGGCTTTCGCGCGCCGAAACTGTCGTAAAGTAGAGAACGGGGGGCGCCCCGCGAGCAGTGCTGTTCAGCGGCGACCCAAGCCACGGATCAGCACCATCACCGCTTCCCGCACCTCGGCCCGCGTTCGCTGCGGTCCGAACACCTGCCAGTCCAGCGCCACCACCAGCATCGTGCCGAACAGCCCGGCCGCCGCCGTCGGGATCTGCACTCCCTCCGGCAGCCGGCCGGCCGACTCCAGCCGCGACAGCTGGCCCTTCACGATCGAGATGATCTCCTCGCGCAGCAACGAAAGCGTGCCGTGCCACTGGCCCGGCGTCCGCCACAGCTCGCTCACCAGGATCTGCGAAAACCCCGGGTACTGGGCGATGAACTCCAAGGTCACGTCGACCTGCGCCTCGATCACGTCGAGCGGATCCGCGTCGGACACCGCGAGACGAAGCCGCTCGGCGAGCGTGTCCACCCCGTACCGCAGGAGCCCGTCGACCAGGCCGTCCTTCGACCCGAAGTTGTAGTAGACCGTGCCCTTCGCGACGCCCGCCTCGGCGGCGATGTCGTCCACCGTCAGGCCGACCAGGCCCCGGCTCTTCGAAAGCCGCAGCGTGGCCTCGAAGAGCTTCTGCTTCGTCCCGCCGCTCACAGGCTCAGCTCGGGCTTGAGCGCGGACACCGTCCAAACGCGACGTTTGCGCGCGGCCAGCGTGGACACGAGGATCCCGCCCACCAGGTAGGCCAGCAACACGCCGATGTCCCCCAGGATCTGCACAGTGGCGCCACTGTAGAACAGGTGGCGGAAGCCGTCGATCGCGTAGCCCATCGGCAGCACCACGTGCAGCGGGTACAGCGCGTCCGGGATGGTCTGCCACGGGAACGTCCCGCCCGCGCTGACCAGCTGCAGCACCAGCAGCACCAGCCCGAGGAACTTCCCGACCGCGCCGAAGAACGCGTTGAGCGCGTGCACCACCGACGTGAACGTCAGCGACACGAGCACGGCGAAGCCGATCGCGCCCAGCGGGTGCGCGATGTGGATGCCGACCAGCCACGTCACCGCGCCGAACAGCACCACCACCTGCGCGATGCCGAGCAACGCCGACGACAGCCAGCCGCCCACCGCGACCCGGAACGGGGCCGCGCCCGCGGTCAGCGCCCGGGTCGAAAGCGGCCGCAGGATCAGGAACAGCACGAACGCGCCGATCCAGGTGGCCAGCGAGATGAAGAACGGTGCGAGACCGGCGCCGTACGTCCCCGCCGACGCCTCGCCGTTGGCGTTCACCGCCACCGGGTCGGCGATGGTGTTGGCCGTCGCCGAGCGGGTCGGGTCGTCCGGGTTCGGGATCTCCTTGAGCCCGGCCGAAAGCCCGTCACGCAGCTTCACCGCGCCGTCCGCCAGCTGGTTGGTGCCGTTGACGGCGGTCTTCTCGCCGTCGCTGAGCTGGGACGCCCCGTCCTTCAGCTGGTTCGCGCCGTCGGACGCCTGCGCGATGCCGCTCGCCAGCTGCGGCGACGCCGCGGCGAGCTTGGCCGCGCCGTCGGACACCTGGCGGGCGCCGTCGGCCAGCTTCGCGAGGTCGCCGTTGGCCTGCTGGATCTTGCTGTTCGCCTGGTCGACGGGGGAGCGCAGCTGGTCGGCGTGCGCCAGGATCGCCTGCACCTGCGCCTCCGGGACGCCGGCGTCGCGCAGGTCGGTCTGCAGCTGGCTGCGGTAGGAGTCGAGCTTGCCCTGGATGTCGGACGACGCCGTCGCGGCGACCGAAGCCGCGTCGGCGACCTTCTGGTCCCCGGCTGCCACCTGCGAAGCACCGCTGGCGAGCTGCTGCGTCTGCGAAGGCAGGGAGGCGGTGCCGCTCTTGAGCGTGCCGAGGCCGGTCGCCAGCGTCGACGAGCCGTCCGCGAGCTTCGCCGCGCCGTCGGCCAGCTTCTGCTGACCCGACTTGAGCTGGGTGGCGCCGTCGGCGAGCTGGGCCGCGCCGGTCGAGGCTTCCTGGATCTTGGCGTAGATCGTGGAGAAGCCGACCAGGAACCGGTCCGCGGCCTCGCTGCCGACCTTCTCCGCGATCGTCTTGCGCACCTGCTCGGCGACCTGCTTCGCGATGGTGCCGGACAGGTAGTTGTTGGCGTCGTTGGTGGTCAGCGTGATCGTCGCCTGCTGCGGCTGGAAGTTGCCGACCGAGAGCAGCGCGGCGGAGAAGCCGCTGGGGATGCCGATCGCGAAGGAGTACTTGTCGTCGCGGACGCCGTCGCGCGCCTCCTGCTCGGACACCTCGTGCCACTGGAAGGTGCCGGACTTGGTCAGCTCGTCGGTCACCTCGCGGCCGACGTTGCGCTGCTGGCCGCTCGCGTCCTTCGCACCGGTGTCGCTGGTGAAGACGGCGGCGGGCAGCTTGTCGAGGCGGCCGTACGGGTCGTAGTTCGCGTAGAGGTAGAAGGACGCGTAGAGCAGCGGCACCAGCACGAGCGCGACCAGCGCGAGCTTGGGCATCGTGCCGGTGGAGAGGCGGCGCAGCTCGTTGCGCGCGATCCGGAAGGCGTTCATTCGGTGACCTCGTCAGTGCTCGCGGGGAGCTCTTCGGTGGGGGTGGGTTCGGGGGAGTGGTGCTGCGGCTCGGGCTGCTCGGCCGAGCCGAGGCGCGCGGGCGTGAAGGGGAGGGCGGACAGCGGGGTCGTCGCGGCGAGCACGACGACGGCGAAGCCGCGCTCGGCCTGCTCGCGCGCCAGCCCGGCCCAGCTTTCGACGTCGCTGGTGTGCCGGTCGGGGGTGTCGAGGACGAGCAGCCGGACGCCCTCGCGCTCGGCGGCCAGCTCGGTCAGCAGCCGCGTGCGCAGGACCGGGGCGAGGTTCTCGAACCGCGTGCCCGCGAACGGCGCCGCGTCGTGGCCGGCGAGCCAGCGGGCGACGTCTTCCTTGCCCGCCGGGCGGTGGGCCAGCGCCAGCTCCTCGCCGACGACGACGCGCAGGGGGAGGGCGTCGTCGGGCTCGCTGACGCCGGGGGCGTCGACGACCGCGACGAGCCCGGGCAGCGCGGTGTCGGTTCCCTCGGCGTGCACCGTGCCGGTGGTCGGCTTCAGCCGCCCGGCCAGCGCCAGGCCGAACGCGGTGACGCCGACGCCGGGTTCGCCGTGCACGATCGCCAGGTCGCCCTCGCCGACGGTCAGCGAGGTGGGCGGTAACAAGGGGCCGTGGTGTCCTTCGAGGGACACCCGATCGGCGCGGACCTGCACGGTTACTCCAGCGTCGGGAACTTTTTGAACTGACCGGTCAGTTCAAAAGCTAGCCCTCGCGGCGGGGTGCGGCAAGATCACCGGACGCACGTCACACTCGTGGGTGACTTTCGCAGCTCGCCGGTCGCGGTGCCCACTCGGCGGCCCCGGCCGGGGGAGGGGTGCCGCTCAGCGGAGCGCCGACGCCGGGCGCACCTCCCAGCTGGTCCACAGTGGACGGTAGCCCTGCCGGTGCCAGAACACCGAGGCGAGCGGGTTCGTCGGGTTGTAGTAGAGGTACGTCCTGCTCGCCCCGCCCCGGTCCAGCTCCCGGTGCACGTGGGCCATCAGCGCCCGGCCGAAGCCGCCGCCACGCTCGCCGGGCGCCGTCACCACGTTGTTCACGTAACCCCAGCGCCCCGGCGGGAGCAGCTCGGCCGCCTCGCTCCCCGGGGTCGCGTCGATCCACGCGCAGTGCGCGACGGCGCGGATCTCACCGTCTTCCTCGGCCAGCCACACCGCCGGTTCGTCCTCGGCCAGCGCGTCGCGCAACGCGGGGGCCAGCAGCTCGGCCGTGTTCGCCCGGCGGGGCGCGGCCACCAGGCCGGTGTAGTCGAACGTCGCCGCGGCCAGCTCCAGCGCCGCGGCGAAGTCGTCCGGCCGGGCGCGGCGGACGGCGACCGCCGGGGCCGCCCCGACCGGGGGCGCCGTGCGCACGCCGACCGCGGAGAGCGGGACGAGACCGTGGTCCAGGAAGGCGCGGATCGCCTCGGCGTCCCGGCTGGGCCAGAGGACGACGCACGACGAGTCGTCGCCGATCTCCTCCGCCTCCAGCACGCCCTTGAGCGCGCGGAGCAGGAGATCGACGCCCTCGGTGCCGGTGGCGCCGAAGTACGGAAAGAGCTGCCGGACGTCGGCGGCCGCCCACAGCATCGTGACGTCGCCGGGTGCCGAGCGGTGCCGCTGCAGCACCCCGGTGATCCGGGTGCCGTCCGCGGTCGCGACGTCCAGCCGCTGTCCCTCGGCCGGGGGCGCGGCGGGCGGCAGCAGCGCGTCGACCGCCGCGAAGCGCGCGCGGTGGGCGGCGAGCAGCGGCTCGGCGATGTCCATGGGTCCCCCTGGTGGTGCGTCGGTCAGGACCAGGCGGGGCGCCGGATCCACATCGTCCACAGTGGACGATAGCCCTGCCGGTGCCAGAACACCGGCGAGAGCGGGTTCGCCGGGTGGTAGAAGAGGAACGTACCGCGCAGCTCCGGCCGGAGCAGCTCGCGATGGGCCACCGCCATCAGCGCCCGGCCGACGCCCCCGCCCCGCGCGCCGGGCGCGACCGACAGCGTGTCGACGTATCCCCAGCGGCCCGGCCGCAGCCGGCCGTGGATGCCGTCGCCCGGCGCGGGCGCGGCCAGCGCGCACGAAGCCAGGCCGACCGGCACGCCGTCGTCCTCCGCCAGCCAGACCAGGCCGCTGAAGCGCAGCGCGCGGACGACCTCCGCGCGCAGCAGCGCCCGCGCGCCGGGGCGCGGCACCGCGGTGCCGACCAGCGACGTGTAGCGCCATTCCGCCACGCGCAGGTCGGTCAGGGCCTCGACGTCGCCGTCGCCCGCGCGGCGGACGGTGACCCGCGACGGCCCCTCGTCCGCGGGCGGCTCCGGGGGCCGCACGGCCAGGCACGTCATCGGCGCGAAGCCGTGCGCCAGCAGGACCGCCGACGCCTCGGCGTCACGGCTCGGCCAGGCCAGCGTGCAGCCGGAGTCCGGCTCGGGCCGCGTGCCGCGCATCCGGTCGCGCCACGCCGCCAGCAGCGCGGCCAGGCCCGCCGCGCCGCTGTCGCCCGGTACCGCGGTCAGGTCCCAGATCTCCAGCGGGCCCCACAGCGCGGGCCACGCCCCCGGCGCGTGCACCACGTGCGTCAGCAGGCCGCCCGCCCGGCGCCCGCCGGTGGTCACCACGAGCGGCTCGCTCGCCGCCGACGGCGGGGCGGCGATCGGCGGCAGCAGCGGGTCGAGCGCGGCGAACCGGGCGTTCTGCTCCTTTTCCAGGGGGTTCACGAGCGGTGCGTGCGGAAGATCGCGGTGCCCGGGAAGAGCCGGCCGCGCAAGGGGCTCCACTGGCCCCATACCCGCGTGTGCCCCGCCGGCCACTCGGGCTCGACGAGGTCGGTCAGGGTGAACCCGGCCGAGGCCAGCGCGCGCACGTAGTCGCCGAGGGTGTGGTGGTACTCGACGTAGGTCGCGGTGCCGTCGTCGTCGACCTCCACGTACGGCGTGCGGTCGAAGTAGGGCTGGGTCACGGTGAGCCCCTGCGGGCCGGGGTCGTCCGGGAAGATCCACCGCATCGGGTGGGTCACCGAGAACACCCACGGCGCGCCCGGCCGCAGCACCCGGTGCACCTCGGCGAAGACGGCGTCCACCGAGGCGACGAACGGGATCGCGCCGAAGGCCGAGCAGGCCGCGTCGAAGCTGCCGGACGCCAGCGGCAGGTACTCGGCGTTCGCCTGCACGAGCGGGACGCCGGCGCCGGTGCGCTCGTTGCCCTCGCGGGCGTGGCGGAGCATGCCGGCGGACAGGTCGGTCGCGACGGCGCGGGCGCCCTGGGCCGCCAGCCAGCGCGAGCACGCGGCCTGCCCGCAGCCGACCTCCAGCACGCGCTTGCCGCGGACGTCGCCGAGTAGCCGCGCATCGGCTTCCCGCACACCCTCCGGGCACCAGACGAAGTCGGCGTCGCCGAGGAACCCGCCGTGCTCGGCCTGGTAGTCGTCGGCGTCGGCGTCCCACCAGGCGAGGTTCGCGGCCGCGGCTTCGGGGCCCCCGACCTCGCGGTAGGCGACGGCCGTGGTGCCCAGCCGGTGCTCGGCCGCTTCGTGGCGCCCCGGCGCGGGCGGCTCCTCCGGTGGCATGATGGTGGTCTCCGGTCCTGCGTCCTGGTGCCTGCGATTTGCTTCCGCGAGGACCTTAGCGACCGAGGGGGACCCTGATTGTGCCGCCTAGCGGCCGCCGCGTAGGATAAGTGTTAGCGCAGTGGGTTCGCGCTGCCTTCCGCTCAGCTTTTCCTGGTCGGGCTCGGGGTCGCGCACCGTTATGCGGGTCATGCCGCGGTCGTTCACTGGTGGACGTTTGCTCGCAGGGTCGTCGCATGCTCACAACAG
The DNA here is from genome assembly GCF_040629235.1 of Amycolatopsis sp. NPDC005961. Classification (NCBI taxonomy): domain Bacteria; kingdom Bacillati; phylum Actinomycetota; class Actinomycetes; order Pseudonocardiales; family Pseudonocardiaceae; genus Amycolatopsis; species Amycolatopsis sp. NPDC005961. The sequence continues at coordinate 41,463 of NZ_JBEXVF010000001.1, read as the reverse complement.
CCCATCGCGCCGACAACTGCCAACCCTCGATCCCATCCACCGGAGCAACCCGCCTAATGACCATCGACACCGCCACCGCCCCGACCGCCCCGAACGCGGCCCCGCAGGTCGCCATCAACGACATCGGGTCGGAGGAAGATTTCCTCGCGGCTATCGACAAGACGATCAAGTACTTCAACGATGGCGACATCGTCGAGGGCACCATCGTCAAGGTCGATCGCGACGAAGTCCTGCTCGACATCGGCTACAAGACCGAGGGCGTCATCCCCTCGCGTGAGCTGTCCATCAAGCACGATGTCGACCCGGCTGAGGTTGTCACCGTCGGCGATGAGGTCGAAGCCCTGGTTCTCCAGAAGGAGGACAAGGAAGGCCGTCTGATCCTGTCCAAGAAGCGCGCGCAGTACGAGCGCGCCTGGGGCACGATCGAGGAGCTCAAGGAGAAGGACGAGCCCGTCAAGGGCACCGTCATCGAGGTCGTCAAGGGCGGCCTCATCCTGGACATCGGCCTGCGCGGCTTCCTCCCCGCGTCCCTGGTCGAGATGCGCCGCGTCCGCGACCTGCAGCCGTACGTCGGCCGCGAGCTCGAGGCGAAGATCATCGAGCTGGACAAGAACCGCAACAACGTGGTCCTGTCCCGCCGCGCCTACCTCGAGCAGACCCAGTCCGAGGTGCGCAGCGAGTTCCTCAACGCGCTCGCCAAGGGCCAGGTCCGCAAGGGCGTCGTGTCGTCCATCGTCAACTTCGGTGCCTTCGTGGACCTGGGTGGCGTCGACGGCCTGGTGCACGTTTCCGAGCTGTCCTGGAAGCACATCGACCACCCGTCCGAGGTCGTCGAGGTCGGCCAGGAGGTCACGGTCGAGGTCCTGGACGTCGACATGGACCGCGAGCGCGTCTCGCTGTCGCTGAAGGCGACCCAGGAAGACCCGTGGCGCCAGTTCGCCCGCACCCACGCGATCGGCCAGATCGTGCCGGGCAAGGTCACCAAGCTGGTCCCGTTCGGTGCGTTCGTGCGCGTCGAAGAGGGCATCGAGGGCCTGGTCCACATCTCGGAGCTGGCCGAGCGCCACGTCGAGATCCCGGAGCAGGTCGTCCAGGTCAACGGCGACGTCATGGTCAAGGTCATCGACATCGACCTCGAGCGCCGTCGCATCTCGCTGTCGCTGAAGCAGGCGAACGAGGGTGTCACGCCGGACACCGAGTTCGACCCGGCCCAGTACGGCATGGCCGCCGAGTACGACACCGAGGGGAACTACATCTACCCCGAGGGCTTCGACCCGGACACCCAGGAGTGGCAGGAAGGCTTCGACAAGCAGCGTGAGGAGTGGGAGCGCCAGTACGCCGAGGCGCACACTCGTTACGAGGCCCACATGAAGCAGGTCGTGAAGGCCGTCGAGGCCGACGCGGAAGCCGCCGCTGACGCGGCGACCGGCGTCGAGGGTGGCTCGGAGAGCTACACCTCGGGCTCGACCTCGACCGACACGAAGAGCAGCGGCGGCACCCTCGCCTCCGACGAGCAGCTCGCGGCGCTCCGCGAGAAGCTCTCCGGCGGTGCGTGAGCACTAGCGCTCTGAGCTGACAGCGAACCCCCGGTCCCGAGTGGACCGGGGGTTCGCTGCGTTCCGGGGGTCTCGCGGTGGTTCGGCCGCTGACTCCGGCCCGCCTCAGCGGTTCCGCAGGCCCAGCCCGGTCATCATCGCCACCACTCCGCGGCGGTACATGCGCTCGTTCGCCTCGTCCGTCGGCGGGATGAACCAGTCCGGCAACGGCGTCCGCGAAGCCAGCATCAGCTCCGCCCCGACCAGGCCGTGCATCGCCGTCCACAGCTGGTACGCCGTCTCGCGGGCGTCCGCTCCCGGTGGGCACACCCGCTGGACCCGGGCGATGAACAGGGTGAACGTCGTCCGCAGCACCGCCGAGCGCAGCGCCGGATCGGGGTCGAACCCCGGGACCGGGCGCTCGAACATCAGCGCGTACCGAACCGGGCTCTCCCGGGCGAACAGCCGGTACTCGACCGCCAGGTGCAGCAGGTCCGCGACCCCGTCGGGGCCGGCGGGCGGCAGGCCCTCCAGCAGCTCCCGCAGCGAGTCGAACGTGCGCTCGTACAGCGCGTCGAGCAGGCCCGTGCGGCCGCCGAACCGCGCGTACACCGAGATCGTCGACGCGCCGGCCGCCTCGGCCACCCCGCGGACCGTCAGCCCGGTGACGCCGCGGTCGAACAGCACCGCCAGCGCCGCGTCCAGGAAGCGCTCGCGGTTGCCCTGCTCGGCGGGGCGCATCGACAGGTGCCTGGTGGCCACGGCGCACCCCCTTCGCGCACAACGACGTCCGGGTGACCCACTCGCAGCAAAAGATACGATATCCGGCGCGTCTTGGGAATGTGCCCGATGTCCGGATGTGCGGGATTCCCGTCCGGTGGACGCATGTCCGAGCACCGCGCGGGCGGGCATCGTCGGCGTCATGACCATCGACGTCCCCGACACCGCCCTCGCCCGCGAAGCCGCCGAGTACGTCCGCGACACCGCGGGCCCGCTCCTCTACGACCACTCCGCCCGCGTCTACCTGTTCGGCGCGCTCCAGGGCCGCCGCCGCGGCCTCGGCTTCGACGCCGAGCTGCTCTACGTGGCGGCCCTGTTCCACGACCTCGGGCTCGTCGCGGGCCACCGCACCGACCGGCGCTTCGAGCTCGACGGCGCGGACGAGGCCCGGCAGTTCCTGCTCGGCCACGGCGTCGACGCCGAACGCGCCCGGGTCGCCTGGACGGCGATCGCGCTGCACACCACCCCGGGCATCCCCGAGCACATGGAACCCGAGGTCGCGCTGGTGACGGCCGGGGTCGAGTACGACGTCCTGGGCATCGGGTACCACGACCTCCCCGCCGACGCCCGGGCCGCGGTCGTGGCCGCGCACCCGCGGCCGGACTTCAAGCGCCGCATCCTCGCGGCCTTCACCGACGGCATCCGTGACCGGCCCGACACGGCGTTCGGGAACGTCAAAGCCGATGTGCTGGCCCGGTTCGTGCCAGGCTTCGTGCGCACGGACTTCGTCACCACGATCTTGGACTCACCCTGGGAGGACTGACACCGATGGAGCACCCCGAGCCCGGCACGGTCGTCGTCACCGCGACCGGCGACGGCACCTACACGCAGCAGGTCACGACGGCGACCCACGAGCTGCTCGTCGACGAACCGGTCGCGGTCGGGGGCGCCGACGCCGGTCCGAACCCGTACGAGCTGCTGCTCGCGTCCCTGGGTTCGTGCACGGCGATCACGCTGCGGCTGTACGCGGACCGCAAGGGCATCCCGCTGACCCGGGCGACGATCCGGCTCCGGCACGACCGCATCCACGCCGAGGACTGCGCCAAGTGCGAGACCGAGCGCGGGATGCTGAGCCGGATCACCCGCGAGATCGAGCTCGAGGGCGAACTGGACGACGACCAGCGCGCGAAGCTCATGCTGATCGCCGACAAGTGCCCGGTGCACCGGACGCTGTCCGCGGAGATCGCGATCGAGACGCGCGAGACCGGTCGCTGAGGTTGAGCGGGGCTTCGGCCGTCAGGCCGCGGCGGCGTGGACGGTGGCCGGGCGGATGGCCGCCGTGCCCACCGCGGGGACCCAGATGCGCTCGAGTGCCGCGGCGCGGGCCTTGCGGCGGAGGCCGGCGAAGCTGTGCTTGGCCGGTACGAGCAGGGCGCTGAGCCAGGTCCGGCGGTAGTCCGCCAACGCCTCGGCCACGGTGCGGTGGAGAAGGCAGTGCACCAGCCCCGGCGTGCCGAGCCGGTGCTTCCCGGCGTGCTTGCTGTCCGCCATCGTTCCTCCGTGTGGGCGACCCTGTCGCGCGCACGGTACGCAGCCGGGCCCGTGAAGGTGAGGAAGCAACGCGGCGTGTCCGGATATCGGTTGAGTCACGCGTCACGATCGCCTTGCGGGTCACCCGTTCGTATGCCCTCGCTCCGCCGTCAGGCGGGCGGGCCGCTGACCTCGCTGTTCGTGCACGTCGTGGGGAATGGGATCCAGGCGCTCTTCACCGCGTACAGCGGGCCCGACGGCTGGGCCCGCACCCGGTAGACGCCGGACAGGCAGTGAACCGGCTCGGCCGGGGCGGCCACCGTGAACGCGGGCGCCCCCACGGCGAGGCCGCCCACCCCCAGCAGCACGACCGCCGCCCGGCTGATCCTCGTCATCTTCATGGTCCCTCCCTTGACCAGGCGGGTGGTAACCCGCTGCCGGTCCGATCGGAAAACGATTACCCGTGTTACGGGGCAGGCCGGTGCGTCACACGAATGGGCGCACCGCCCAGCGGGCCGTCCGGCCTGACTAGGGTGATCGGCATGTTGCGTGTGGGGCTGACGGGTGGGATCGGGGCCGGCAAGTCGACCGTGGCGAACCGGCTCGCGGAGCACGGTGCCGTCTTGATCGACTCCGACCGGATCGCCCGCGAGGTGGTCGAACCCGGAACCGAAGGGCTCGCCCGGCTCGCCGAGGAGTTCGGGCCGGAGATCCTGGCCGCCGACGGGTCGCTCGACCGGCCCGCGCTCGCCGCGAAGGCGTTCGCCGACGACGAGTCGCGGCACCGGCTGAACGCGATCGTGCACCCGCTGGTCGGCGCCCGCACCGGCGAGCTGATGGCCGCCGCCGCGCCGGACGCGGTCATCGTCCACGACATCCCGCTGCTGGTCGAAAACGGCCTCGCGACGGCGTACCACCTGGTCGTGGTCGTCGACGCGCCGGTCGAGGTGCGGGTCCGCCGGCTGGTGACGGCGCGGGGCATGGCCGAGGAGGACGCGCGGGCCCGGATCCGGGCGCAGGCGAGCGATGAGCAGCGTCGCGCCGTCGCCGACGTCTGGCTGGACAACGGCGGTGCCGAGGACGCGGTGCTCGCCGACGTCGACGCGTTGTGGGCCGACCGGCTCGTGCCGTTCGAGGCGAACGTCCGGCTCCGGCGGCCGCGGCCGCCGGTGTCCCCGAAGATCGCCGAGTACGACCTGACCTGGCCGGTGCAGGCCGAGCGGGTGCTCGCCCGGGTCCGCGCCACGGCGGGGGAGCTGGCCCGCCGCGCCGACCACATCGGCTCCACCGCCGTTCCGGGCCTGCCGGCCAAGGACGTCCTCGACCTCCAGCTCACGGTGCCGACGGTGGACGACGCCGACACGCTCCGGGAGCTCCTGTCCGACGCCGGGTTCCCGCGCATGGAGGGCGACTGGGTCGACGACGCCCAGGACGGCACCGGAACGTGGCCCAAGCGCCTGCACGTCGGCGCCGACCCGAAACGCCCGGTGAACCTGCACGTCCGGTCCGAGGAGACGCCCGCGTGGCGGCTCGCGCTGCTGTTCCGCGACTACCTGCGCGCGAACCCGGAGGAGCGCGACGACTACCGCGACGTCAAGCTGCGGCTGGCCGGCGAGCATGCCGAGGACGGCAACGTCGCGGCCTACGCGGACGAGAAGCAGGAATGGGTCAACGGGGTGTTCGCCCGCGCGGAGAAGTGGGCCGCGACCACCGGCTGGACGCCCTAGGACCCCAGCAGCCCGCGTTCGAACGCGACCGCGACGGCCGCCGCGCGGTCCTTGACGCCGAGCTTCGCGTAGACGTGGATCAGGTGCGTCTTGACCGTCGCTTCGCTGATGAAGAGCTTCTTCGCCGCTTCCTTGTTGGTCGAGCCGCGGGCGACCAGGGTGAGCACCTCGAGTTCGCGCTGGGACAGGGCGGTCGGCACCGGCGCGCGCATCCGGCCCAGCAGCCGGCTGGCCACCGCGGGGGAGAGCACCGCCTCGCCGCGGGCGGCGGCTTCGACGGCGCGGAAGAGGTCTTCGCGCGGGGCGTCCTTGAGCAGGTAGCCCGTCGCGCCGGCCTCGACGGCGGGCAGGACGTCGGAGTCGGTGTCGTAGGTCGTGAGCACCAGGACCCGCGCCGGATTGCCCAGCCTGGCCAGCTCGGTGATCGCGGCGACGCCGTCGGTGCCCGGCATCCGCAGGTCCATCAGCACGACGTCGGGGCGCAGCCGCTCGGCCAGCGCGACGGCTTCGGCGCCGTTCGCCGCCTCGCCGACGACTTCGAAGCCGCGGCCGGTGAAGATGCCGCGAAGCCCGTCGCGGACGACCGGGTGGTCGTCGGCGATGAGCACGGTGATCGTCATGCGGAGGCCTCCGGCGGGGACGGGACGGCGGGCAGGACGGCCGAGATCGCGGTACCGCCGCCGGGCTCGGACTCGACGTGGAGCGTACCGGCGAGCCGCTGGACCCGGCGCCGCATCCCGGGCAGCCCGAAACCCGGACCGGGGCCGGGGGTGAACCCGGCGCCGTCGTCGCGGACGTCGAGGGTCACCTCGTCGTCCATGTAGGACAGGGTGAGGCCGACGCGGCCCGCCGCGGCGTGCTTGTCCACATTGGACAGCGCTTCCTGCGTGACCCGCAGGATGGTCGACTCGATCTCGGGGTGCAGCGGACGCGGGTCGCCGGTGGCCGTGACCGCGGCGGGCACGCCGGTCCGCTCGCTCCAGCGCGCCGCGATGCCGGCGAGCGCCTCGGGCAGCGACGCGGTCTCGAGGGCTTCCGGGTGCAGCGCGCGCACCGAACGCCGGGCGGCGGTGAGGTTCTCGCGCGCGAGCGCGTTCGCGGAGTCCAGGTGCCGCTGCCACTCCGCGGGCTCGTCCTTGGCCAGCGCGGCGGCTTCGAGCTGCGTGATGATGCCGGTGAAGCCCTGCGCCAGGGTGTCGTGGATCTCCTGCGCCAGCCGCTGCCGCTCGTCGAGGATCCCGGCTTCCCGGGCCTGGCTGAGCAGTTGCCGTTGCAGCCCTTCGTTTTCCGCGTGCGCCGCGGCGAGGTCGTCGAGCATGCGCCGGCGTTCCTCGTTCTGCCGGGCGATGGCCGTCGAGAGCAGGCCGCCGCCCCCGATGGCCGCGGTCTGCACGACGATGATCGTGATCCAGATGGCCGGCCGCTCGCGCAGGGCGTGCACGGGACCGCCGTTGCCGAGGGTGTTGATCAGCAGCGAGGTCACCGCCAGCGCGGCGAACGCGAGCCACGTGGGCCGCAGCCGCATGGCGGCCAGGAACGTGAAGATCATGAAGATGAGGAACGTGATGTCCCGGACTTCGAGGACGCTGCCCAGCCCGGCGATGCCGAGGAACGTCAGCAGGGCGAAGGCCGGCTGTTCGCGCAGCCGCGGCGGCGCGAGGACCACCGTGCCGAGCACCCAGAGCACGGCCGCGGCGACCCAGGCGCCGGTGACCGCCCACCAGCGGGCGTCGTGGCCGCCGACGCCCAGGGTGACCGCGGTCGCGACGGCGAGCAGCACGCCGGGCAGGATCCGTTCGGCCCGGAACAGCCACGGCTGCCAGCCATCCGGGGTCCGCGCCGACTCCGGCGGCCACATCGGCCGGCTCCAGTCGACATCGAGGCTCACGCTCTCATGTCCTTCGACCGGGGCCAGATCACGTCCCAGCTCGCGGTCCGGCCGGTGAGCTGCCAGACCGGCATGTGCTCGCTCGCGTTGGCGACGCCGAGCCGGTTGCCGACCTGCCCGGCGATGCGCGTGCTGCCGAAGTACTTCGCGAGCTTCGACGGGTCGTAGCCGACGAAGAGCACCGTGTCGGCGTTGTCGGCGGGCCGGCCGAAGTACCAGAAGCCGCGGCTGGGGCTGTACGCCTCGGGCAGGCCGCGTTCGGGCCCGTAGCGGCCGAGCGCGCCCGCCTGCCAGTAGCCGCCGGTGACGATCGCCGTGCCCGGCGGGGCGGTCCGGTACAGCGCGGCGACGTCGTCGGCGAGGTCCGGCCAGCCGATCTCTTCGGCCGCGTAGGCGGGCCGCGGCGCGGCCGGGTGGTCGGCCAGCCAGTGCACCGGCCAGAGCGGCAGCGTGAACGGCAGGCTGAACAGCGCCGACAGCACGAACATCGGCCAGGTCGGCACCCATCGCCACCAGCGGGACGGCTCGCGAGCTTCAAAGTGCACGGCGGCCGCGGCCCACAGCACGCCGAACATGCCGGCGGCGTAGTAGTACCGCCCGTTGGCGACCAGGAAGACCGCGACGACACCCAGCGCCGTCCAGCCGAGGAACCGGTACGGCCGCAGCTGCTCGCTCCCCAGCAGCACGGCGACGCCGTAGAGGACGCCGAGCGCGCCGATCACCCAGCCGGCGCCGGCCAGGAGGTTCGGGACGAAGCTCTCGCGCCCGCCCGCCGCGTCGACCTCGGCGCCGACCGCGTCGCCCATACCGAGCTGCGGCCAGCCGTTCGCGCGCTGCCACAGCAGCGTCGGCACCAGCGAAACGGCGGCGATCACCGCTCCCAGCCACAGCTTCGGGCGGCGAAGCAGCTCTCGCGGCCCGAACACGAGCACCGCGAGCCCGGCCACCACCCAGAACGCGCCGATGAGCAGCTTTCCGTTCAGCGCCACGGCCGTCACGACCCCGAGCCACACGAGGAGCGCGTCGGCCCGGGTGCGGACCCAGCGGACCAGCAGCCACAGCACGAGCGTCCACAGCAGCGGGTCGATCGTCGACGTCGCCAGGTAGTGGCCGCTGCCGACGAACTGCCCGCAGATCGCGTACGCCGCCGCCGCGCGTGCCTGCGCCTTGCGCTGCCCGCCGAGCTCGCGGGCGATCAGGGCGGTGACGACCACGCCCGCGGCGGTCGCGGCGATCGCCGGCAGCCGGAACACGACCAGGTTCCCGGGCGCGAGGGAATCCATCGCCCAGGCCAGGAACGGGACGAGCGGCGGCTGGTCGGCGTAGCCCCACGCGAGGTGCTTGCCGGCGGCGAGGAAGTACAGCTCGTCCCCGAAGTAGCCGTAGCGGCCGGCCGTCAGCAGGAGCGCGAGGGCGGTGCCCGCCGCGAGCAGGGCGACCGGCAGCCGGGCGAACGGCGCGAGGGCGGCTTTCGCCTGGTCGGGGGCCGTGGATACGGCGTCCATCATGCTCCTGTCGTCGTCCGGCCCGGTCCCTTCCGCACCCTACGGGGGCCCACCCGGCGCCACCGCGCGGAAGGTGACGCCGGGCACACGCTCACGGGTGGGTGTTGACCAGCTCCGGCCACAGCGCGGACCACGGCCCGGTCCGGCCGGTCGCCAGCCATAGCGGCACGCCGTCGAAGTAGCTCGGCTTCGCGGCACCGGTGTCCACCTTGCCGATCGGCCGCACGCCGGCGAAGTGCCCGAGCAGCGGCCGCGGGTCCGCGCCCACGAACAGGACGTCGGTCGCCGTCTCGGGCGGCACTTCCAGGGTCGCATACCCGCGGTTGCCGCTGGCCGGCTCGGGCAGGCCGAGACCGGGGCCGTAGCGGGCGAGCGCACTGGCCTCCCAGTACGTCTCGGTCACCACCGCCGTGTGCTCCGGGCCGGGCAGCCGGGCGAACGCGCCTGCCACCGAGTTCGTCCCTTCCAGCCAGCCGATCTCCGCGAAAGCGAGCGCCGGCGCCGGCAGCGCCGGGTGTTCGGTCAGCCACGCCCGCGGCCAGACCGGCAGCGAGACGGGCAGGACGAGCACCGCCGCGAGCACGTAGCACGGCCAGGTCGCGACCCACCGCCACCAGCGGGCCGGCTCCCGGCGTTCGAGCGCGACCGCGGCCATCGCCCAGCAGAGCGGGTACATCCCGGCGAGGTAGTAGAACCGGCCGTTCACCGTCAGGAACACGACGGTCAGCAGCAGCGTCGTCCAGCCGAGGAAGCGCAGCTCACGGCTGCGCAGGAGCCGGTACAGGCCGTAGCAGAGCAGGACGGCACCCACCGGGAGCCCGGCGGTGAGCAGCGCCGTCGGCAGGAACAGCAGCCGTCCGCCCCCGCCGTCGGCGACCTCCCGCGAGATCGCCGCACCCATGCCCAGCTGGGGCCAGCCGTGCGTGGCCTGCCAGACCAGCGTCGGGACCAGCGCCGCCACCGCGATCGCGGCGCCGAGCCACAACGCCGGGCGCCGCAGCAGTTCGCGGGGACCGCGGACCAGGAGCGCGACCCCGGCGGCGAGCCAGAACCCGCCGATGAGGAACTTCGCGTAGAGCGCGACCGCCGTCACCACGCCGGCCAGGACCAGCAGGCCGTCGGCCCGGGTGCGCAGCCACCGGACGAGCAGCCACAGCAGCAGCGTCCACAGGAACGGGTCCACTGTGGACGTCGCGAGGTAGTGCCCGCCCGCCAGCAGGTTCGTCGAGACGGCGAAGGTCGCGGCGGCGAGCGTCTGCGCCTTGGCGCCGCCGCCCAGCTCGCGGGCGATGAGCGCGGTGAGCACGACCCCGCCGAGCGTCACCAGCATCGCGGGGATCCGCAGGACGAACGGCGAATGCCCGACCTCGTCCATGATCCTGGCCAGCAGGGGAAGCAGCGGTGGCTGGTCGACGTACCCCCAGGCCAGGTGCCGTCCGGCGGCGAGGAAGTACAGCTCGTCGCCGAAGTAGCCGTAGCGGTTCGCCGTCAGCAGCAACGGGATCGCCATCAGCGTCGTGACGACCGCCACCGGGACGACGGCGACCGGTCGGATCCGGGCCGGGGCGGGCGCGAGCGTCACTCCCACCGGAACACCCGCACCGCGATGGTGGTGCAGACGACGGCGAAAGCCGCCATCGCGCCGAGCTGCAACAGCTCCGGGGCGTCGCCGGCCCAGGTGGCGCGCAGCGCGTTGAGCGTCGCTCCGAGCGGCAGGACGTCGGCGACGTGCTGCAGGAAGACCGGCAGCTGCTCCTTCGGCACCCAGACCCCGCCCAGCGCCAGCATCGGGAAGAACAGCGCGCTGCCGATGCCGCTCGCCGCGCGACCGGTCGGTGCCAGGGCCGCGACCAGGAGCCCGACGGAGAACAGTGCGAGCGCGCCGAGGACGATCGAGAGCAGGAAGCCGCCCGGGTTGCCCGGCAACGGGATGCCGAGCACGAGCCGGCCGACGCCCGCGACGAGCAGGACCACGACGACCGCGGCCGCCAGGTTCACCAGCAGCTGCGCGATGAGCAGCCGGCTCGGCGGCACCGGGCTCGCGGAAAGCCTTTTGAGCAGGCCCTTTTCACGGTAGGTGGCCATCGTGTTCGGGAACAGCGTCAAGGCCAGCATGGCCAGCAGGATCGTGACGGCCATCGGCGCGATCACCGTGGCCAGTGCGCTGTGCCCGCCGTACTTCGGATCGGGCTCGTTCGCGCCGGGCAGGAGCCCGAACACGAGCAGCAGGGCGAGCGGGATGCCGACGACGATGGCCGGGGCACCCGGGTCGCGCAGGAACACCTTGGCCTCGGCGGCGGTCAGCTTGGTCAGGACGGACACGGTTTCCCCCTTCATTCCGGCCGGTGGCCGGTGAGCGCGACGAAGGCGTCGTCGAGGCCGGCCTGCTCGACGCGCAGGTCCCCGGCGATCACGCCGAGCCGGGCCAGCAGCGCCGTCACCGCGTGGAGCACGTTCCCGGTGCCGCTGACCACGAGGCGGTCGCCCTGGCGCTCGGCCTTCCGGACCTCCGGCAGCGCCTCGAGCGCGGCGGGGTCCAGTGGAGCCGACGGCCGGAACCGCACGACCTGCTCGTCGGCCACCCGCGCCACCAGCCCGGCCGGCGTGTCGACGGCGACGACGCGCCCGGCGTCGATGACCGCGATCCGGTCGCAGAGGCGCTCGGCTTCGGCCATGAAGTGCGTGACCAGCAGGATCGTGACGCCCTGGGCCCGCACGGTTTCGATGAGGTCCCAGGTGTCGCGGCGGGCCTGCGGGTCGAGGCCGGTGGTCAGCTCGTCGAGCACCGCCAGCTCCGGGCTCCCGATCAGCGCGAGGGCGATGGACAGCCGCTGCTGCTGACCGCCGGAGAGCTTCTTGTACGCCTTGTCGCGGTGCTCGGTGAGCCCGAGCGTGTCGAGCAGCGTGTCCGGGTCCGCCGGGGTGCGGTAGAAGGCGGCGTAGAGGTCGAGCAGCTCGCCGACCCGCAGCTTGTCCTGCAGCCGCCCCTCCTGGAGCTGCACGCCGACGCGCTGGCGCAGCTCGGCCCGGTCCCGGTGCGGGTCGCGACCCAGCACCGAAAGCCGGCCGCCGTCGGGCGTCCGGAGGCCCTCCAGGCACTCGACGGTCGTGGTCTTGCCCGCGCCGTTCGGGCCCAGGATCCCGAAGATCTCGCCGCGCTCGACCGTGAACGACACGTCGTCGACCGCGACCTTGTCCCCGTACCGCTTGTGGAGGTGTTCGACCTCGATGACCGGCATGGCGCCGACCCCCTTCTCGATCCGTTGTCGCTGGATCGAGAATCCCGCGCCGGCCCGGTCCGGCACGTCGTCGGAACGGTCCGCGTCGCATCCGTCATCCGGTGGATGCGACGGCCCCTAGGGGTGCCGGCGCCAGGTCAGCGTGATGTCCTTCGTGGACAGCCAGGCGGCGAGGTCGTAGCCGTGCGCGGCCAGCCCCTCCACCGCCGCGTAGGTGGTTTCGAGGGCGTACTGCGCGTCTTCGGCGGTGACGAGACCGGCGGCGTGGGCTTCGAGGAGCTCGTCGGTGTCGATCACCCGCAGCGACAGCTTGTCCTTGAGGACGATGTCGACGTAGAGGTCGGTCGCGACCCAGCGCGGGCCGTCGCGGCGGACGCGGACGACGTCGAGGTAGAAGTCCTGGTCGCGTTCGTGGCCGGGGGTGAACCAGAAGTCGGTGAACCGCAGCCCGAGCCCGGGCACCAGCCACGACTCGAGGTAGTGGAACTGGGCGCGGCCGGGCGCGGGGCGGGCGAGGTACAGGCCGAACGGCTCCTCGCGGTACTCGTCGACCTCGCGGACGATGCCCTTCGGGTCGATGTTCGCGCGCGCGGCGGGGTCGAAGACCTCGACCTTCGGCGGGTGCAGTGCGGCCATGGCGCTCATCCTGCCCGGCGGGTCACGAATCGAGCAGACGCGACGCGCGCGCCACACGTTCGGGCTAAGGTGCGCCGACTGTGAGTGAGGGGACTGGGGATGTTCGGGATCATCAGGCCGTGCCGCCATCGGCTGTCCGAAGGCCTGCACGCGGACTGGCTGGCCCACCTGTGCGGCCTGTGTCTCACGCTGCGTGACGAGCACGGGCAGCTCGCCCGCGTCGTCACGAACTACGACGGGCTGATCATCTCCGCGCTGGTCGAGGCACAGGCACCGCGAGGTGAGCTGCGCCGCGACGCCGGGCCGTGCCCGCTGCGGGGCATGCGGGCGGCGTCGGTGGCACGCGGGGAGGGCGCCCAGCTCGCGGCGGCGGTGTCCCTGGTGCTGGCGGCGGCGAAGGTGGACGACCACGTCGAGGACCGCGACGGCGCTTTCGGCCGGCGTCCGGTGGCGCTGGCCGCGCGGCGGGGCGCGGCCCGGTGGGCGTCGCAGGGCAGCAGCACCGGTGGCCGGGTGGGGTTCGACACTTCGGTGGTGGTGGAGGCGGTCTCGCGGCAGGGTTCGCTGGAGCGGTCTCTCGGGGTGGGGGATTCGGCGCTCGCCGCGACCGAGCCCGCCGAGCTGGCCACCTCCGCGGCTTTCGCGCGGACGGCGGAGCTGGCCGGGCGCCCGGGGAACGTGGCCCCGCTGGCGGAGGCGGGCCGGCTGTTCGGCCGGGTGGCGCACTTGCTGGACGCGGTCGAGGACCACGCGGCGGACGCGGCGGCGGGAGCGTGGAACCCGTTGCGGGCCACGGGAACTTCCCTGGACGAGGCGCGCCGGTTGTGCGACGACGCGGTGCTCGGGGTGGAACTGGCGTTGCGCGAAGCCGAGTTCGCGAAGCCGGGGCTGGTGCACGCACTGCTGGTCCACGAGCTGCGGCAAGCGGTCCGGCGCGCCTTCGGACACGGTTCGGCGCACGGCCACAGCCACAGTCACGGCCTGGCTTCCGGTGCCGGTCCGGCGACCGGGAGTACCTCGGATGTCGAGTTCGGGCAGCAGCCGCCGCCCGGCTGGATCGGGCCGGGGCCCACTCCACCTCAGCACCCGCAGCAGCCTCCGCCGGGCTGGATCGGCCGGGGGCCGACGCCCCAGCAGTACCCGCACCAGCCGCCGGGCGGTCCGGGGTCCGGTGTGCCGCAGGGCTTTCCGCCGCCCGGCGCACCCGGCCCGGGCGGACCTGGTGGCCGCGGACCCGGCGGCCCTGGCGGCCCAGGAGGTCCTGGTGGCCCGGGCGGCCCAGGAGGTCCTGGTGGCCCGGGCGGCCCTGGAGGTCCCGGTGGTCCAGGCGGCCCCGATGGACCCGACGGACCCGGCGATTCCCACGGCCCGGAGCCGCTCGACGGCAAAGGCGGCGGCCTCTGGTACCCGAAGTTCGCCGTCCCGGCGAAGAAGCGCAACTTCCTCCTCGGCTGCGCACTCACTCCCTACATGTGCTGCACCTGCCAATTCTGCTGCCGCGATCCCTATCCTGGGCCGTGGAGCGGGAAACCGCACACGACCGGCGGCTGCGACTGCGGCGGCTGTGACTGCGACTGTGGTTGCTGCGACTGCTGTGACTGCAGTTGCTGAAGGGGGCAGCGAGATGACGATGGACGACCTGCACGACCGGGGCCGCGAGACCTTCGCCGGGCTCGTCGACGGCGGCGCGGAGCGGCTCGACGCGTTGTTCGCCACCGTCCCGGCGCTGGGCGAGCTGGCGGTCGGCACCGTCTACGGCCACCTGCACGAACGCCCGGCCCTGGACGCCCGGACGCGGGAGGCGGCCACCCTGGCGGCGATCGTCGCGGCGGGCATGGTCGGGCCGCCGCTGAGCGTCCACCTCCGCACCGGCCTCGCCTCGGGGCTTTCGCCGGCCGAGATCTGCGAAGTCGTCGTCCAGACGGCCGCCTTCGCGGGCTTCCCGCGTGCGGTTTCGGCCGCCGACCAGCTGAACCGCCTCTTCGAAGGCCACGGCCTGCCGATCCCGCCTCCGCCGTCGCCGCGTGAGGTCGTGCTGACGTACCTCGCGGAGCCCGAAGCCGAGGTCGCCGAGGTGCTCGGGGAGCTCCCGCGCACCGAGGTCCAGGCGACCGGACCCGACCGGGTGCTCGTGTCGTGCTTCGGGGACGCCCCCGTGCCCGGTGCCGTCCTGCACTGCGTCGTGACCGGCGGCGAAGTCACGTCCGTCACGGTGTTCCGACCCTCCTGACCAGGGCCGACGGAAATTGTCGGTGGTGAGTCGTACTCTGGTCGACGTGGCTTTCGCAACCGAACACCCCGTGCTCGCCCAGTCCGACTTCCGGCCCGTCTCGGAGATCCCCCGGACCGGCGGCCGCTTCGAGGTGGTCAGTGACTACCAGCCCGCCGGTGACCAGCCGGCGGCCATCGACGAGCTCGAACGCCGCGTCCGCGCGGGCGAGAAGGACATCGTGCTGCTGGGCGCCACCGGCACCGGCAAGTCGGCGACCACGGCCTGGCTGATCGAGCGCGTCCAGCGCCCGACGCTGGTGATGGCGCCGAACAAGACCCTGGCCGCGCAGCTGGCCAACGAGCTGCGCGAGCTGTTCCCGCACAACGCGGTCGAATACTTCGTCAGCTACTACGACTACTACCAGCCCGAGGCGTACATCGCGCAGACGGACACCTACATCGAGAAGGACTCGTCGATCAACGACGACGTCGAGCGGCTGCGGCACTCGGCGACGATGAACCTGCTCTCGCGGCGGGACGTCATCGTGGTCGCCAGCGTCTCGTGCATCTACGGCCTGGGCACCCCGCAGTCCTACCTCGACCGGTCGTCCATGCTGAAGGTCGGCATGCAGCTCGACCGGGACGTGTTCCTGCGGGCGCTGGTGGACGTGCAGTACACGCGCAACGACATCGCGTTCGCGCGCGGCACGTTCCGGGCGCGCGGGGACACGGTCGAGATCATCCCGGCGTACGAGGAGCTGGCGATCCGCGTCGAGTTCTTCGGCGACGAGGTCGAGAAGCTGTACTACCTGCACCCGCTGACCGGGGACATCGTCAAGGAGGTCGACGAGGTCCGGATCTTCCCGGCGACGCACTACGTCGCGGGCCCGGAGCGGATGGAAAAGGCGATCCAGGGCATCGAGAAGGAGCTCGAGGATCGCCTGGCGGAGCTGGAGAAGTCCGGCAAGCTGCTGGAGGCGCAGCGGCTGCGGATGCGCACGGCCTACGACATCGAGATGATGCGGCAGGTCGGGTTCTGCTCCGGCATCGAGAACTACTCGCGCCACATCGACGGCCGCGGGGCGGGCACGGCGCCGGCGACGCTGATCGACTACTTCCCTGACGACTTCCTGCTGGTCATCGACGAGTCGCACCAGACGGTCCCGCAGATCGGCGGCATGTACGAGGGTGACATGTCCCGGAAGCGGAACCTGGTGGAGTACGGCTTCCGGCTGCCGAGCGCGGTCGACAACCGGCCGCTGACCTGGGAGGAGTTCTCCGACCGGATCGGGCAGACGGTGTACCTCTCGGCGACGCCGGGGCCGTACGAGATGGGCCAGGCGGGCGGCGAGTTCGTCGAGCAGGTCATCCGGCCGACCGGCCTGGTCGACCCGAAGGTGGTCGTGAAGCCGACCGAGGGCCAGATCGACGACCTGGTGCACGAGATCCGCGAGCGCGCGGAAAAGGACGAGCGCGTCCTGGTCACCACGCTGACCAAGAAGATGTCCGAGGACCTCACGGACTACCTGCTGGAGCTGGGCATCCGGGTGCGCTACCTGCACTCGGAGGTCGACACGCTGCGCCGGGTGGAGCTGCTGCGGCAGCTGCGGGCGGGCGACTTCGACGTGCTGGTCGGCATCAACCTGCTGCGCGAGGGTCTCGACCTGCCGGAGGTGTCGCTGGTGGCGATCCTCGACGCGGACAAGGAAGGCTTCCTCCGGAGCGGGACGTCCCTGATCCAGACGATCGGCCGCGCGGCGCGAAACGTCTCGGGCGAGGTCCACATGTACGCGGACAAGATCACCGACTCCATGCGGCACGCGATCGAGGAGACCGACCGCCGCCGGGAGAAGCAGGTCGCTTACAACGTGGAGCGCGGGGTCGACCCGCAGCCGCTGCGGAAGAAGATCGCGGACATCCTCGACCGGGTGTACAGCGAGGCGGAGGACACCGAGCAGGTCTCGGTGGGCGGCTCGGGCCGCAACTCGTCGCGCGGCAAGAAGCCGGAGCAGGGCGACCGGGTGCGCAGCTCGGGGATGCTGGTGGACAAGGACGTGTCGGCCATGCCGCGCGCCCAGCTGGCGGACCTGATCCAGCAGATGACGGACCAGATGATGCAGGCGGCCCGCGATCTGCAGTTCGAGCTGGCCGCTCGGCTTCGCGACGAGATCCAGGATTTGAAGAAGGAGCTGAGGGGCATGGACGCGGCCGGCATCAAGTAGGCGACGCTCGGGGCCGGGGCCGGGGCCGGGGCCGGGGCCGGGGCAGGGGCAGGGGCAGGGGCAGGGGCAGGGGCAGGTGGGGCGCGGGCCGGGCCGGTTGGGCCGGGGGAGGTTGGCGGGCCGGTGGGGCTGTGGGCCGAGCGGGGCAGTGGTCTGCTGGCGAGGTGGTGCGGCGCCGACCCGGTGGCCTTGTTCCGAGGCTGGCTACCCGCCGTCGGATGGCGTCGCTGGGGCAGCCGCGACGATGTCGTCGCCGGGCGGCGGCGCTGACCGGTGGCCTTGTCCCGAGGTCGGCTACCCGCCGTCGGATGGCGTCGCTGGGGCAGCCGCGATGGTGCCGCCGCGACGATGCCGCCGCCGAGCGGCGGCGTTGACCGGTGGCCTTGCCCGGAGGTCGGCTACCCGCCGCTGGGTCAGCCGCACCGACGAGCGCTGCCGCCCAGCGGCGCGAGTGTTCCTCCGCCGGCCGTCGTCGGCGGCTCGTGCTTGGTCCGTTGTGCACTGAGGAGGCCTCAACCGTGAACATCGAAGCCGTCGTCGCCTACTGCCTTGGCAAACCCGGGGCCGAGGAGACCTACCCCTTCGGTGACCACGTGCTCGTCGCCAAGGTCGGGGGCAAGGGCTTCGCCTTCATCGGGCAGGACGAGCCCGGCAGTGTCGCCCTCAAATGCGGTGCCACCCGGGACGAAGCCGCCGAGGTCCGGGAACGGTACCCCGACTCCGTCACCGTCATGGACTACCTCGGCCGCTACGGCTGGAACCGCGTCGCGCTCGGCGCCGCTGTTCCCGGTGCCGAACTCGAAGAGCTCATCGACGCCTCCTACGACGACGTCGTCCGGCGGCTGCCGAAGGCGAAACGTCCTTAAGACGGCGCCGGCGCTTCGGAGTCCGGCTGCAGCATGCCGAAGATGTTGCCTTCGGTGTCCTTGACGTACGCCAGCCACCCGACGCCCGGCACCGGGTTCTTCGGCAGCGCCAGCGATCCGCCCGCGTCGCTCACCGCGGCGAGGGACGCGTCGAGGTCGGCGACGTCGATCGTGTTCACGAAACCGTGCACCGGCGCTGATTCCGCGGGCGCCGGGCCGACCCGTGGCACGAGCCCGCCGTCGATGCCGTCACCCTCGCCGGTCGTGATCACCCAGTACGGGACGTCGCCCCAGCGCTCGAACTTCCAGCCGAACACCGCCGTGTAGAAGGCGACCGCGCGTTCGGGGTCGCCCGCGTGGATCTCGAAGTGGACGGGACGAGGCATGGGCGTCTCCTCGGGCCGGGGCCGTCAAGTCGACGTGAGACTACGCCCGGCCCGGGGAAACACAAGTCACAGCGGCGGCCGCGCCGAAAGGGTGACGTCGGTGTCGAAGTCCGGGAACCCGGCCGGGGCGCTCCTCGCCGTCAACGCAGCCGAGGCGGGCAAGCCGGCCCAGCGGCGGACCGTCGCCGTCGCCGCGGCGGCGTCGGCCGCGGGCAGCTGCGCGATCTTCGAGCCGTGGTTGCCGCCCGGGACGTAGTAGCGGTACGAGTCGCGGCTGCCGAAGCCCAGCTCGAACGGCTCGGCGCCCCACGGGTCGTTCGAGCCGTACACGAACAGCAGCCGGGTGCCACGGGACTTCACCCAGAAGTCGACGTCCGGCATCGCCAGGTAGTCGAACCGCGGGAGCTTGATCGACGACGGCACGAACGTCTTCGGCTGGTCGGCGCCGGGGTAGCGGAGCAGGTCGCGCAGGTAGCCGTCGTACGCCTCGGGGGAGCCCAGCTGGACCGCCGCCTGGTAGTAGTACGGGATGTAGGGCGCCAGGTCCTGGTCGGAGTAGGTGTTGAGGCTCTCCACCTTTTCGTACCAGGCGTAGACGTCGGCCGCGGGCGCGCCGGCCTTCGGGACCGTCGCGCAGTCCGCCTGCTTCTGGTACTGCCAGAACGCGAAGTACGAGTCGATCACCGAGATCTCGAGGGACTTGTCGGCCGAGCCGACGATCGAGAACGTCAACCCGCGGCGAGCCGCGTCGGCCGCGGCGATCACGCCCAATTCGGCACGCCGCTTCAGCGCGTCGCGCTGGATCGCCTTCAACGCGTCCCGGCAGCCCGGGTCGTTGCCGACGCGGGAGAGGAACCGGTTGTAGACGTCGAGCGGGTCGATGACGTCGTTGGGCGCGACGTACGGGATCGTCGCGTCGACGTCGTCGGGGAAGAAACGCCGGAAGTACGTCGCGGTCATGCCGCCCTTGCTGCCGCCGGTGGCCAGCCACTTGCCCGGGTAGATCGCCTTGAACGCCTGCACCGCGCGGTGCTCGTCCGCCGCGGCCTGCCAGATCGTCAGCTGCTGAGCCCAGTTCTCCGGCTGCGGCCGCGACGGCGTGAAGTACCGGTACTCCATCGAAAGCTGGTTGCCGTCGACGATCTGCGTCGGCTCCGAGCGGTTCGGGGCGGTGCTGACGTTGTAGCCGCTGGTGAAGGCGACGGTCGGCGCCGCGAAGTCGCGGTGCAGCAGGGTGAACCGCTGCTGGAACGCGCCCGCGCCGGGGTGGCGGTGGTCGGCGGGCTGGGTGAAGGTCAGCTCGAAGAACCGGTACCCGGCCGGCGCCGGGTCCTCCTTGACGACCGTCAGGCCGGGGATCCGGGCCAACGCGGTTTCGATGCCGGTGTCCGCACTCGCGGCGGGCGCCAGGCCCACCGCCATCACCACGGCCGCCACAGCGGTGAACAGTCTGCGCATGGACGCACCCTCCCCGGCTTCGGATCCCACCGTGGGACCCTCACAGAACCGGCCGCGGTCGGCAATCGGCTGTCCGGGCGCAGAATCGGTCAGGTTCCGACTTTCGTCGGGTGGCGCGCGCGTCCTCAACCGTGCGCAACCGCGGGCACCGTGCGAGTTGTCCGGGTGATCAGCGCCACGTTACGGTCCGAAACCGTAGGCACCGGCATCGAGCGAGGGGTCCGCCATGAAGGTTTCCGACTGCCCTACGACGCAGGTCGAAGTCCGCATCGCCGCGCGACCGGCCGAGGTCTGGTACTGGCTGCTCGACATCGACCTGCCGGCCCGGTTCTCCACCGAGTTCCAGGGAGGCGGCTGGGTCGAGGGCACCGAGCCCGGCCTGGGCGCTCGGTTCCGCGGCCGCAACTCCCACCCGGTCGCCGGGGAGTGGGAGACGGTCTCGACGGTGACCGGCTACGAGCCCGAGCGGCTCTTCGCGTGGGCCGTGATGGACGTGGCGAACCCGGCCGCGTCGTGGCGCTTCGAGCTCGTCCCCGACGGCGACGGCACGATCCTGCGCCAGTGGGCCCAGATCGGCCCCGGCCCGTCCAACCTGACGACGATCATCGGCTCGATGCCCGAGCACGAGGAAGAAATCGTCGCGATGCGGCTGGGCGAGCTGCAGGGCAACATGCAGCGGACGGTCGAAGGCATCAAGGCCCTCGCCGAAACCGGCGTCCGCGCCGCCTAGCGCAGCACCTTGTCCACATAGGACTTCACGGCGGCGAGCGCCGCGGGCGAGCGCCACAGCCGCTCCACCTCGGGGTCGTCGGTGTGGCGGTGCTCGGCGATCCGCTCGTGGAAGGGCTGGCGGATCTGGGCCTTCGTGTGCGCGAACGCCTCGGCGGGCAGCTCGCCGAGGCGGGCCGCGACGGCGAGCGCCCGGTCGAGCACCTCGGCTGCGGGCGCCAGCTCGTCGACCAGCCCGCGGGCGAGGGCGTCCTCTCCGCCGTACGTCGAACCCGAGTAGGTGAGGGCGGGCAGCGGTGCCGTGCCGTAGGCGCACCGCAGGATCTCCAGCGCGGCCAGCGGGAACGGCACCCCGACCAGCAGCTCGGTCACGCCGACGGTGCCGCTCCCGAGCACGCGGTGGTCGCAGGCCGCGGCGAGCACGGCACCGCCGGCGATGGCGGGCCCGTTCAGCGCGGCGACCACCGGACGCGGGCAGCCGAACACGGCCAGCAGCGCGTCCGACAGCAGCGGCAGGAACTCCGACACGTACGCCGCGCCGCCGTCGTGGATCCGCTTGAGGTCCACGCCCGCGGAGAAGATGCGGCCGGTCCCGGTGAGCACCACGGCGCGGGCTTGCGAGGCCTCCTCCAGCCGGAGCACGAGCTCGCGGCACGACGAGGTGTCGAGCGTGTTCCCGCCGCCGTGGTCGATCCGCAGCACGGCGAGGTCGTGGTGGCTCTCCAGGGTGATCGGCACGGTCAGACCGTACCGGCTTCAGCTCGTGATGTCCTTGCGTGCGAACCTGCGCCCGGCGTATAGGAAGAACACCGTCCCGTAGATGACCGCCGACAGCATGCCGCTCGCCAGGTTCGTCCAGTCGACGTCGGTCGAGATCAGGTCCATCCAGGAGAACGCGTAGTGGGTCGGCAGGTAGTTGCGCAGGCCCTCCAGCGCCGTGATCTGGTCCAGGATCTGCGACAGGATCGCCACCAGCACCGCGCCGCCGACCGCGCCGAGCGGGGCGTCGGTCGACACGCTCAGCGCGAGCGCCAGCCCGGCCACCCAGGCCAGCTGCAGGATGATGTACACAGTGGACAGTGCGATCGCCAGGAGGCTGTCGCCGAACGAAACCGCGTCGCCGGTCGGGCTGATCGCGTCGCCCGCGCCGTACCAGAGCACCCCGACGCCGAGCGACACCAGGGGCAGCAGGATCAGCGCCGCCGCCGACAGCAGCCCGGACACGATCGCCTTCTGCCGCAGCACCCGCTGCCGCGGCACCGGGATCGCCAGCAGGTACTTCAGGCTCGACCACGACGCCTCGCTCGCGATCGTGTCGCCGAAGAACAGCGCGACGATCATCGGAAGCAGGAACGTCCCCGACACGAACAGCGCCAGCACGACGAAGTTCGGCGCGGACGCTGTGGCCAGGTCGACGAACCCGCCGCTGCGGCGGTTCGGGTTCGACTGCCCGGCCTCGAACGCGAGCACCAGGATGAACGGCAGGATCGCGACGAACCCGAGCAGGAACTGCGTGCGCCGCCGCTTGAGCTGGCGCCGCAGCTCGACGCCGAGCCCCAGCGTCCGCCGGGCGGAGTAGCCCTCGACGGCACCGTCCGGCCCGAACCCGGCGTGCTCGTGCGACGCGACGTCGCTCAGCTCGTCCAGCGCGTGCGGGTCGGTGTGCACACCCTCGCTCATGATTCCTCTCCGACCAGTTGCAGGAACGCGTCTTCCAGCCGGCGCCTCGGCCCGGCCTGCTCCACGGCGACGCCGGCGCGGACCAGTGCCGCGACCGCCTCGGCGCGCGGCAGCCCGTCGAGGTCGGCGTGCACGAGGTCGCCGTCGACGTCGACCGAGGTGACCCCGCCGGCCGCCTTCAGCGCGGCGGCCGCCGCCTCCGGGTCGTCGACCCGGAACGTCGCCTCGCCGCCGGCCGCGGCCAGCTCGCCGACCTCGCCCGAGGCGACCAGCGCGCCGCGGTGCATGACCACGACGTGCGTGCAGGTCTGCTCGACCTCGGCCAGCAGGTGGCTGGAGACCACCACGGTGCGGCCGGTCGCGGCGTAGCGCTGCAGCACCTCGCGCATCTGGTGGATCTGGGGCGGGTCGAGCCCGTTGGTCGGCTCGTCGAGCACCATGAGCTCCGGCAGGCCGAGCATCGCCTGCGCGATCGCCAGCCGCTGCCGCATGCCCTGGCTGTAGGTGCGGACCCGGCGGTCCACCGCGGCGCCGAGCCCGGCGATCTCCAGCGCCTCGCCGAAGTGCGCCTTCTCCGCCGGTCGCCCGGTGGCCGCCCAGTACAGCTCGAGGTTCGCCCGGCCGGACAGGTGCGGCAGGAAGCCGGACCCCTCCACGAACGATCCGATGCGCGAGAGCACCGGAGCGCCGCCGGTGATCTTGTGCCCGAAGACCCGGATCTGGCCCTTCGTCGGCGTGATCAGGCCCATCAGCATACGCAGCGTGGTCGTCTTGCCCGCGCCGTTCGGCCCGAGCAGGCCGAGCACCTGGCCCGGCTCGACGCGGAAGGACAGGTCGTTCACCGCGACGAACCCGCCCGGGTACTCCTTGCGCAGCCCCTCGATGACCAGCGGGGTGGTGGCGAGCTCGGGGTCGATGTCGGTGGCCCGGCGGCGGCGCAGGGCCGCGAAGAGCACCGCGGCCCCGGCGATCGCCAGCGTCACGCCGATGCCCACGAGCTGCCCGACCGGAGCCGGCGAGCCGACGGACGTCCCGGGCACGACCGGCACGGCCAGCGCGGTGCCGCCGGCGAGCGCGACCCGGAACACCGCGGGCGCGGCCGGGGTCGCGAACGCCTGGTCGGTCGTGCCGACGACCAGGCGCAGCGAGTGCCCGCCCTCGATCGGCCGGACGATGCCGGGCAGCGTCACGGTGACGTCGACCGGCGTGCCGTCGGCCGGCAGCCCGCTCACCCGGAACGGGGCGATCGCGTTGGCCGGCAGTACCCGGGAGCCGTCCTGGCCGACGTCGTAGAGCTTCGCGAACAGCACCGCGTCCGGCTGCGGGTGCGCCGGGTCGGCGGCGACCTGCAGCCGCACGGTGGAGGAGCCGCTGACGACGATCTGCCCGTCGACCGGCGTGGTCGTGAACTGCGCCGCCTGGCCCGGCGGGTCGTTGCTGAACAGCGCGCCGAGGCGCGACGTGCTGCTCGCGACGCCGTTGAGGCCGGGGATCCCGCTCACCGCGGAGGGGTTCGCCCCGGCCGGGCGCACGATCGCCTGCGCGGGACCGGCCATCGCCAGCATCCGCCGCTCGGTGGCCGGGCCGGTCAGGCCGGGGTAGGTGTCGGCGTTGACGGTGCGGACCGAGGGCGTCCCGTTGGCGCGCAACGTGCCCTGGACGTCGTAGCTGAACCCGGTGCCCGGGTCGCCGCCGTTCACCGCGGTCCAGAGGAAGTCGCCGATCTTGCCGCGCAGCTGCGGTCCCGGCTTGCCGCCGTCGTGGCCGCCGGTGTACCAGATCGTCCGCACCTTGCCGCCCGCCGCGGTGATCTGCCGCGCGCTGGCGTCGGACTGGTCGAGGCCGAACAGGGTGTCGCTCTCGCCCTGGACCAGCAGGGTCGGGACGGTGATCTTGCCGGTCACCGACACGGGGGAGACGCGGCGCAGCAGGTCGACGCTCGCCTGGCTCGCCTGCCCGGTGGTGCCCAGCTCGGTGTAGGCGCGGCAGACGGCGGCGGTGAACCGGCCGCACGGGTCGGCGGGGCCGCTCTGCCGGCCGCCGCCCGCCCCTGGGGGCACGGCGGGGACGGCTGCCGCGGCACCCCCGGCCGCGCCGGTGGACCCGGCGTCCGTCGGCTGGCCGGCTTCCGGCGCTTCGGCCGACGGCGAGCCGCTGGAGGCGGCGCCGGAGCCGGCCGAGAAGAAGATCCCGGCCCAGCTCTTCTTGAACACGCCGTCCGTCGCGAAGGCGCCGGCGGCCGGGGTGCCCGAAGCCTGGAGGCCGGGCGTGGCCGCGTTCGGGACCAGGCCCTGCGCGAGGTCGTTGTAGGTGATCACCGGGGCGATCGCGTCGACGCGCTTGTCCGTGCCGGCCAGCAGCAGCGAGAGCGCACCGCCGTAGGAAGCGCCGGTGACGGCGACCTTCGGGTCACCCCCGGCGTCGGTGGTCACCTGGTGCTGCGCGACGAGCCGGTCGATCAGGCGGCTCGCGTCGGCGACCTCGCCGTCCGGGTCGTTGAGCCCGATCTTGCCGGTGCTCTTGCCGAACCCGCGCGCGGACCACGTCATGACGACGAAGCCCTTCCTGGCGAGTTCGCGCGCGTCGTCGGCGACGCTGTTCTTGTCCCCGCCGAACCCGTGCGCGAGCAGCACCGCGGGTGCGGGCACGGTGGCGGGCAGGTAGGTGGTCGTGTCGATCTTGACCTGCTCCGCCGAACCGGGGGCGGCGGGCATGTCGATCAGCGCGTCCTGGGTGGGCACCGGCGCGGGCGCCGCGGGGCGCGTGATCCAGAAGACCGCACCGGCGGCCAGGACCACGACGACGGCGGCGAGCGCGGTGAGGCGGGCTCCGCGGGTGCGCGGGAGCGGGAGTCGGGGCACGAGGTGACCGTATGTGAACTTTCCTGAGAGTGTCCTCACCGGCTCACTTCGATCACACGCGCGAGACCGCCTGGTGGACCGAGGTGACCGAAATTACAGGACCAACCTGGTGACGTGCGCGATTCCAACTGGCGCTGAGGACGGGAGAACCGGCAAACTGGACGCGCTGTGAGGGGAGTATTCCTTCGCGGCGGTGTCGTCAGCACGGTGGCCTTGCGCCCCCGGCACCGTCGGCCGGTGTTTTCACCGGCGGGAGAGACCTCCGGTTAGTTGCTCATGCGCACTATCCGGAGGTTTCGGTTTCATGACTGTCCCCCTGTGGCTGTGGATCGCCACGATCGGTGGCCTGCTCGCGCTCATCGCGCTGGACCTGGTCATCGTCGATCGCAAGCCGCACGAAGTCACCACGGGGGAAGCCGCTCGCTGGGTGATCTTCTACGTCTCCTGCGCGGTGCTCTTCGGTGCGGGTGTGTGGTTCTTCGCCGGGCACGACCCGGGCGTCGAGTTCTTCACCGGGTACATCACCGAGTACTCCCTGAGCGTCGACAACCTGTTCATCTTCATGATCATCATGGCGTCGTTCAAGGTGCCCGCCATCCACCAGCACCGCGTGCTGCTGGTCGGCATCCTGCTCGCGCTGGCCTTCCGCAGCGTCTTCATCGCCGTCGGCGCCGCGCTCATCGCGCAGTTCGTGTGGGTGTTCTTCCTCTTCGGCGCGATCCTGGTCTGGACCGCGGTCAGCATGCTGCGCGGCAAGGGAGAGGACGAGGAGTACCACGAGAACGCCGTCACCCGGCAGGTCCGCAAGTTCGCCCCGGTGACCGACGACTACCACGGCCACCACTACACGGTGAAGCTGAACGGCAAGCGGATGATCACGCCGATGCTGCTGGTCATCGTGGCCATCGGCTCGGCGGACCTGCTCTTCGCGGTCGACTCGATCCCGGCGATCTTCGGCATCACGCAGGAGGCGTTCCTCGTCTTCACCGCCAACGCGTTCGCGCTGATGGGCCTGCGGCAGCTGTACTTCCTGCTCGGCGGCCTGGTGACGAAGCTGGTCTACCTGACCTACGGCCTCGCGGTGATCCTCGCGTTCATCGGCGCGAAGCTGTTCCTGCACGCGCTGCACGAGTACCACGTCGTGCCGGACTGGCTGGACATCAACAACTGGATCTCCCTCGGCGTCATCATCGTCGTGCTCACCGTGACCACGGTGGCGAGCCTGGCGAAGGCCCGGCGCGACGAGCGCAAGCAGGTCGCCGCGTAAGACCCGACGAAGGTCGTTCGCAGCGCTAAGGATTTCCGGTACCGTCGGGGACGTGCGTCCTGCCGACATCGAAACCCTCGTCGTCCCCGGCCGTCCCGCGCTGCGCGGGAACCTGCTGCTCACCGCGCTGAAGAAGCCCGACCTCGAGACGAACGCCGCGCACAGCGCGCTGCGCCGCGTCTCGCTCGACGGCGGCGAGTCCGCGTGGACGCACGGTCCGCGCGACTCGGCGCCGTCGATCTCCCCGGACGGGCGCTGGGTGGCGTTCCTCCGCTCGGGAGAGGGCAAGGGCGCCGACGGCAGCCCGCAGCTGCACGTCATGCCGGCCGACGGGGGTGACGCGCGCCGGCTGACGTCGCTGCACCTCGGGGCAGGCGAACCCGTCTGGGCGCCGGACTCCCGGCGGATCGCCTTCACCGCGCGCGTGCCCGAAGTCGGCCGCTACGGGACGGCGGACGCCGACGGCGAAACCCCGGAACCGGCCGCCGAGGCCCCGCGCCGGATCACGCGCATGGACTACCGGATCGACGACCTCGGGTTCCTGCGCGACCGCGTGCAGCGGCTGTTCGTGGTCGACGCGCTGGCCGAGGACCTGGCGGAGCCCGAGCCGCTGACCGGCGACGGCTTCGACGTGACTTACCCGGCGTGGACGCCGGACGGCACCCGCGTCGTCTTCACCGCGCCGCCGGACTGGGGTGCGGCCGAGAGCGACTTCCGCGACGTCTGCGCGATCTCCGCCGACGGTGGGGAGCCTGAGGTTCTCGTGCGGGGCGAGGGGTACTCGGAGCGCCCGGTTTTCGGCGCCGATGGCACGCTGTTCTACTTCGGGCAGGACTTCGGCGAGCACCACGAAGCCGCGATGACCGGCCTGTACACGGCGGTACCCGAGTTCGGCGCCGGCCCGGTCAAGGCGCGTCGGCTCACCGACATCGAGACCGTCGACTGCGAGACCTCGGCGGGCCCGCCGGCGCCGCGCGAGGGCGACGTGCTCGTGGCCGTCCGCCACCGCGGCGCGGTGGAGCTGCGCGCGGTCGCCGTCGACGCCGCGGACGCCCCGCTGGCCGACCTGCCGGTGGTCTACGCGGACCGCACCGCGCTCCGGTCGTTCACCCTGGACGGCTCGGTGCTGGCGGCAGTGATCGCGACGCCGGACACCGCGGGCGAGGTCGTGCTGCTGCGGGACGGCACCCCGCAGGTGCTGACGGACTACGCGAAGCCGGTGCGCGACAAGGGCATCCGGCCGATGATCGAGCTGGAGACCACCGCGCCGGACGGCTACCCGGTGCACGGCTGGCTGGTGCTGCCCGAAGGCGACGGCCCGCACCCGGTCCTGCGCGTGGTGCACGGCGGCCCGTTCACCCAGCAGGACTGGGCGGTGTTCGACGAGGCCCAGGTGTACGCGGCCGCGGGGTACGCGGTGGTGCTCGGCAACCCGCGCGGGTCGGCGGGCTACGGGCAGACCCACGGCCACGCGATCACGCACGCCTTCGGCACGGTCGACGTCGACGACGTCCTGGCGCTGCTGGACAAGGCCCTCGAACGCCCGGAGCTGGACGCCTCCCGCGTCGGCATCATGGGCGGCTCGTACGGCGGGTTCATGACGAGCTGGCTGGCGGCCCACCACGGCGAGCGCTTCAAGGCGGCGTGGAGCGAGCGCGCGGTCAACGCGTGGGACTCGATGGTCGGCAGCTCCGACATCGGCTACACGTTCGTCGACGCGTACATCGGCGCCGATCCGGCGGAGCAGCGCGCCCGTTCGCCGCTGTCATACGCCGCGCAGATCAAGATCCCGTTCATGGTGGCGCATTCGGAGCAGGACTGGCGGTGCCCGCTGGAGCAGGGGCAGCGGATGTTCGTGGCGTTGCGCCGCGCGGGCGCGCCGGCGGAGTTCCTGCTGTTCCCCGGGGAAGGCCACGAACTGTCCCGGTCGGGGCGTCCGCGGCACCGCGTCCAGCGCTTCGAGGCGATCCTCGAGTGGTGGGGGCGGCACCTTTAGGCCTCTTGTACCGGTCGTCGGCGCCTGCGAACGTCCGTGGTGGGCGTTCTTCCGGACGGCGGAGGCGGAGACCCGCGTGATCCTGGACGCCGACCCGGCGGAGCAGACGGGGCTGATCGCGTCGGGACTTCGCGCTAACCCAGGGCATCGCGCCCGAGCGGTGCGTCGCCGTCGGGGACGGCCGGTCGGAGCTGCCGCTGTTCGCCGCCGTCGGGATGAGCATCGGCTTCAACGCCTCGCCGCCGGCCCGCGCCGTCGCGACCCACGTCGTCGACTCCGGTGACCTGACCGCGATCGTCCCGCTGCTCGAAGCTCAGTTCAGCAGCGTGTAGTTCAGCTCTTCGCAGACCCGGCCCAGCGGGACGTCCAGGCCCGGGTGGTCCAGTGGCAGCAGCACGTCCGGCGCGATCGGCAGCGCCGCGCCCGCCGGCGGGTCCCACAGGCAGATCGCCGGGTCGCCGGAGTCCATCGAGGAGCGGTACCAGAGGCCGTCCAGGTCGCTGAACGCGCCGCGGATCGCGCGGGCCCACGCCTGCGTCAGCTTCTTCGGGCCGCTGGAGATCTCCTGCGACGCGCCCACCCGCGTCGGCCACAGGCTGGTCAGGTCGAGCAGGCGCAGCGTGCGCGTCGGGCGGACGACGACGAGCCGGGGACCGCGCGTGCGGCGGTCGACCGCGGAGCTCGTCTGGAAGACCTCGGCGACCGAGGTGCGCACCGTGAGGCCGAAGTAGAGGACCCCGTTCGCGGGGTCGGTGACCGGGGCGCCGCCGCGCCCGGGCGACTGCTGGTCGAACCGGCCGTGCGGGAGCGGGCCGGTGTAGCGGAACGAGTTCCACTGCTGGGGGTGGTTGCCGTGCGCGGTGAAGATCCGGACGAGCCTGGTCGTGGGCTGGACCGTCACCACGTCATTGGCGCGATTCAGCTGCCGGACCAGGACGGATCGGGCGGGCGGCAGCGGGAGCCGGGCCATGGGTCGGGGGTGGTCCGTCCTTGTCGGTGATCTTGCTCGGGGTGCTCCAGCCTAGAACGGCGAGCCGAGCGTGGCGATGAGGCGGGCGACGTGGTCCGGGTCACCCCCGGAGAGGAGCCATTGGCGCGGGGTCGCGGGATGCTCGTTGATGACGAGGTCCGGCTGGGGGGTACTCATGAACGCGGCGACGACGAGCGCCGGCTGGTCTTCGGGGAGGGCCTTGAGCACGACTTCGAGGCCGGGCAGCACGCCCGAGCCGGCGAACTGCCACGCCGGCAGCCGCCACCCGCCGTCCTTCCAGCCGGTCAGCCTGCCTTCCTTGAGGCGGTGGCGGATCCGGCTGTCGTCGACGCCGAGGGCCCGCGCCGCCTCGTTGACGCTGAGCGCGCCCTCGGCGAGCACGGCGTGCGCGGCGACGGTTCGCGCCCGGAAGTCCGGCTCGCCTTCGCGGTGCGGCGACAGGTCGAGACCGACGTCGGTGAGCGCGGCGCGCTGATCGGCGGAGAAGTAGTGCGATGGATCGGGGTTCGGCGGGGACAGCCTGCGCGCCGCGTCTTCGACGAGCGTGAGGAACTCGTTCGCGTCGATTTTCAAGCCCGCCTTGGCGAGGATGTTCTCCAGCGCTACAGACATGAGACTGAGGTTAACCCGAAACAGCGCGCGTGTGCGGGTTCGTGCGGTTTCTTGCCCTGACTGTGGGTGAATTCACCAGAGATCGACACTTACCGCACATCAGTCAACACGTTGAGTAAACAACTTCCGGCCAGTTTGCCCGCATCGGAGGACGTTGTCCAGGCTTGACAGAGTGCTTCCCCGGACTTACGTTCCGGGTGAGTAAACGATTTCCGCTCCGTGCTCACAGGATCCGGCGGGTTGGCGCCGGCCATGGGGGACACAGGGGGTGGGGCGTGCCTGGGGGGCCCGGCACGAGCCGGCCCCCAGGCACGTCGCTCCCCCGGCACAGGCGAGTCGACCTCCCCATCACGCGAGTCGACCCTTCAATCACGCGAGTCGGCTCCCCAGTCACACGTGTCGTCCATCCAGGCACGCGAGTCGTCCGTCTGGGTACGCGAGTTGTCCATCCAGGTGCGCGAGTCGGCCTTCCAGGTACGCGTGTCGTCCGTCTGGGTACGCGAGTCGGCTGTCTGCGTACGTGAGTCGTCCATCCAGGTACGCGAGTCGGCCCTTGCCGCGTGCGAACCGGTGGTCACACGGGTCAGCGACGGGAGCTCTTCCGCTCGATCAGCCGGGCTTCGAGCGTCGTGGTCGTCGCTTCGCGGCTGCTGTCGGTGATCCGGGCCAGCAGGAGCTGCGCCGCCACGCGGCCGACCTCATACGCCGGCTGGGCGACCACCGTCAGTGGCGGGTCGATGAGCGTCGTCCACGGGGCGTCGTCGAACGAGACGATCCCGACGTCGCGGCCCGCACGCAGGCCGCGCGACGACAACGCCTCCAGCACGCCGATCGCCATCGTGCTGTTCGCGACCAGCAGCGCGTCCGGCGGAGACGGCTCGTCGAGCAGCTCCAGCGCCGCCAGCCGGGCGCCCTCGGCGCGGTATTCCGCCCGCCGGGACACGACGTTCGCCTCGCCGACGACGTCGGCATACCCGGCCAGGCGGTCGTCGGCGGTGCGGACACCGGCCGGCCCGGTCAGGCAGCCGACCCGGCGGTAGCCGCCCGCCAGCAGGTGCCGGGTGGCTTCGGCGGCCGCGTGGCGCGTGTCGACCAGGACCTGGTCGCCCGTGTCGGCGGGCAGCGGGCGGTCCACCGCCACCAGCGGCGTGCCCTGGCGTCGCAGGCCCTCGACGTTCGTGGACCGGCCGGTGGGGGACAGCACGACCCCGGCCACCCGTTCCTGCAGCGCGACCTCGATGTAGCGCCGCTCCTTGTCTTCGTTCTCGTCGGAGTTGCAGAGCACGACGGAGTAGCCCGACCGCTGCGCGAGGTCCTCGACGCCGCGCGCGATGGCCGTGAAGAACGGGTTTTCGACGTCGGAGATGATCAGCGCGAGCACGGCGGTCTCCTGGCGGCGGAGGTTCCGCGCCAGCCCGTTCGGGTGATAGCCGAGCTCGGCGGCGGCCTCCTGGACGCGCGCGGCGAGCATCGGGTCCACAGTGGACTTGCCGTTGAGCGCGCGCGACACGGTCGCCGTGGAGACGCCGGCCCTGGCCGCGACGTCGCTGATGGTGGCCACACGCCCTCCCTGATCACTGGTCGAACGGAGAATAGCGCTCTTGGTAGTCGTTTACCGTCCGCTTACCTTCTCGGGTGAGGCCCCACTTCCGGTTGCCCGCAGGGGTTACGCCGAACGGAGTCGATCACTGTGCGTCGAGTCCACAGTGGAGGCCGTGCCGAAGTAGCCGCGGGGAGTCAGGCCGGTCAGGGCCCGGCAGTCCCGGCTGAGGTGCGCCTGATCGGCGTACCCCGCTGCGACGGCCAGCGCGGCCAGCCCGGGGGCGCGCGAAGCGAGGGCGACGGCCCGCTGGAAGCGGGCGACGCGGAGGTAGGTGGCGGGCCCGTACCCGACGGCTTGGACGAAACGCCGCCGCAGCCGCCGTTCGCTCACCGCGACGGGCTCTTCGAGACGTGCGGCGGCGACTCGGGCTGGGTCGGTGCCTCGGGCGAGTAGGGCGGCGACTTGCTTCGGACTCAAGCCTCCGCGGGCGACCGCGGCGGCGATCCGGTCCGGATCGGCACCCCGGGCGAGCGTCGCGGCTTCGGGTGCTTCCGGCGCTGCGGGAGTCCCGGCAGCCCCCGTCATCATCGCCGCCGCCTCCGATACCCGCGCCGCTCCCGCGTCCAGCCTCGCGATCAACGCCGCCACCGCCTGATCCGCCGGTGGCACCTCCGCCAGCCTCGACGCAACCGCTTGCGCCGGCGTAACGTCGCCCGACAGCAGCCGCTCCGTCAGCAGCTCTCCGGCGTGCCCCCACAACTCGCCGAGTGGCACCCGGCGGTCGCGCAGCTCGTCGGCCGCCACGCCCAGGACCGCCGGGGCCCGGCCCGGCGTGAACCGGACTCCGCGCAGCTCAGCGCCCGGCCGGGTCACCGACGACCACGCCGCCGTGTCCGGGCCCGCGACGAACGCCTCGCCGTCGCCGACGACCAGGTCGAGGCAGCCGTCGGGGACGATCCGCTTCGGCGCCGCCGAAGCCAACCGCCACACGCAGCGGGCCACGCCCGCCAGCGGACCGGGTGGTGCCGTCTCCTCGTACACACCCCGATGATGCACCCCGGGTACGACAAAACCGCGGGCCCCCGATTGGGTGAAAGTTGGACATCTCGCGTATCAGGGGCTAACGCGCCGTGAGGTCACGGCGAGATATAGGCGACGCGCTCGACGGAAGCGCGCGCGACGAGAGAAGACCTCTTCATGGGTGTTCCCACCGCGATCCCGCCCCGCCGTGACTGCCCTGGCCGCGCCAGGTCGGCCGGCAGCGTCGTGGTCGTCCTGGGCGTGCTCGCCGCCGCCGTCGCGGTGACGGCGTTCGTCGTGCCCCGGTCCGCGCGCGGACCGGCCCAGCCCGCGCCGGTGGCCGCGCCGGTCGTGCCGGCCGCGGTCGCCACCGCGAGCCACTCCGTCGTCTACGAGCTGCTCGGCGCGCACGGCGCCCAGGACGTCACCTACGCCGCCGCGGGTGCCGCGCTGACCCAGCACGCCGAGGTGACGACGCCGTGGTCGGTGGAATTCACCCGAGTCGGTCCGGCCGGGCGCACCGAGTTCTACAGCATCGCCGCCCGCAACCCCGGGCCCGGTGAGCTGCGCTGCCGGATCGTCGTCGACGGGGTCGTCGTCGCCGAGAAGAGCGTCGCCGAGCCGGGCCGCCAGTTCAGCTGCGCCGTCTGAGAGCAGGATCGTCGGCGTGAACAACGCCGCGATCACCTTCGGGCCCGCCCTC
This sequence comes from Amycolatopsis sp. NPDC005961, assembly GCF_040629235.1. Lineage (NCBI taxonomy): Bacteria > Bacillati > Actinomycetota > Actinomycetes > Pseudonocardiales > Pseudonocardiaceae > Amycolatopsis > Amycolatopsis sp. NPDC005961. The sequence continues at coordinate 8,138 of NZ_JBEXVF010000001.1, read as the reverse complement.
GTGGCGGTGCTGGTCCTGCTCGCCGTCGCCGCCACCGCGGTCGTCCAGGCCGGTGGCCTCGGCCGCGGACGGGACGTGGTCATCGCGGCCGTCCGGGCGGTCGCGCAGCTGGCCCTCGTGTCGCTGGTGATCACCGCCGTCCTGCGGTCGGCCCCGCTCACCGGCCTGTTCGTCCTGCTGATGTTCGCCATCGCCGCGGTGACGTCGGCGCGCCGCGCCGGCACCTGGGCGAACCTCCCGTGGACGGCACTCGCGATCGCGGCCGGCGTCGTGCCGGTGCTCGCGCTGGTGCTGGGCGCCGGGGTCGTCCCGCTCGAACCGATCGCGGTCGTGCCGATCGCCGGCATCGTCATCGGCGGCGCGATGACCGCGACGTCCCAGGCCGCGCGCCGGGCGCTCGACGAGCTGAAGGCCCGTCACGGAGAGTACGAAGCCGCGCTCGCCCTGGGGTTCATGCCGCGCGCGGCCGCTCTCGAAATCTGCCGTCCGAGCGCCGGGCACGCGCTGATCCCGGCGCTGGACCAGACCCGCACGGTCGGCCTGGTGACGCTGCCGGGCGCCTACGTCGGCGTGCTGCTGGGCGGCGCCGGGCCGATCCAGGCGGGCCTGACGCAGGTGCTGGTGCTGATCGGGCTGCTCGCCGCGGAAGCCGTCTCGATCCTGGTGACCGTCCAGTTCGTCGCGACCGGGAAGCTCAGCCGAGCGGCGTAGCCAGGTGCGAAGTGTCGTTGAAGCGCCGGATGATCCAGTTGTCGCCGTGCAGCACCAGGTGCGAAACGGACCCGTTGTCGGCGCCGAGGAACGCGAACCGCTCGACCGACCGGCTGGCCTGCGCGAACACCTCGCCGATCACGCCGCCGTGGGTGAACACGGCGACGCGCTGGTCCGGGTGGGCGGCGGCGATCCTCGTCAGCGCGCCGCGCAGCCGGGCGCCGAACCGCTCGTCGGACTCCGCGCCTGGGATGACGTCCCAGCGCTGCTCGGTCCACAGCCGCTCGACGATCGGGTGGCCTTCGGCCGTGTACTTCCGGAAGAGGCCGTTCTCCCAGTCGCCCAGGTGGATCTCGCGCAGGTCCGGTTCGACGACCGGGGTCAGCCCGAGCTTCTCGGCCAGCGGCGCGGCGGTCTCCGCCGTGCGGCGCAACGTCGTCACGTAGATCGCGTCGATCCGCTCGCCGGCCAGCCGGTCGCCGACGCGCCGGGCGTGGTCGCGGCCGTCCGGCGCGAGCTCCGGGTCGGCCTGGCCTTCGACCAGCGTGAAGGGGTTGTCCCCGCGCGCCGGCGCGGACTCGCCGTGCCGGACCAGGAAGATCTCGGTCGCGCCCGGCGGTGGGCTGAAGCGGTGCTGGCGGTACTCGATCTCCTGCTCGGGCGTGCTCATGGCCCCGACATTATCCGAGTTGCTTGTCCACGAAGCACCATCGCCACGTCTCCCCGGGCTCGAAGCTGCGCATCACCGGATGGCGGCTTTCGTGGAAGTGCTGCGTGGCGTGCCGGCGCGGTGAAGAGTCGCAGCAGGCGACGTTGCCGCACTTGAGGCACATCCGCAGGTGCACCCACGTCGTGCCTTCGGCGATGCAGGCGGCGCACGCGTCCGGCGAGCTCGGCTCCTTTTCGACCCACTCGTGGGCCAGGTGCTTGCACGAACCGGCCGTCGCGGCCGGGGTGCGCAGCTCGCGGCCTTCGACCTCGGGCTCCTCTTCGTCCCGGTCCAGCATGGACTCTTCGATGTCGAGCCGCTCCAGGACCTTGCGCAGGACTTCGTCGTCGGCGCTGCCGCTGTCGCGGGCCTTCAGGAACTGGCGGCGCTCGACGTCGAGCAGGTCCAGCCGCAGGCGGCGGTAGGCGTCGCTCGGCGTCTCGGTCAGTGCGCTCTGCCGGCCGAGCTGTTCCCACGCCGAGTCGGTGCGGTGCTGGAGCCGGTCGCGCAGGCGCTGGATGATCTCCGGCGGGTCGTCGGGCTGCCGGATCTCCTCGAGCCGGGTCAGCGCCGCGCTGGTCATGTCGTGCAGGACGGCCGCCTCCTGCAGCGCGTCCTCCGCCGGGTCCGGCCGCGGCAGGCGCAGCTTCCGGATCAGCGGCGGCAGCGTCATGCCCTGCACGGCCAGGGTGCCGGCCACGACGACGAACGCCGCGAGCACCAGCACCGCCCGCTGCGGGGTGTCCGCGGGGAGCACGAACGCCGCGGCGAGCGTGACCACGCCGCGCATGCCCGCCCAGGCGATGACGGCCGAGTAGCGCCACGGCCAGATCTTCGCCCGCGGTTTCGCCGGCAGCAGGCGCCGCTCCAGCCGTTTCACGGTGCCGATCCCGGCCATCCACAGCACCCGGGTGACGATCGTCGCGCCCAGCACGGCGACGCAGATCCAGACGAGCATCGCCAGCGACAGCCCGCTTTCGCCGACCTCGGAGAGGATCCGGCGCAGCTGCAGGCCGATCAGCAGGAAGACCATGTTCTCCAGCAGGAACGCGATGGTCTGCCAGTTCAGCCGCGACGCCAGGCGCGTCGAGCCGGAGAGGATCTGCGGTGCCTTGTGCCCGAGGATGAGCCCGGCGATGACCACCGCGAGCACGCCGGAGCCGTGGATCGCCTCGGCCGGGATGTAGGCGATGAAGGGCACGGCGAACGACAGCGCGGTGTCGAGCACCGGCTCGTTCAGCCGGGCGCGGACGAACGCGGCCGCGAACCCGACGACGAGCCCTACGACCGCGCCGCCGATGGCCGCGCGGAAGAAGTCGGCGCCGACCTGCCACAGGCTGACCGACCCGGCCAGCGCCGCGATGGCCGTGCGGAGGGCGACCAGCGCGGCCGCGTCGTTGAACAGGCTCTCGCCCTCCAGCAGCCGGATCAGCTTGCGGGGCATGCCGACCCGGCGGGCGACGACGCTGGCCGCGACCGCGTCCGGCGGGGCCACGATCGCGCCGAGCGCGATGCCGCCGGCCAGCGGGAGCCCGGGGATCACCGCCCAGGCGACCAGCCCGACGCCGAAGGTGGTGAACACGACGAGCCCGACCGACATCAGCCCGATCGCCCCGCGGTTCTTCCGGAAGTCGACCAGCGACGTCTGGATGGCCGCCGAGTACAGCAGCGGCGGGAGCAGGCCGAGCAGCACGACCTCGGGGTCGAGGTGGTACTCGGGCACGCCGGGGACGTACGACGCCACGACGCCGACGGCGATCAGGCACAGCGGAGCGGACCAGTCCAGCCGCCGCGCCACCGCGCTGACGACGAGGACGGTCACGACCAGCGCCACTATCTCTGCCGCTATGTGCACGGGGTAATCATTACCCGTCGGCCGCCCCGGATGTCACCTGGCCAGGTCGGGGAGCACTTCGGCGACCAGCTGGGTGTCCAGGTACTCGGTGATCTCGCGGATCCGGCCGCCTTCGAGCCGGACGACGAAGCAGTACTGGTTGTCGTAACGCGCCCCGGCCTTCGTGGCGACGCTGCCCCGCGTCTCGACCACGACGACGTCGTCCTCCGCGACGAACCGGCTCGCGGTGCTGGTGTAGGTGCCGTCGAACTGCTCGCCGAGCTTCGCCAGCAGGTCGCGGCGGACGGAGTCCTTGCCGCGGAAGCTGCCGGACCAGCTGGTGTGGCCGCCGACCGTCCACGTGACGTCGTCGGCCATCGCGGCGATCAGCGGCCGGATGTCGCCGGTGCCCCAGGCGTCGAAGGCGGTTCTCAGCAGCTGCTTGTTTTCGGACGCGCTCATGGTTCCCTCCCAGTGTGTGTGGCCCAGTCAACACGCTGGAGCGCGCTCCAGCGCAAGCTCCTAGGCTGGGTTCGTGACGACGGTGGAGATCACGGCCGGCGCCCTGCGCGGGTCCGAAGGGGACGGGGTGCGGACGTTCCTCGGCGTGCCCTACGCCGAGCCGCCGGTGGGCGAGCTGCGGTTCCGCGCGCCCCGGCCGGTGCCGCCGTGGCCGGGGGTCCGGGACGCCACCGGGTGGGCGCCACGCGCGCCGCAGCCCGAGCTGACCGGGCGCGGCTTCACCGGGGACGAGGACTGCCTCTACCTGAACGTCTACGCGCCGGCGTCGCCCGGCTCGTACCCGGTGCTCGTCTGGATCCACGGCGGGGGCGGCGTGATGGGCGCGCCCCACCAGTTCGACGGGTCCGCGTACGCGCGGCGAGGCGTCGTCGTGGTGACCGTCGCCTACCGGCTCGGGGTGCTCGGGATGCTGCACCTGCCCGGCGTCGCCGACTCCAACCTGTCCCTGCGCGACCAGGTCGCGGCGCTGGAGTGGGTGCGGGACAACGTCGGCGCGTTCGGGGGCGATCCGGACCGCGTGACGCTCGCCGGGCAGTCCAACGGCGGCCGCACCGTCGGGACGCTGCTGGCCGTGCCCGCGACGCGCGGTCTGGTGCGGCAGGCGATCGTCCAGAGCGGGACCGGCGTCGGCTCGGTCGTGCACACCCCGGCCGAAGGCGAGGCGATCGCTTCGGCGGTTCTCGCCGAGCTGGCCGCCTCGCCGGAAGACCTCGCGACGCTGCCGGTGAAAGAGATTCTTCAGGCGCAGCAACGGGTTTCGGCGGTCTCCGGCACGAAGGTGACCTACCGCGTGGTCGTCGGGGACGAGCTGCTGCCGCAACGCCCGCTGGACGCCGTCCGCGAGGTCCCGCTGCTGATCGGGACGACGGCCGACGAAGAGGACCTGTTCAGCTGGCTGCAGTCGGGCGGCGCGAAGCTCCTGGGCGTCGGCTCGACGATGCTGGACGCCGCCGAGGTCGAGAAGGCCGTCGCGGCTTATGCCGAGCTGCTGGATTGGCCCGCGGACCAGATCCGCAACCGCGCGCTGACCGCGGGGGACTGGTGGATCCCGGCGATCCGCTTCGCCGAGAAGCAGCCGGACGCGTGGATGTACCGGCTGGACTGGCGGATCGCGCCGCGGGGGAAGGGGCTCGGCGCGCCGCACGGACTGGACCTGCCGCTGACGTTCGACGACATCCGCAACCGCAACTGGCGGTTCCTCTTCGCCGGCCGGACGTTCCCGGCCGAGCGCATGCAGGCGATGGCGAACGAGATGTTCGGCGCCTGGGTCCGCTTCATCGCGACCGGCGACCCGGGCTGGCCTCGCTACACGCGGGAAGACCGCGTCACGCGCCTCTTCGACGACGTCTCCGCGACGGTCTCGGACCCGGACCGCGAGCAGCGCCTGCTCTGGATGGCATGAGGGGCACCTTCACCGCCGTGAAGGTGCCCCTCAGGAAACCGCGCTAGACGGTGATCTTGTCGAGGTTCGGGCCGCCGTTGGCGGTCGTCGCGGTCGCCTTGATCTTGTTCGTCCCGGCGGTCAGCGTCACCGGGATCGTGACCGTCTGCCAGGTGTCCCAGTTGCCCGTGCCGCCGAACGCCACCGCGGACGCCACCTTGGTGCCGTTGACCGTGACGTCCATCGGCCGGTTCACCGTGGTGCCGTTGGCGAACCGCAGGACGACGTTCGCCGAGCCTGCGGCCGCCGCGTTGACCGAGAACTCCACCGCGCTGCCGGTCGCGTTGTCGTAGTTGACGAACCCGGTGCCGGTGAACCCGGCGTGGTTCGACTCCGCGACGCCGTTGGTGATCGTGGCGTTCTCCGCCTGGTAGTCCACCGGGTCACCCGGACCCGGGCCGGTGGTGCCGTCGGCCGGGATCGTCTTCGTCCCGGTGTTCCAGCCCGCGATCCGCACGGACGCCTTGGCGCCCTTGAGGTCCGCGGTCCGGTACGTCGCCGTCAGCGTCGTCGACTCGCCGGGCCAGAGGGTGACCTGGTTGTCGGTCCACCGCACCGGCAGCACCGGCGCGCCCGCCGCGCCGAGGACGTGCGCGTCGACGAAGAACGCCGGCACCTTGTTCGCCGACCCGTTCGTCAGCGTCACCTTGGTGGTCGTGGTGCCGTCGCCGTTGGTGGTCGACGTCGCGGTCGACCCCAGGCTGACCTGGGCCAGGCCGTTCAGCCCGGACAGGTCCGCGTAGGCGGACTGAGGCGTGTAGTACCAGTCGCTGGCGTCCCAGTTCAGCGTGTCGGCCTTGGTGGACAGCCAGTAGACGTTGCGGCTGACCTCCTTACCCGATCCGTCCGTCAGGACCAGCTTCGCCAGGTACGTCGTCGACAGCCCGCTCACCGAACCGATGGTCAGCGCGGTGGTCTTCGCACCGTCACCGCCCACGGACACGGCCTTCGACTGGTTGAACTTCTCCGTGCCGTCCAGGTTGTACAGCTTGACGGACGCGGTGAGGTTCGACGCCGCGTCGTGGTTGTGGTTCACCACCACGACGGACTTGGTGTCGTACGAGTACTGGATGTGCAGCGGCTCGTTCGCCTTCTTCGCCCCGAAGTACGAGCCGTTCTGGTCGAGGTAGGCGTCGAACAGCTGCCAGTGCAGCGACGTCCAGCCGCTGTTGAGCATCCAGTAGATGATCCCGGTGGCCGGGTTCGAGCTGTCGCTGAAGTTGCGCGAGTGCGACTCGAACTCGGCGCGCACGTTCTCGTACTGCGCCAGCTGCGCCTTCCGGACGAAGTCGTCGAGGCTCGCGGGCTTGCCGTAGCGGCCGGTCAGCGCGTCGCCGAAGAGCTTCAGGTTGGCGAACGTCGAGGACGACGACCGGTGGTACTGCGCGGTCGACGGGCTCTTCCACAGCGTGTCCAGCTCGCTCGAGGACATCATCCGCTTGAGCGTGTCCATCGTCGGGATGTCCGGCCCGGCGCTGGTCTCGGAGTTGAAGCTCCACGCGCCGCCGAGGTCGGTGTGCGCCTTGTCGTACCAGTAGTTCGGCGGGACGTAGTCGTACGGCCCGTTCATCTTCATGCCGGACGAGCCGAGCTGCGGCGACGACTTCGCCGACGCGGCCGGGACCACCGGGGTGGGCCAGTCCGCGGCCGTGAGCGCGTCGAGGTAGTTCTTCTCGATCGTCGCGTCGGGCGCGAAGTCGCTGCCGATCAGGAACGAGATGACGCTCGGGTGGTCGCGCAGGCGCTCGGCCTCCGCGGTCATCGACGCCTTCGCGACCGGGTAGTCCGCGGCCGTCCACGGGTCACCCTTCTCGTCGCCGTTGACCTGGCCCTCCCACTTGTCGCAGCACTCCCAGCCGGGCAGCGTGAGCACGCCCATCCGGTCGGCGAGGTCGAAGAACTCGTCCGGCTCGATGTGCCCCTCCAGGCGCACGGTGTTGAGTCCGAGGTCCTTGACGTAGGCCAGCTTGTCCGCCGCGTACTGCTCGTTCCAGCGCAGGAACAGGTCCGGCGAGTAGCCGCCGCCCTTGATCAGCAGCGGGCGCCCGTTGATCGTGTACGACCGGCCGCCGCTGGAGTTCTTGTTCGCCGTCACCTGGCGCACGCCGAAGCTCTCGTGTGCGGAGTCGGACGCCGTGCCGCCGGCGCTCGCGGTCAGGTCGAGGTCGTAGAGCGGCTGCCCGCCCATCCCGGCCGGCCACCAGACCTGCGGGTTGTCGATCCCGGTCACCGGGAACGTGACGGTCTTCTTCTCCTTGGCCGCCAGGCTCACCGTCTGGCTGATCGCCTTGCCGGCGACCGTGCCGGACACCGTCGTGCTCACCGCGCTCGCCGAGTCGTTGCGGACGTCGGCCTTGACCGTGAGGTCGGCGTGGCTGAGGCCGGTCAGCTTCGTGACGACGTGACCGCCGCGCAGCGCCACCGGGCCGCTGCGCCGCACGAGGACGTCGCGCACGATGCCCATGTTCTGGTCCGGCGGGGTCTGCGCCCAGTCGATCCAGCCCATCGACAGGTCCTTGTTCGGGTCGTTCGGGTAGACCTTGAACGCGATGCTGTTCGTCCCGGCCTTCACCTGCGCGGTGATGTCCAGGTCGTGGCGCGTGTAGGCGCCGGTGACCTGTGTCTTGTCCGCGATCCGCGTCCCGTTGACCCAGACGTCGGCCTTCGAGAGGACGCCGCTGAAGTCGAGGTAGGTGCGCTGGGTGGTGTCGGTGACGGTGAGGTCGGTGCGGTACCACCACGGGACCTTGAAGTCCGCGGTCGGCACGTTCTTCATGTTCGTCGAGTAGAACGGGTCGGCGTACTTGCCGTTGGCCAGCAGGCCGGCGTAGACGGTCGACCGGGGGCCGACGGGGTACCAGCCGGCGGTGTTTGACGATCAGGCTGTTCGTCGCCTTGCCGGCGATCGCGCCGCCGATCCG